>NZ_CP012406.1:328750-657500 GCF_001305595.1 Azospirillum thiophilum
CCGTGCCACCGGTTCCGGTCAGACCGAAAGGATTGGTGTCGATCTTGAACGGATTCAGATTGTATTGCCTCAGACGAGCCAAGGCTTCGGAAAGCATGCTCATTCTCGCCACTCCACAAGATCAATCGTCGTCGAGGCAAACTGCGGCGGGATGTACTTATGGGCGTGGTCGCCCACCCGCCGGAACAGTCCGCCATAGCGGAAGCATTTTTCCGGACTGGTGACGTCGGGTAGCCAGACGATGGGCTTTTCATTGCCGGCCCGGTGGGCGGCGTCGAAGAGCTTGTCCCGCACCCCTTCATTGACCTGGGCGAGGTCGATGGTCGCCGTCCGCTTGCGAATGCCCGGCTCCGCCCAGGTGCCGCCGCCGGGCGTCTCCGTCAGCTCCGTGTTCGTCTTTACTCCGTCGCCCGAACCGGGGGCATGCCGGGTGATCGTCAGCCCGTCACCAGCCCAGCCCAGCCCGACCCGGTAAACCGTGTCGTCCGTCCCATCCGGCTGGTAGGCACCGCCCCATAGCGACCAGCGGACGACGCGGGCGCGGCACAAGCTGACGTTGGCGTGGATATTCGTGGTGTAGAGCCTGAAGTCCTTGTTCCGCAGCCCGCCGCGCAGCCAGTTCGGCAGGCCGGGCTGAAGGGTCCGGGGATCGTACAGGCCGGGAATCACCCGGCGGTCCCGGCCGTTGGGGTAGCGGGTGTCGGCGACCTTCTCGGTCCGGCCCGCATCGGCAAACGCCTCCATGCGGCAGAAGGATTCCTGCCACAAGTTGACGTGCAATAGACCGGCATAGGCGAGGTCGATCAGATATTCCCACTCGAATTCGATAACGACCGGATTGTCGACCGCACCCAGCCGGGTGGACACCGCCCGATCTTCCAGGGGCGTGGTCAGCAGCGAAGTCAGTGGCGCTGTGCCGGCAAAAGCGGCATTGCTGGTCACCTCGCAGGGGTTCTGATCCCCCTCGTTCGCTACCTCGTTGATGTCGGTGAAGAACCCGGCCATCGTCAGCGCTCCCCATAGAGGGTCGCGCCGCCGCCGCGATCCCGATTCGTCCGGCCATAGAGCACCAGCGGGCCGCCACTCTCGAAGCCGGCGACGTCGTCGAACACCAACACCGCGTCGCCGATCCACAGACCGGGGGCTCCGTCCCGCACCTTCAGCTCGTAGGGCTGCGGCGGCGACTTGGTTTCCACCTCCCAATGCGGCAGCTCGGCCGCCGCATCGGCTGGAAGCGTCAATGCCGTCTCGATGGTGGCAACCTTCGCCCCGGCCCCATAGGCGGCCACGATGGCGTCATCGGTTTCCCCGGCCACCTCGCGCCACGTCTGCGTCCACAGCGCCACGTCGGCGGGATCGGTGGCGTCCGGGGCGGTCTGCGTTACCGGGTTGGGGTTCTCCGCATAGCGCAGGATCGTTTGTTTTGCCGGCGGGGTGTTGGTCCGTGTCAGCGGCTTCAGGCCAGGGGTGGAGCCGCTGACGGTGCTGTACGCCCGCTCCGGCGTAGCGGCATCGGCGCGCGGCAGCCGGGTGATCACCAAGCCGTCCGACAGGGCCACATACCAGCGGCCCCGCGCCACCGACCCAACCAGCTTGTCCAGCACATCCTTATGCGACCGGCCATCGCCGGAGGGCAGATACAGCCCCACCGTGCGCGGGGTGGCATCCATGCCCGACGCGTCGACGCTGGTGACGATCCCGGCCTCCAGGGCGAGGGCAGCGGCCAGATCGCCGATGTAGCGCTTCCAGACACCGCCGAACAGGCGGCCCTTCACCTCGACCCGGAAGTCTTCGAACTTCACTGCGGTGGTGAGGAAGCCGGTCGCCAGATCGACGGCGAATTGTGACGATGACGGCGTGCCGGCAGTCTTCGTCACTGGCACACCGAGCGACCAGCCGCGCGGCACATCGAACACCGGCTTGCCGCCGCCGACCGACCAGCGGTGCAGATCGCCGATGATGCCCAGATACGTGGGCGATGCCATCGGGACATGCCCCAAGGGCACCTCCTTCAGCACGTCCTTCATCTCTGCCGGCCCCTCATAGCCGCCGGTCCCGGCGTATCGATCGGTCTGCACCGGCTCGTCGAAGTCGGTTTGGCGGTCGTAGAGCGGCAGCTTGATGCTGGTACGTTCCGGCACCGGCAGCCCGGCCCGCGCCGTCCAGACAATCACCGCAGTGCTGTAGGCGTCGTCGTCGTCCACCTCCTTTTCGGTGATGGTCTGGATGACATAATCGGTCAGCAAGGGGTTCAGCGGACGCAGACCGAGCGGCACGCGTAGCCAGACCCCCGCAGTGGCGTCGAAGACGTTGGCCCAGCGCGGCAGGGTGTCTGCCGCCCGCACGTTGATCAGGGTAAGATCGTCCCGTTGGGGAGCGGTGCCGCCGGCCGCGCCGGCCGCTTGGATCAGCACGGACGCCCATTGCCCGACCAGCGGGAGCCACGTCACCGACGCGGGCGTGTCGTCGGCGCGGGACTGGTAGCCCTTCGACCCGGCGCACAGGTACCAGACATGGCGATGCTGGTCGGGCCGGTGATAGGTCCCAAGTTCATAGAGGCGAATTTTCATCACATGGCTCCGGCGATGCGGCGAGGCAGGTCCTGCACCTCGCCCTTGATGCCGGTCAGCCCGTCGACGAGGTCGGCCGCGATACTGGCCTGCTGCTGCACCTCGGTCCGGGCCAGCCCCTCGATCTTGTCCGACAGGCTGTCGATCTTGCCGCCCACCGCCGCCATGGCCTTGACCAGGGCGGCCATGCCGTTGGAGCCGCCCAATCCGGACGGCAGGAAGCCGACAACGGAGGGGCCCAGCTCGCCACGGGCGGCGGCCATGGCGGTGGCGATCTGATCGGCGGTCCAGATGCGGGCCGGGCCGGTGGCTTCCAGTTCCGCCCCTCGTTCGCCGACTACTCGCAGGCCGCCGGCATGGAAGCCGCCACTGGCGAAGCCGGGCACTTGGGCGGTGTGCGCCTGGGCTCGCACCGCCGCCTCGAATGCAGCGGCGTGGCCGAGTTGCACCCAGGCGTTCAAGCCGGCATCGATCCCACCCTCGTACCCGGAGGTGCGCACGGCGGCGAGCTGCTGCGCCTCCGTCAGGGCCTCCCAGGCACGCTGGACGTCGTCCGGTGCGCCATAGCGCGCGCCGCCGGCAATCGACGTGACGTTGGTCCCGAAGGCCGCCGCGCGGTCGGGCGAGGACGCCAACCAGATGTTGAAGGCATCGTCAACTTGGCCGCCCCAGCCCATGGAGCGGGCGATGCCGAATTGCTGCGGAGTCGACAGCCCATCCCATGCCGCCTGGACCTGGGCGGGAGCCGAGTAGTGCGGCGCGGTGCTCGATGTGCCGGTCAAACGTTCCAGTGGCTTCAACGCCGCCAGCATCTCGGCTTTGCTCTGGTCCGCGATGCTCTTCAGGTCGGTCAGCGCGCCATAGGTCTTCTGATTGGCGTTGGCCGCCTCCGACCGCCCCTTTTGCAGCTCCTTCAGCGCATCCTGCGCCGCCTCAAGCTGCTGATCGGCGGTGTCGACCCCCAGCGCCGTCTTGTCGCCCAGCTCGGCAAACACCCCCATCACCGTGTCGTACCAAGAGCGGGCGGTGCCGGCGGAGTTGGTCTTTTCGATGCTGACCAGGGTCGGGCCGATCTGGGTCAGGATGGAGCGGGCGGCATCCTTTTCGTCCTTGCTTGCGCTGTCCGACCGCAACGTCGTCAGGGCCGTGCGCCACTGGCGCGCGGCCTCCGCCAACCGTTCCTGCGGACTGATCGGCGCGTCGTCTGAAATCGCGAGACTGTCGCGTGCCTTTTGGAACTGATCGGCAATCTTGGCGACCGCCACAGCGCCGTCCTGAAGCCCCGTGATCAGATCCTGTTCGGCGGCGATCCGCTGATCGTAAGCGCCCAGCAGGTCGGCGTTCGCCAACTCGAACGCCTTGGTGGCCCGCTCGGATGCCTGCACCTGCACAAGGGTGGACACATCATAGCCGCCGTCCTGGGATGCCTTCAGCTCCTTCTTCTGCTGTTCATCCAGGCTGATGAGCTGGGAAGCCCGGTCATTGCCCACCGCAGAGAAGGCCCGTGCGGTCACGCCAGCATCGAACTGCCGGGTGGATTCAGCCGCAGCGTCGTTGAGCTGCTTCAGCGCGGCGGCGGCGGCGGTGACCACTGCCGGAGTGTCGGCAAAATCGCTGACCACCTGCTGAAGGCTGGTGCTGGTGATGGAGCCCGACTTGACCAACCCTTCCATGGCGGAAACCAGGGTGCCGATCACCTTCGCCATCTGGTCGGCGCGGGCGGTGCCTTCCGGCCATAGGGCGGTGACGTCCTTCAGGCTCGTCTTGTAGGCGTCGATCAGGCTGACGGCCGAGTCGTATCCTTCCTCCCCTTTCGACTTCCGGAAGGTCGTGTCCAGGCTGTCGCTGTAGGACGACTGTTCCTTCCCCAGAGCGTTGTTGAAGCCCTGGTTCAGCTTGGCCGCCAGCTCGTCCCCGACAATACCGACCGAAGCGAAGGCTTTGACCAGATCGGTGGCGGTGGCGGACCACTGACCGCGCAGCTGCTCGAGCCTCTGCTCTTCCGGGCTGGTCTCGACGGTGACGCCGGCCACTTCGTCCAGCAGGCGCTTCCTGACCGCGCCAAGCGCCTCCATCTGCTGCATGGCACCGAACAGGCCATCGGGCACGGCCTGCCCGGCGGCGACATAAGCATCCGCCGCCTTCTTCATGTCCGCGGCGAGCTGGTCGAAGTCCTTGCCTATCGGGCTGAACGTGTTGTTTCCGAGGCCGACCACGATGTCGTTCAGTTCGGACACGCGACTGCGGACCAGACCGACGGCGTCGAACTGTATCTGGAGCGCATCGGCCTTCTGGCGGGCCTGCTCCTCCTGCATCTGCCGGGCTGCGGTCGCGGGCGCAATCCCCAGCTCGGCCGCATAGGCATTCGCGCCGTCCAGTGCGCGCTGAAGGACGTCAGGAATTTGCCCGGTGCTGGCGAGCAGCTGCTGCGCCGCGGTGTCCAGCTCGGCCAGAGCCCCGAGCGGATCGTCCTGCGAGCCTGAGAAGATTTTCCACGGCGCGTCCGCGATCTGCGCCACAGTGGCGTTCCGCGGGCCTCCTACAGCCGCCGCGCCAATGAGGGCGTTGGCCTTCTCGCCATTCGGATCGGCGGCGATCACGTCGCGCAGGCGGGTCAGCGTCTCCAATACGCCAGGGTCGATGTTCCCGCTCGCCGTTCCGCCCGGATCACCCGGACCGGCCTCCGAAGGAGCGTCACCGCCAAAAGTGGACTCCAGGAAACCGCCAAGGGTCGCAGCAGCTTCCCGCATGCCGCCAATGGCCGCCGTTCCGATGACGCCAACCATGCCGGCGAGGGCTTGTGTCTCGTGGGCCGGGAGCCCTACAGCCTCGCTCAATGCTTCGTTGATGCCGTCAAGCGCTTCTCCGATAGCGTCAACGAAGCCACCGAAAAAGCCACCGGAGTCATTGCTGTTCCCATTGCTGTCTACGCCGTAGCCGCTGCCCGTGTCGCCCTGAGACGTGCCGCTGCCCGGCGTGTCGCGCTCGCCGCCGGGGCTGTTGTCCGAACCGACGCCGTCGCCCGAATCGTCGAAACCGAGCAACCCGGTGGCCGGGTTCACCCGGCCCCGCATGCCCAGAGCACGACGGACCGCCGATAGTTCGTCCGTGCTGCGCAAATGGATCAGGGTATCATCGCGACCTTGCCCCATTCCGGCGATCATCTGGGCGCTTTCGCGGGCGTTCCAAATCCGTTCGCCGCCGGACAGCCGGACGACTTCAGGCCCTTCTTCGCCAACGACAGCCCAGCCCGATGGAGCCGACAGGGTACCCGTTGCGAAACCCGGCAGCTTCGATCCGGCGGTGATCGTAAATACCGTCTGGGCGGTGTCGATCACGTCCAGCAATGACTTGCCGAACGTGTTCGCGGTATCCACGCCCGACTGGAACTGTTCGAAAAGATCGCTGATGGAACTGCGCAAACCAGCAATCTGACGGTCGAAGCTGTTGGCGAATTCCAGATGAGCCAGTGCCTCTTCAAGGCTGAGGCTGGTTTCATGGGCGAGGGCGTAAGCCACCTCGGGAACGGCCGACTCCATCCCCTTCAACAGCTCAAGCGCGGCTTCTTCGGCGGATTTAGTCTTGGTGTCGATGTAACTGTCACCAGCCTTCGGTGTAAGATTCAGCCGTGCCGAAATATCATTCAGACCCTTGGCGACTTTCACCGCATCGGCATTGAATCTTGTCGGATCACCGTCGTTGTCCTGGGCGTAGGCGCCCAAAGCATATTTGCCATTGGCGCCCAGGGTGATGTGGCTGATGCTGTATTTATCACCACGATCCTTTGCGCCGCTGACCGCCGACAGCAGCGCGCCAGCCGCCATCATCACGCCGCCTACTATCTGGGTGACGCCACCGGGGATCATGGCGACGGCACCGCCAACGCCCATGAGGCCGCCGCCGATCATCTGGCCGGTGGTCGCACCTTTTTGCGTCGCGGTCGCGATGCCGCCGGCAATGCCGCCCACCCCCTGGATAACCTGCCCCCAACTGGGATTCCAACCGCCGATGCCTTCGGCGGCCGGCATGGGGCCGACGAAGCTGGGGGACGGCGCTTCGACCTGTCCGAACACCGGTTGGGACAGCCACGATCCACCGGCACCCTGGACGGCCGGGGCGAAGGACGTGGAGCCGTCCTTATTGCGGATAACCTGTTGCTGTCCGGACCCTCCGAACATGGGCAGGTCCCATAGGCTGGCCGAGTGTTCGAAGCCCAGCTCGTTCTTCAGCGGGTTGATCAACCCCATCTGGAAGCCGCTGCCGACAAGCGACGCCGCGGAAGCCTTCAGGATGTCGCCCAGCTTCAGCGCCTCGCCCTGTCCCTTCACCAGCGCATCGACAACCGATTCGAGCGGGCGCACGACCGCATCGTCAATGGCCTCACCCACGCCCTTCCATGCATCCTGGGCGTGATCGGTGGCAATCTTCCAATCGACCGTCTGGGCGGCAAGCTGGCGGGTCTGTTCGACTGTCCTGCGCTCTTCCTCCGTCAGATCCTTGCTGACGTCGATGCCCTGCTGTCGGATGGCGACTTCGGCCTGATAGAGGGCCAATGAGCGGGCACGGCTGTCGGCCGACGCACCGGTCAGCGATGCTTCGACCTGCTGAAGCTCGAGCCCGTCGCGCTGCTGCTGATTGTATTGCTTCAGCGCGTCGATCTTGGACAGTGACGACGCCTTCTTCGATGCGGCGTCATAGCCGGCCGCCAAGTCGCGGAGCTTCTTCGCAAGCTCGGTGTTACCGGTGGCTTCCGCCGCCTGGGCGGCAGCGAGGGCGGCGGAGGTCGCCTTCGCCACCTGGGCAACCCGTTCCGCCTCCATGCGGGCGGCGATGCCGTCATCGGTGGCAGCGACCACCTGTTGTTGCGCTTCCGCTTCAAGGTCAAGCTGTTTGGTCGCCTGGGCCAGCGACACCGCTTCCTCGCCCGCCTTCTCTGCGACGATCTGACGGGTGCGGGCCTCGACGTCGACGGCGGAGGTGATGGCCTCGCTCTGGGCCTGCCGGCGGGCATCGGCCTCAATGCCGGCGGCGAGCGAATCACGGTAGGCATCGGCCGATGCCACCGCACCGCGGATCGATGCTTCGGTCTGGGCGTTCTGCTGGGCAATCGCCGCCGTCTGGTTGTTCGTGACCGCAGCGCCGGCCTGATCGACCTGGGTCTGTCGTTCGGTGGCGCTGGTGGCGGTGCCGATCAGCTCGATGCGCTTGCCTTCGGTGGCGAGGAAGCGTTCGCGCGCCACTCCTACCATGGTGGCGGCTTTCGCATCGGCGGCGGCCTGCTGCTGGCGCTTATAGGCGTCGACGTCGACGCCCTTCGTCTCCGCCGCCCGCAGGTCGGCAAGCTGCGCCTCGAAGCCGCCAAGCGCCCGCTTGGTCTCGTCCGAAGCCCCGACCATGTCCGGTCCGAAGGCGCGACGCAGCTTCGTCACCTTCTCAGTGACGTCGTCGATCTGGGTGCCGAGCGGACGGGCTGCGCGGGTGATTTCCGCCGCCTCGACCCCAAAGCGGTCACGGTCCTGATTGTTCTTCCTGATGGCGGCCTGTTCGCGCGCACGGGCCTCCGCGGTGCGGCGCTGATTCAGTTCGGCATCCACCTGTTGCAGACGCTGGGAACCGTTGCCGCCCATGCCGGGGGCGCTGAAGCGGCTGTCGACGGGCACGGCATCGTCAGACGCCGTGCCGCCGGTTTCGGCGTCGATGCGGGAGCGGTCCAGATTGCGCGCCTGAATGAGCTGCTGCCGCTCGCGCTCCAACCGGCGGATGGCTTCGGCGTTCGTCTCCGGTGAGGCCGCCTTGCCGACCGCATCGAAGGCTCCGGATACAGCCCGGCCCACGCGCTCCCAGGCTTGGGCGAAGGTGGTGGTGTTATCGGCAAGCCCGCGCACCCGCACGGCCAGCTTGTCGGCGACGAGAACGCGCGCGGCCTCTTCCTGCCCGGTTGCCTTAAGCTGGCGGACATGCTGCATCTCCGCGGCATTCAGGATGCCGTACGAGGATTGCAGTTTCTCAGCGGCGGCGACGGGATCGGCGAACATGCCGGCCAGATCGGCCTGGGCGGCGTCGCTGTCCTGTTTGATCGCGGCGGCATAATCGCGCGACAGCGCGATCAGCTTTTCCATCGACGCGGTGCCGATGTTGCCGGCGCGGATGTAGGCGGCTTCCTGCTGGCGGGCTGCCGCCACCGTGATGGAGCCGCTTTCGGCCGCCCGCTCCGCCAGCCGCTCGAGCTGATCGGCCGACATGCCGACGCGGTCACCCATCAGCCGGGTGGCGGTGGACACCTCCGCCATGGCGCGCTGATGCGATTCCGCCGCGCCGACCACCAGGGCCAGACCGGCCGCGACCGATCCCACGGCGATGGCGGCGACACCGGCCGGCGACGTCAGCAGCGCCATGGCACGACCGACGCCACCCACGGCACCGGTCGCCTGCGGCCCCTGCTGCATCAACACCAGCAGCGGGTTTTGTCCGCCCGCGAGCTGCACCGCCGCATCCTGAAGCTGATAGCTCAGGTTGGTGATTTCGTGGGCGGCAAGCTTGGTGTTCTGGGTAACGACCTGCGTCACGCCGTTCTGTTCGCGCAGAGCGCGCGACAGGCCGGTGTAGCGGTCGTAGGAAATGCGCCCATCGGCCAGAGCTGCGTCCAGATCGGCCTGATCGGCCGCTGCCTTGCGCGCGGCGGCCCCATGGCTGTCCAGCCGGTCTTCCAGCACCCGGAAGGCTGCGGCCTCTTTCTCGGCTTCCTCGCGCAGCTTGCGGGCGGCAATGGTCGCCGGATCGTATTCGTTGGCGAGGCGCTGAAGCTGCTGCTGGTAGGCATCTCCCACCACGATCCCGCCGCGGTGGGCGTTTTCCAGATCGGCAAGCTCCGCCTCATAGCGCTTGGTGGCCGTGGTGACCGGGTCGAACTTGGCTTCCAGCCGGTCCAGTTCCCGGCCCCATGCCTCGATGTCGGCAGCGCGGGACTTGGTGCTGCCGCCTTGCCCGATGATGCCGACGGAACGGTTGATCCGTTCAGCGGCCGACCCGACCCCGGCAGCAGCCGAATCCAAGTCCTTTTTGACCGCTCCCGCCGTGCGGGTGACGCCGCGCGCCGCGGCCTCAAGCCTGTCGAAGGCACGGTCGACCTTCGACAGGTTGCGGTCGATACGGTCGGTCGTGCCCCCGACAACCTGCACCGCCGCCTCCATCTGCTGACGCAGCAAGGCCGTAGAGGCTTCGATAGGGACGGAAAGGCCAGGAAGGTCTTCAGCCATGGGTTCCCCAAAGCAAGGCGCCATCCGGTCAGGGAGGCGCTTTGCCCTTCATCTTGCTGATCAGGAAGGCGGCGATGTCTTCACCCGCTTCCGCCCGGTCGGGCGGAGGATCGTCATCGTCCGGTTCGCGCTTGGCGAAGGGCGAGGTGTCGATCACGAACTTCACCGTGCCCTTCACGGCGAGTTCCAGCAGCGGGATCGGCGTGTCCAGCACGACGTCCGGGGGCCAGTCCTTGCACCCGAGCACGCGCTCGACCAGATCGTCGAGATAGGCTTCGACCGTCAGGAAGCGGCGGCCTCTCTTGCGGTCGTGGCGGGCGCCTCGCCGTTTCCCTGGGCGGCGGCCTCCGCGTCGGCGCGGCGCTCCTCCTCCGTCCGCCCGCCGTTCAGCAGCATCAGGGTGAACTGGTAGAGCACGCGGGCCATGGGCGTGATGCCGTAGTCGAACAGCGCCTGTTCGGCGGCCTCGCCGGTCTTGCCGGACGCGGCGCTGAAGGTCACCAGCAACACGGCATAGTCGATGGAGATGAGGGAGTTCAGCGCGTTCTGAATGCCGCCGGTGGCCTTGCTGATGGCGGCGGCGGCGCGCGGCGTGCAGCGCAGTTCGACGGGGTCGCCGTTGATGATGACGGTGACGACGCCGCGGGCGTAGATCGGAGCGGTGGACATCGGTCGGAGATCCTTCGGTCAGGATGGGAACGGGTGTCAGGGTGGGACATGGACAAGGCCGGCGGCGGCATGGCTCGCCACCGGCCCCAGGCGCAGGGAATGCCCCGCGCGCGTCAGGTGCTGGCCGCCGCCGGCACCGACTGGTAGCTCTCGGTCAGCTCCAGTTTCAGGTTGCGCTTCCAGGTATCGGAGGAGCCGCCGACGCTGCGGCGGGTACTGACGACCAGGGAGCGGAAATAAAAGGTCGTGGGGGTGCCGACGATCAGGCCGTCTTCGTCGCGCGGCGCATCGTCCTTTTCCAGCTTGAAGTTGTAGGCGTTGGGGTCGCCCATCGCGGCTTCCAGCCGCTCACGGCCGGGGTCGCCTTCAAGGTCGGCCAGCATGATGTTCATGCTGCCGGGGTCCACGATCCCCTTGGACTTGTAGACCTTGCCTTCGTCGGCCGCGTTGAACTTGATCACCTCGGCTTCGTCGCCGAACTCGCCGAAATTCTCGACGATGCCGACGCGCAGATAGCTGTCGCCGGTCAGCGACACCGCCTTGGTGCCGACATAGAGCTTCGTTCCAATCACCGATTGGGTGCTGGTCATGGTGGTTTCCCTATGCAGATGGTGGCGGCGGGCCGCCGGGGTTACAGGCGCTCGATGCGCGCCTGAAACTGGATGACGCCGTGACGGATCATGCCGTCCGGCTGGGTGAAGGCGCGGGAATGCAGGAACAGCAGCCGCACCGGCCGGAAGCCGGCGACCGTCAGCGGCCGGTTGTGCAGGGCATCCTTGATCTGCCCCATGATCACCTTGGCTTCCGACAGGCCGGCTTGGTCAGACCAGACATGCAGGGTGGTGACGATCTCTTCCGACTCCACGTCGACCGTGGGGCCGGGGGTGACCACGTCGTCACCGATGGTGACGTAGGGCTTGGGCCGCCCGGTGCGCACCGCGTCCAGCACCGGCACCATGGCGGGCGTGCTGGACAGTCGGACATAGAGGGCGGCTTGCAGGGGATCGGCGGCGGCGCTCATTTGGACGGGTATCCGATCAGTTCGATGATCTGGTCGTCGGTGATCTGTTCGGCCGCCGCGTCTGCCAGCTCCGGCGACCATGTCGCGCTCTCGCCGGCCGCCGCGCGGCGGATGGCCCGGATGACGGCGGCCCGGATACCGGCGATGGCCTTGTTCCGGTTCAGCCGATAGGCCGGCATGAGGAAGGGTTGGGCCGGCGCACCGGGGTGGTGACGCACGCTGCCATCCGGCATGGGGATGTCGTGGGGATGCACTCCGAACTCGACCAGCGATATATGCGCGGCCCGGCCACGGCCCCACGATCCGACCCGCGCCGCCAGTCCGCCCTGGGTGAACTTGACGGCGAAGCGGCGCAGCAAGGTGCCATCGGAATAGGGGTGTCCCGACCCCGGCTTCGGCATCAGGCGCACGGCATCGGCGAAGACGGCGAAGGCGGCATCCGACACCGCTTCCTTCACCTCTTCGGTCACAAGGTCCGGCAGGGTCCGCAGCGTCTTCATGAGCTGCGGCGCTCCCTTCACCCGGCTGCGGCGGCGGGCCATGGTCAGACCGGCACCCCGGCTTCGCATTCGAGCGACAGCCAAGGATCGCGCGTCCCGGCTTCGCCGACGAAGCGGATGTTCATCACCTTGCCGTTCCAGATCAGCCGGCAGGCGGTGGTGACGTCGGTGCGGCGGCGGATCACCACGCCGTAGCTGACCGATGCTTCGGTCTGCTGGGCGTTCTGGCGCTCCCGGCCCGACAGCGGGCGCACGCGCGCCCAGACGGTGGCGACGGCGCTCCATCCCTTGGTGTAGCCGCCGCGCCCGTCCGGGGTTTCCGCTTCAGCCTGGATCGTCACCCGCTGATCCAGTTCGCCCATGCGGATCATCGGACGGCCTCCAGCCAGGCGGTGGACGGCGCACCCAGCAGGCGGCGGGTCCAACCGGACAGCGAACGGACCCGCTCCGCCAGCTCCGGCCGGGCCAGCCGCCACGCGCGTTGATGCCCGATCAGCGGCTGCGGGATCGGCGCGCCGCCGACATAGGGCATGGCGTCATCGAACGGCACCCCGGCCAGGATCACCCGCCGGTAGCCCAGCTTATGCAGGGCGATGCGGACGCCGTAGAGGGCCGACGTGCCGAAGCGCTCCACGTCGGTGGTGACGCAGGCGATTCCAGGCCCGGCGGCAGGCGCCCAGGCGGTGAAGCCGTCCGGCTTGCCCAGCGCCGCGCGCCGGTCCATGAAGCCGGCGAGCTGGTCAGGATGCAGCGAAACCCAATGATCCAGGGCAGCGTCCGCGACGATGCCGGCCCGGTTGATCGCCATCACGTCGCAGGCCAGCGGCCCCAGCGCCTTCAGATCGTCGAAGAGGCAGGCGGCAAAGCCCATGACCAGAAGGGGGCGGGTCATGACCCAACCCCCCATTGGCGGTCGGCACTCAGCAAGGCCGCCACGGTGAAGGGCAGTTCGTTCACGATGTTGCCGATGTTGATGGGCTCCCGGTTGGCATAGAGATGCGCGGCCAGCAGCATCACCGCGGACTTGATGTTGCCGGGCACCTCCGCGGCATCGCCGAAGCCCAGGGTGAAGCGCACCGTCACCGCGGCGAGCTGGGCGCGGGTGCGCGGCCATGCCGCGCCGGGGGCAGGCAGGATCAACGCCGGCCGCTCGGTCACGTCGACCTGATAGGCCGCAGGGTCGAGTGTGCGGGAGACACCGGCGGAATCGACGTAGGAGACGCTGTCGACCGACATCACCGGCCCGTGCGGGATTTCCAGCCGGTGGAGAAAGCCATCCAGCGTCCATTCCCACACCTGGGTGACGATGGCGGCACACAGATGGCTTTCGCACAGCATGCGGGCGGCCACGATCTGCGCTTCGATCAGCGTGTCTTCGTCGGCACCGTCCACGCGCATGTGCAGCTTCTGTTCGGCCAGGGAGACAGGTTCGGCCGCGGGCGGGGTGATCAGCTTCAAACCCATGGGCGTTCACTCCAGAGCGCGGGCGGCGACAAAGCCGCCCGCACGGCCGGTCACGGGACGATTTCCACCAGCGACGCCGCCTTGTTGTCGGCGGCGGTGCCGTAGCGGGGGGCGAAGCCGAAGACCAGCGCCGTCGTGTTCGCATCGGCTCCGGCGGAGGTCACCGTCAGGCGGGCATGGGTGAAGCCGCCGTTGACGTCGAGGTCGGCGGCCCGGCAATTGATGGCCGCTTGCACGTTGTCATCGTCGCCGGCTTCGGTCAGCGGCGTGATGGCCTTGCCCGTGATGTCCTTCGCCCCGGTGCCGGCGGCGTCCTTCGCCTGCTCCAGCTTGGCGCTGACGGTTGCGCCGACCGACAGGAGGCCGGTGGACACCACCGCCTGGATGGCGGCGAAGGTGGACATGTTGACCCATGTGCAGGACGACGCCCCCGGTCCGTGCGAGCGAGGGGGGATGGAGCCGACCACAGCCGCATGGGCAGTGGTCAGGACGGTGGTGTTCACGGTCATGGTGGTTCCTCAGGTGCTGCTGGGGTGGTTACGCGCGGGTCGCCAGCGTGACGAAGTGCGACTTGGAGGTGTCGCCCTTGGCCGGCTGCACCGGCTTGGACAGGTGCGGCTGGCCGCCCAGGCGGAAGGTCCAGCGGAACGCCTGAAGCCCATAGTCGAAGTACAGGTGGATGGAGGTGTCGAAGCGGATGCCGGACGCCTTCTTCGGCATGTAGTAGCCCTTGGGCGACAGCAGTTGCAGATCGCCTTCGGTGCCCAGGCTCTCCGCATGCTCGCTCCAGCGGATCGGCAGCCCCAGCAGGAAGCCGCCCGGCGCTTCCTTCAGGCCGGCGACAGGCGGCGTCCACATCGGGGTGACGCCGATCTGCATCACGACGAGCTGGGGCACGATGTCCCGGTTCGCCATCCAGAACGGAGAATCACCCGGCTGCGTCAGCAGGCGGGTGTACATGTCCAGCACGTTCTCCACGACGATGGTCTTGGCCGCCTGTCCGGCCTTCTTCGCGACCGCGATCTTGGCCGGGCTCTTCATCCAGCCCAGCGGCTTCTGAACGCCGTCGCCATAGATGATCGAATCGCCGATCTTCCAGTTGATGGCGATGGCCGCTTTGTTGGTCAGGCGGTTGGCGAGGCGGGGCGCGTCTTCCAACAGGTCTTCGTCAGCCGTGACGAAGGCGTACAGCGGCTCCAGCGGGACCGAGCGCGGCGCAGCCGGCGGGGCCTTGCTGCCGGTCATCTGGGTGCCTTCCGACCGCCACCGCACTTCGATACCGCCAGCACCCCAGGGGGTCGACTCGTCGGCCAGCAGCTTCACCTCGCGGGCGGAAGTGGGCTCGTCGTCGACCCAGCTCGGGATGTCTTCCATGTCGAAGACCAGTTCCCAGATGCCGTCACGGAACATCGGCGGGACCATGAAGCCGTCGTCCGTCCCGTTGGCGGTCTGGACATTGGTGGGGCCGGCGCCAACCAAGCGCTGATCCACCGACACCATGTTTCCGCCGCCGGGCGTTGCCTGTTTCACCGCCATGGCGAATTCTGCCATGTCGTGGAAGCCATAGGTCAGCGCCGGGTTCGGCTCGTTGGATGAGAAGTCGCCCGCGGCGGAGCGGCCCCGCCCCTCGGTCGCCTCGTTGCCCAACGGGGCGAAGGAACGCTCGCGGTCGAGACGCTTTTCCTCCGCCTCGACAGCGGCTTGCGCCTCCGCCACCTTGGCTTCCAGTGCGTTGATTTCGCCGTCGAGTTTGGCGATATCCGCGTCATCCGCATCGGTACGGCTGGCCTTGGCGCGGAGGGCGTTCAGCTCCGCGAACTTCTTGCGACCTTCCGTCTTCAGATCGGAAACGGCCTGTCGCAGCTCTTTCAGGTTGGGCATGTCAACTACTCCACGGGGACAAGACAAAGGGCCGCCGCGCCGATGCCGGCGGGCGGGATGGACGGGGAGGCGATGTGAGAGGGGTCAGACGAAGGAGAGGATTCTGTCGTCGGCTACCGCATTGCGCGAGCCGCTGCCACCAGAGCGGCCAGCCAACCGGGACAGCGTGTCTTCGAAGGTGGCGACGCCGTCGACCATGCCCAGCGACTTGGCTTCGCTGGAGCCGACGACACGTCCCTCCCCGAAGCCGCCACGCACGTCAGCCGACTTCACCCCGCGACCGCGGGCGACCGCCTTGACGAAGCTGTCGTAATAGTCGTTCACCCGAGCCTGCATGGCTCCGCGCGCCTCTTCGGTCAGCGGCTCATAGGGGTTGCTTTCGGCCTTGAACTTGCCGGCCCGGATCAGCGTCGTCTTGACCCCTGCCTTTTCCAAGGCCTGGGTGTATTCCGTGTGGGCGGAAAAGACGCCGATGGAGCCGACTTCGCCGGAGGGTGTCACGACCAGTTCTTCACACTGCGACAGGAGCCAGTACCCAGCCGATGCCGCCATGGTGTCCGCGATGCCGACGACACGCTTCTTTCCACGGGCATTGAAGATTTCGTCGGCGGCTTCCTGCACCAGATCGACCGAACCGCCTGGGGTGTCTGCGCGGATCAGGATCGTTCCGACCTGTTCATCCGCCAAGGCTTCCCGGAAGCGCGCCCGGAAGCGGTCCAGCGCCGCCATGCCCGATACGTCGGCGAACATGCCGGCGCGTGGCGTGATGACGCCGAACAGCGGCAGAACGGCGATGGCCCCGCTCCGTGCGCTGCCCACCCGCGCGCTGTCCGCCGCCGGTTTGCCCGCCTGGGCCTCCGCGATCCGCTGACGAATGTCTTCCTTCGACAGCCGTCCGCCGGCCGCACGAAACGCCAGCAGGTCGGTGATGACCGCCAGCATGCCGGGCATGATCGCCCAGGGGGTTTCGGACACGGCGCGGATGACGTCGGCATAGCGCAGCTCCGCGGCCATCGCCCCGTCGTCGGTCAGGTCGGACATCGGCATTCCCTCAGTGGGTCGGTGCAGGAAGATCGGCAGGCGCGGGGGCCTGCATGTCGGCCCGAGCGGCCGGCGGCTTGCTGCCGGCCGGGGCCATGTTGAGCGGTTGCAAATAGTCGTCGCCGTTGGCGATGGGGTTCATGTTCTCCATCTTCCGAATGTCGTTGATCGACAGCCAGCCGCCTTGACGGCCCTGGAAGAAGGCTTCGTAGCGGGATTTCAGGTCGCCGCGCAGAAGACCGGACACATTGAACTCGGCAAAGAAGTTGGAGGAGAGGATCAGGTCCGCATTGATCTTGCTTTCCCAGAGTTCCAGCCACGGCAACATGGTATCGGTGACGAAGTCGATGGACTGCTGTTCGACGTTCGACCGCGTCCCGTTGTCCATGATCCCGGCCTTGTGCGGCGGAACGCGCCAGATGCGGGTGATCTCCAACGCCAGATCGCGGCGGGTCTCCAGAAACTGGCTTTTCTGGTTGTCGATCTGCTGCCGGTTCAGCTTGATCCCATGCTCGAGCATGGCGTCACGGTGCTGGTTGCCACCGGTCCGGGCGCGTCGCCACGCCTTCATGTAGTTGTTGCGATCTTCGGCCGCCTTGAACGTGCCGGGAGGGGCTTCCAGCACACCGCCGGATTCCCCTCCGTTCTTGAAGTATCGTGCGCCATAGGCGTGAACGGCGATGGCGGCCCCGATGATATTGCCGCTGGTCTGGGGCACCGGCACCCCGGCCAGCCCGTCGTCGGTGAAAGGCAGCGCCCGCAGGTGCCACATCTCCGACGAATGCAGACGACGGGACTTGCCGGTGTATTGGTCGGCGACGTCGTACCAGACGTCTTTGCCGTTGCGGCGCGGGGCGACCCGCGACGGGTGGTGCGGGATCAACTGGTCGACCGCACCGCGCGGGCCGGGCACGATTTCGGCATAGGCGTTGCGATGCCATACCAGCCACCATTGCATCTGTCCGATGAACTCCCAGGACGTCTGGAAGCCGTTGGGGCGACGTGCCAGCAGGTCCGCCAGCGGATGCTGATCGGATTCTTCCCGCCCGCCGTTCGGCAGCTTGCGGAACACCTTCAGCGGCAGGGACGGCACGGTTTCCGACAGAAGCTTCAGGCAGTCGAGCACGACCGGCACCTGTAATGCCGCGCGGGCCGACACCACCACACCGGAGGTCTCAGCGAAGGCGATTGCGCCGTCGACGGAGGTGTACCAGTGATCGTCGGCCGGGTTGCGCACCGGGGCTTCGTCCTGTTCCTGCCCCAGGATGCGGCGAAACATCGTCATCATGCCAAGGGCACCTCGTAGTCAGCAGGGATCTCGACGCCTTGTCCCCCGCCGTCGAAGACGATGGCGCGGCCCAGCGCCATGACGGCGGCGACGATGCCGTCGATGCGCTCGCCGCTGGTCGCCTTGTTCGGCTTGATGTTGTCGGCGGCATCCCGGTCGATGGCGACGTTCTCAGCCATCCAGTGCAGCACCGGGTGTCCGCCGTGGGCCAGCTCATGTCCCACGACCATGGCTTCGAACCGTTTGGCCGGGGCCGACATGGACGCGAAACCCTGCCCGAACGGCACCATCGGCAGACCGTCCGCCGTCAGGTTGGTGACGAGCTGGGTGGCGTTCCACCGGTCATAGGGGGCTTCGATCAGGCCATAGGCGCCCGCATCCTCGCGGATTGCCATCTCCACCGCGCCATAGTCCACGACGTTGCCGGGGGTCGCTGTCATGGCCCCATCCCGCGCCCAGAGGTCGTACGGCACCCGGTCCCGGCGGGACCGCAGGTCGATATTGCGCTCCGGCACGAAGAAGCGGGGGACGATGAACCACGGATCGTCATCGCCCTGCGGTGGGAACAGCTTCACCCAGGCGGTGATGTCGGTCGTGCTGGACAGGTCCAGCGCGCCGAAGCACGGACGGCCGAACAGAAAGCGGGCCAGCTCCTTCCAGCCGACCGGGCCGGCGCACTGCTGCCAATCCGCCATCGGCAGCCACCGGGTGTCCTGCTGCGTCCACATGTTCAGATGCAGGCGGCGGAACGTGTTCTCATAACCAGGCACACGCTTGGCGTGGGCGCATTCCTGCGCCAGATACTCGAGCGACACGGCGTCGCCCACAGAGGGATTCGCCTTCGCCCAGGTGCGCGGATCGGTCCAGTCGTCCGCCTCATCCGCCATGAACAGGATCGGTAACAGCGACGGATCGTCATCGACGCCGTCACGCACCCGCACGGCCTGCTCATGCACCTCCCAGCAGATGCCCTGACGGCGGGAGCCCGCCGTGGTCATCAGGGCTTCCAACGGCTCTTCGCGGGCACCCACTGCGGTGTGCAGAACGTCCAGCAGATCGCGGTTCGGCTGGGTGTGCAGCTCGTCGAAGATGATGCCGGAGGGGTTCAGCCCGTGCTTCGTCTCCGCGTCGGACGACAGAACGCCATAGCTTGACATCAGGCGGGCACAGATGACGGACCGCTTGAACACCTCGCAGACGCGCGAAAGCGGGGGCGAGGCAAGGACCATGCTGGCGGCCTCGCGGAAGACGATGCTGGCCTGTTCGCGGTCGGCGGCGGCGGAATAGATTTCGGCCGATCGCTCGCCGGCCAGCAGCAGCAGCAGCGCCAGACCGGCGGCGAAGGTGCTCTTGCCGTTCTTGCGGGCGATGAACAGATACGCCCGGCGCACCACCCGCCGGCCGGTGGCTGCCCACTTGAAGCCGAAGATGATGCTGACGACGCGGCGTTGCCAATATTTCAGGTGGAAAGGCTTGCCGGCCAGCCGGCCCTTCGAATGGCGCAGGAAGGTGGGGAAGAAGTCGCACGCCTTCTCGGCCGCCGCCTTGTCGAAGACGAAGCGGGGATCGTTGGCGTAGCGCTCCCACAGGCGGTCCACCACGGCGGCAGCATGGGCCTCCGCGAACGCGATCACCTCCGCCTCGGTGGGCGGGGTGACGGTCACGGCATCACTGGAGCCAGCCGACTGGATCGTCATGATTCGCCTGGGGTTTGGTGGCATCGGAGGAATGCGCCGCCGGGGACGCCGCATCTGGAAGAGGCAACTGGTACTGGCGGGCGGCGCCGAGCTGCGCCGCGGTGCTGATCCGCGCCTTGGTGTTCTGGGTCAGCTGGTCGCTGTACTTCGCCATCAGCCGTGCCTGGGCGTTCATCACGCCCACCTCTGGCCGGGTGCGCACATAGCCGGTCTCGGTCGAGTAGGTGATGCCCTTGCGGTCGATCACCTTCTTGCACCGGAGATACAGGGCGCGGGCCTCGCAGTAGGCACGGAACGTGGTCAGGTCGGACGGTCGCCCCAGGCCGGTGGACAGGAACCGGGGCAGTTCCTCCAACCACACCTCCCGCTCGCCCTTGGTCAGGCTGGCGGGAGGCGCGAACTCCGAAACCGGCTCCGTCGACGCGACGGCAGGCGGGGCCTCCGTCGCCGGGGCCGCCGCTCGCTTGCGCCGTCCGGGGTTGCCGGCAAGGGCGTTCAACGCCTCCGCCTTTGGCTTCCGTCCCCTGGTCACTGCCGCCGCTCAAAAAAAATAATTTCCCAATTTCGCGAACGCGCGCGTTGCCTTGAGACACCGGTCCGTGGGCTGAAAGGTTCCAAGGATCAGACCCCCCCCACCCCTCGGGCCGAGCGGCCGGGGACCGGCTGCCCGGCGCGGGCCGCCGCCCGCTCTGCCGCCTGTTTCGGCCCGTCGTGGCAGGGCTTGCACAGGCTTTGGGTGTTCTCGCGGTTGAAGAACAGCGCGCGGTCGCCCCGGTGCGGCTTAACGTGGTCGACCACGGTCGCGGCGACGGTCAAGCCGTGCTCCGAGCACATGCGGCACAGCGGCTCCACCGACAGCCGCCACGCCCGGATGTCCAGCCACGATTTGACCTTGTACCAGCCGCGCCACGGCTGCGCGTCCTGGCGGGCGCGGTCGTGGCGTTGCCGGTCTTCGGCAGCGTGGGCATCGCAGAAGCGGCCATCGGTCAATCGACCGCAGCCGGGGCGGGCGCAGGGTTTCTTCGGTTTCCAGGGCATGTTGGGCAGGGCCGAAACGCAGTGCGCCCGGCGGGAGAGTTACTCCGGCCGGGCGCACTACCTCAATCTAGCGGAGAGGCTAACAGAAAACCGCCCATGTCCGTCAAGAGGGATTTTTCGGAACACGGAGACGGAAAGTTGCGGCGTAGCCCGCCAGCACCTTCAGCACGGCATCGCGCGTCCGGTCTTCCCGCACGCCCAGGCGCTTGTCCAGCGCGGCAGGCGACGCCTCACCGGTCAGCACCTTGACCGTCACCACGTCGAGGAACAGCGCCTCATGCCGGCCGCGCAGCAGCCCAGCCTTGCCCGACGCCCGCACCGACGCGCGCCAGTCCGCCACCCGTCGCGTCGGAGCCGACAGCGACCAGCCCACCGTCCCACCGGACGGGGCCAACGGCGGCTCGGTGCGGTTGCCGCCATCGACCACCAGCCGCGACGGGTCGATAGCGCGCAGCCCCGACGCCGTCCCGATCTCCGTCGCCAGCCCGCGACCGATGTCCACCGCCGCCGCAAGCTGCGCCACGTCCAGCCGACCGCGGGCGTACATCAGCGCCACCCAGCCACGCCCGCACACCAGCCCCGGCACAGCCGGGTCGCCCCGCTCCGGCAGGTCGCGCAGCCGGCCGGTGACCAGCCCGTCACCGCCATCTTCACCCCTGCCGGACATCACCGCTCCGCCATCCATGGCCGCCGCCCCTCTCGTTGCCCGAATTGCTCCCCGGAATGCCGGGGCTGCCATCTCTCTGAAACCCTTGGAAACTCTCTCTTTAGGGAGGATGGGGAGGATAGGGATAGATATTCGCCAGTGGCTCATACGCGCGCCCGTCCGTGCGCACACGCGCACACGCACACATGAGGGCCACCGCCGAAAATCGCTCTCTGTCCTCCCTTTATCCCTAAACCCAGCATTTCCGCGCCTTTCCCCAAGAGGGTCCGTCCAGCGATTATCCCTCTCGGCCTGATCGCTCCCTCGGTTGTCAAAAATCCGGGGGCGGGGGGGCTGCCGTCTGCGGCAGACCGTCCAGCAGGCAGAGGCCAAGATACTCGTTGATACCGCAACTCTTGATCGTTCTAAGTCCACGATCCTTCATCTTTCGCCCGAACCCGTTTTGTTTGAGCGGTTCCACCGCATTTCTTTCGCACCACTTCGTATAGGCTTCGTACAGCGCGGTCGCGGTCACGCGCTTGCCCTGCATCCGCGCGGTTTCCGCTTCAAGGAAGTCGCCCAGCGGGTCCTGATCCCGCTTGTACTCTTCGACCGCGGCGAGGATCTTCGCAGGCGGGTCAAGCCCCTCTTCCAGCCACAGCCACAGCCCGTCCAGCAGCCATTGGAAGACGCCGTCTTTCTCCGCGACCAACTTGTCGAGAATGTTTGGGTCGCGCTCGTCAGGCGGAATGAACACTTCGAATGGAACGAGGATCACGCGCCGCCAGATGCCGATGTCCTGCCCGCGAATAATCGGCTTGTGGTTCGTCACCATGACGGGCGTGAACTCGGGCCGATACTCGAATGGGTCTTTGTTCAGCTTGCGGGTTTCGATGGGCTCGCCGCCAGTCACTTCCTTGACCAGACCTTCCGACAGCGCCTCGCCCTTGTCCGGTTCGTTCATCAACACCAGCCGCACGCCCGGCAGCTTCGCCAGCGACGGCTTCGGCCCATCCGCCTTCTTGTCCTTGCCGTCGAGAAAAACGGCCACCGGGATGGTGGCGGCATAGTCCCCGAAGATGTGCCGCATGACGTCGACAAGCTTTGACTTGCCGTTCTTGCCCTCTCCATAGAAGATGACAAATATCTGTTCGGACGTGTCACCGGTCAGGCAGTATCCGAAAAGCTTCTGGACGAACGTGCGCACTTCTTCGTCAGGCAGGATGCGATTGATGAACCGATCGAACTGTGGGCACTTCGCGTCGGGGTTGAAGGCCGCGCCGGCAAGCCGGGTGATCAGGTTGGCCTTGCGGAAGCCGCCCAGGCGCATCTGGGCGCGGCTGTCCGGCTTCTGGCGCAGGTCCAGAGTGCCGTTGTCCAGCGTCATCAACCAGGGGTGCCCGTCCATCGCGCGCGTCGGTTTCGCCAGATAGGGCCGGGCCTGTTCCAGCGCACCCTTCACCTTCGGGGTGTCGCCGCTCTTGACCGCGAACGCCTCGAAGGCGCGCAAGCCGCGTTCCCATTCCTTGATCCGCTCCAGCCGCATCTTGCCCTGGATGGCCGGGTCCGGCTCTTCCGTCTCGGTCGGCGGAGCCGGTGGCGGCCCCAGGTCGCGCAGTTCCTTCAACTCGTCGCGCAGCTTCTCAACCATGCGGTGACAGAGCTTGGTTGCCTCGCCCTCGCCCAGCTCATAGGCGAACCGCTTCCCGTCCCAGACTGCCCACCCGTTCTGATCGACAAAGACCAGGGCACGGCCGAACCGCTGAATCAGCCGCTCCCCGTTGCCCTTGTCGGACTTATCATAAGTTGCAAGCTCCCGGTCGGGCGGCGGCTCCCCGTCGTCATCGTCCGGCGGCTGGGCAACGCCGCTGCCACCCGTGCCGGCATCGACCGCGACCGCGCCGTCGATATGCTGTCGCAGGTCTTCCAGGGCGTCGGGCTGGTCAGCCGGCACGATCTTGGCTCCGTCATCGGGCATCGCGCACCTGAAAGCCTCTGGCACGCCCATCGGGCGCCCATGTTTGGAGGGGGGCGGGGGGAGGCGCGGAGGGGTGCCGGCGGGTCATGACGCCACCTCCCTGGCATCCGCCGCCGTGAATTTGTCCGTCTCGTTCCCCCAGGCGTCGAAGCCGGGCCAGGATTGGCGGGCGAACAGCTCGCACGCGGGGCCGCTGGGGATCAGCCGGCGTGCCATGGCGTATTGCTCGTCCGGCTTCCGGCTATGCTCGCGCGTGGCCGCGTCCAGGGCTTCGCCACCGTCCAGCAGGATGCCGCGTTCCGACGCGCAGCCCGGCCCATAGGGCGGGTCGCCGATGGCCCACAGGGTGACATGCTCGGTCGAGACCCGGACGACGTAGCCGGGGCCGAAGGCCAGCTTTCCGCTGGCGGGGGTGCGCTTCACCCAGGGGAAGCCGGTGACGTACCGGAAGCCCCACGCCTCCCCCACGGCGATCGCATCGGGGAGCATGGCCCAGGTGCCCCACAGCCACAGCAGGCAGCCCCGCGGGTTGGCGAGCTGCTGCACCGGCAACGCCTTGATGGCGTCCACCGGCATGCACGGGTAATGCGCCACCGGGTTCTTGGCCTCGCCCTTGGCGGAGCGGTTGTAGAAGCGCCACGGCGGGTCAGCCATGATCAGGCTGTACGCCGCTGGCGCAAGGCTGCCCCAGCGCCACGACGCGGGCTTGCCCGACAGCGATGCGGCCCGAGAGGGAGTGTCGCCCCCAATCGCCGGTAGATCGAACAGGAGGGGGGCGGGGAGGGAGCGCGTCATCCCACAAGCCCACCTGCTCGATCTATCAAGGCGCGCATTTCTGCACACATTTTCTCGGCAGAAGCCGGATCGGCTCGCGCAATGAGGAAGGCTTTATCGTGAGCCAAGCCGCACGTAATCAGAGCTTGCGTTACAGCAAGAACTCTCAGATCACGATCTTGCGGCATGACGAAAAGACGCGCTCCATTTTGTTGGACGGTAGCGACTTTGACGAAGCCTTTCTTTATCCACCACTTCATTGCGTCAGGGTCCACGCCTATTGCTTTTGCAAGCTCAATGCGAGACAGAAAACTTCCTTTATCCCGCAACAATACTCGACCGCCCATTATGCTACCCCCCGTTCTCGGTCTTGGTCGAATTTCGCCGCCGCCCGTTCGGCCACAGCCACGCGCCGGGCGATGCCGGCGGCGAAAGTCTCGGAATCAGCGATCAGCACGACCAGCAGGTCGAAGGCATCCGACCACAGGGCGTTGCAGTCTCGGGCTCGGTCACGGTGCCCCAGCAGCCGGCGGCACCAGCGGTAGACGTCAGCGGCCCGCCGGTCGGTAGAAGCCATGTAGCGGAAGGCCAGCAGGCGGGCGGCAGCGTCATCCATGGCCGCCCCCATTCCGCGCCCGGCGGGGTGGGAAGCGCACAGTCACCCGGCCATCACCGCCCAGCGCCCGCGCGACCCGGCCGCGCATCTCGTCAGACGCGGAGTCCGCGCCGATCACGATCACGTCGCGCACCGCCTCCGGCAGCGCCATGTGCAGCAGCGCCGACACCGGCCCGCCGATCCATACCGGCACGCCCGGATAGGCGTTGCGGGTCTGCGCCCCGATCACCGCCCCGGTACACAGGTGCAGCCGCTCCCCCGACAGCTTGCCCAGGCGCACCGCCGCGCCCTGCCACGCACCGATCAGGCGGCGGGGCGGCAGCACCTCACCCGTGTTGGGATCGGCAACGGTCGCCATCGTCCGGCCGTCCGGCGCAAGGAAGGTCGCCAGGACTGCGCGCACCTCCGGCTTGCCGTCCCGGTCCGGCCATCGCGCCATGCAGGCCAACAGAGCGGGATACCGGCCGATGCACCCCGGCTCCGCCCCGTCCGGGCCATGCAGGTACTCCACCTCCCCGAAGCCGAACCACGGCCCGGCGGTCGCCGGGTCCACACCGTTGGCAGCCAGGAAGGCCGCGGCGGGGGTATCGGTCAGCGACGCGGCGCGGGCATTCCACACCGCCCGGCCGGCGGCCATCTGCACGCCCACCGTGGCAGGCGACGGAGCACCGCCACGCTGACGGCGCTGGGGCTGATAGCGCCGCTGCTGGCGCTCCGGCGGATCAGGGACGTCGCGCGGGTGGTTCCGCCCGGCGGCTATGCCCCCGTCGATGATCTTTTCCAGATGCGCCGTGTCCCACCCGCCTTTGCGCGGGTCGATGCTCCACCCCAGCGCCGCCGCCATCAGGTGCTGGCGGACAAGGTCTTCCGGCAGGGCGTTCGTCACGACCAGCCCGCCCAGCTTGAAGGCGGCCTCGTTCAGCGCGTTGTTCTGGTTGCCCGGCCCGGTCTGCCGGACGGTCTTCACCTCGTCATCCAGCGCGGCGCGGGCATAGGCGGAGATGCGTTCGGTCTTGGTCGAAGGAGCGCGTGCGGCGGACTTCGGCACCGGCTGGCCGATGCGCTTGGCGAGGAAGGCCGGCAACTCGCGACCGTCGAGGCGCAGGCGCAGCCACTCCAAGTCATCCGGCTCCGCCATCAGCAGCCGAATCACCCATTCCGGGGCGGGCGCGACGGGGGTGGAATCCGGGCTGCCGATCCAGGCATACCGGCCGCCGTTCGGGTGGATCGACGGGGCGGCGAGGATGTACCCGCCGGTCGACCGCGTGTCGAGACCCGGCCCCAGCCGCGACCGCGCGCTGTTCTTCACCGGCCGCCCCGGCCAGCGGAACAGCCAGTGCCGGCCGCCGCTGGGGGTATGCTGGCCCAGCGTGTCCGGCAGCGGCTCCCCGAACAGGCCGGACAGGATCTCGAGCGTCTCGAAGCCGTTTTCCGCCGGCTTGTCGCCCACCGCGTCCTTGATGTCGGCGTCCATCACCCAGAAGCCGGACTGTTCGCCGGCCGCCAGCCCGACATTCGCGCGCGGCCAGCGGGTCCAATATTGCTTCACCCAATAGGGCGAGGTCTTGGCGTCGTTGACGCCGTGTTCGAAGAAGTCCTTTTCCTTGTAAGGCAGCTTGTCCCCGGCCACGCACGGGAACACCGCCCAGCCGCGGGCGGCATAGGCCGCCGCCGCCTGGAACAGTTCCGGTCCGGCAACTTCGGTCATGGCCGAACCTCCCCGCCGTCCGTCAGATCGCGGACATGCGCCCACAGGCAGGCATCGGCGATGGACAGGGCCAGAGAGAAGAACCCCCACGAGCTGTGCGCCCGGCCCCCGCGGCTGATCGTCGCCCGCAGGTCGCCCGTGGTGGTTTCCAGCCGGTAGCCCGCCGGCACCATCACCAGGGCGGTGCCGACCAGGGTGATGGGCGGCAGCCGGCTTGCGGCGACGTCGCTGATCTGCCGCCGCAAGGCCAGATGCTGCTGCACGTCGATGCCGATCCGTCTGCCCGCGCGCAGGCACAGGATGGCGGTGTGCAGCGTCTCGCACTCCGCGTGCAGGCTGGTGACGTCCTGGGCCAGCCGCCGCAGGTCGCCCAGGTAGGAAGCGCTGGTCATGGCCGGTTGCCTCCGACCTGGGCGCGGACACGCTCCATCACGTCCGGCGACACCGTGAAGAATCCCAGCGCGCCCTTGCACGGGACCGGCTCCCGGAACGCCACCGGGTTGGCGAGCTGGAAACCGTAATCGCCGAAGAACCACGGGCTGTCGCTGGCGCTGACACAGCCGACGATGTCGACCATGCCGACGATGCAGCCGCCGTAGGGCCGGACCTGTTCCATGGTGACGCGCGGCGCACCGGCACGTTCGGCCAGCGGGCCGAATTCCTGCATCGTCAGCAGGACTTCGGTCGTGCCCCACCACTTGCTCGCGTGGATCAGGACGGAGCCGCGGTAGTTCGTCGGCCAGTCCCGATTTTCAATGTCCTTGCCGCCATGCAGGATTAACCACCACCACGGGGCACGGACGGACAGAGCCTTCTTCGGGACGGTCATGGCCGCACCTCCGGGACTTCGTTCCACGTCCGGCCATCCAGCACCCGGCCGGCGGCCTTCTTGCCGACGCGCTTCAGGACGGCGCGTGCGCCGAACATGTCGAATTGGCGAGGGAAGCCATCGACCTGATGGAAGCGGGGCCGATCAAAATCATAATCGCCGAAGGCGAAGCGGCCGGCGGTTCCAGCAGGGCACAGCCCGGCCGGCTCCCACTCGCCCCACTGCTTGAAGAAGAACGGACGGCCCGCGGAAGTGCATTGCTCTTGCAATGCCCGCACCCATCGACGGCTACTCGGTCGTGCGTTAGGCCCGCTCTCGCCGCCACAGATCACCCATCCCAAGCACCCCCCATATACCCGAAGAGACTTCAGCTCTCCTTCGATACGGCCGACGCGCGAGTAGTGCCCGGTCAGAGCGTTTCCTTTGCCCCCCACCTCACGACATTCAATCGCCGTGAGGTCCACCGGTCCAAGCATCGGCTCGACCGATAGAAAACGCAGAAATCAGCGCACACCGAGCAGCTCGGGCACGCGCTCATCGGCCGCCGCTTGATTTTCCACGGTCGCACCGGTCCAGACATTGGGCAGCGGCCAAAAGGGAAGCCATTGATCGTCACTCCGATGATCGGTGAAGATGTAATGCAGTTCGTTGGAGCGGCGGGTTTGGACGCCCATGTCGAAGACGTGCTTTTCAATACGGCGTGGCGCATCTGGATCGGCCAGATACTGGCGCATCCGATCCGGGCGCTTGGTCAGCAACAGGAAATGGTGATGCTGGCACAGCGCCATCATGGCGAAGACCTGATCGATCCAGTCTTGTTCGACGCTGCCATGGAACAAGTCCGACATGTCGCAGACGAAATACACACGGCTGCGCTTGGCATTGATCGGCGTGCTCAACACCTCCGGCACCCACCGCAGGGTGCCGTTGAACCTCGGCGTGCCGTTCGGGTCCAGATCGGTCAGGCCCGCATAGACGCCGTTGCCCTTGTGACCGAAGCGATGGGCGATGCCGGCGGCATAGCAGTTCCGGCAGGCTTCGCTGAGACGGCTGCATCCCCGGATCGGGTTGAGGCTGGCCGGTATGGCGTTGAGTTGCTGCGCGAGCGCGACCACCCATCCGATGGTGCAATGGTCTCCCATGGCGTCAGCCCTCCGCCCGCTCGCCCGCCCGCAGGCGGTAGGCCACGGCGGCGATGCCGAACACGCACCCGCGCACGGCATCATCCATCGGCTTCGTCGGCTGCCAGTCCTCCGGCTCCAGCAGCCAGGAATCGGACGGCTGTCCCGCCGGGAAATCGCTCCGGCGGTGATAGCCGGCATGGGACAGGTATTCCCCGCCGGCCACGTCCAGCGTGCCGGGCGACAGCTCGTCATCGGCCGCCGCTCCGTCGTCCACCGCCTTCCGCGCGGCGGCCAGCTCGCCCACCACGATGGACAGCGCCTCGATGTCCGATCCGGTCAGCCCCTCCGGCAGCAGCAGCACCGGGCGATGGGCGACCCGCGGCAGGCCGGGCAGAGACCGGACACCGATCCCCGCAACCCAGGTGTGGCCCTGCCCATCCCGTTGCGGCTGGTAGCCGTGATGGGACAGCCGCCGGCCGAAGTTGGCCCGCGTCAGGGGCCGCAGGCGCTTGGAATCGCAGAACGCAGTGTAGACGTTGAACAGATCACGGACACGAACGGAGGCTTCGCGTCCCTCGCATGCACTGCGGAGGAACGCGTTCAACGTGGCGGACATGGGTCAATCCTCCAGGGCTTGGGCCACTCTCGCGGCGTGGGTGGCGGCGGCGCGGGGCATCTGGGCGCCCGGCGCGGCCGGCGGATGAGGACGACGGCCGGCAGACCTGCCGTCGCAGAAAGGAGCGTTGAAGACGGTCAGGGCGGCGACCAGCGCCCGGTTGTCGAAGTCGCCGGACAACCAGGCGGTGGCGACCTGAGCCAACCCGCGCGCGGCGCTGGGGCGGTCGGGAACGGCGAAGATCGCTTCAGCCAGGGCCGCACGATCATCCTCATGGGGCTTGCCGGTCAGCACCCGGCCGCAGGCCAGCGACAGGGCTATGCCGGGATCGAGGTCACGCGGGCCGGTCATGGCTACGGCCCTCCGCGTTCGACCAGCGACAGCGCCGCGGTCAGCGGGTAGGTCTCGGTCCAGCCGCTCGCCCAGCCCCAGCCGCTGACGGTGTCGGGCACATACGGGTTCTGCGACAGCAGCTCGCCCGCCATGCGGGCGGAGGCGCCCTCGCCCCAGGCGGCGAGGAATCGCGCGTCGGCCGGATGATCCATCCGCCCGGACAGCACCAGGGCACAGCCCCCGAGGGTCAGCAGCGCCGTC
Source organism: Azospirillum thiophilum (assembly GCF_001305595.1). Taxonomy (NCBI): domain Bacteria; kingdom Pseudomonadati; phylum Pseudomonadota; class Alphaproteobacteria; order Rhodospirillales; family Azospirillaceae; genus Azospirillum; species Azospirillum thiophilum. Next base: position 358,061 of record NZ_CP012406.1, read on the forward strand.
ATGACGCCACCTCGACCGGCCGGAGCGTGGGCAGCCCCGCGACAACGTCGGTTTCCAGCGCCAGCAGCTCGCCGCGCAGGTCGCCCAGCGCGCGCAGGATTTCCCGCGCCTCCTCCGGAGTGATCTGCCGGCCGCCCTCGCCGTTGGGGCAGCGCGCGCGGCGCAGCTCTTCGGCGAGGTCGCCCATCTCGGCCATGGCATCGACCAGCCGGGCCATGGGGTCGCCGGGCACGGTGGCGGCGGCATGGGCCCGGCGCAGTTCCGCCTTGTAGGCGGTCAGGATGGACGGATGCTCGCCCCGCACCACAAGCGCGCGATCCAGCCGCAGAGCCTGGATCAGCGGGATCTTGTGGCCGTCGTCGTCGGGGTCCGACCACATGCGCACCAGCCGGGCGCTTTTGCCGGTGATTTCTTCGACCCCGGAATCACCCAGGCAGGCATGGGCGAGGAAAACCGCGTCCTCAAGGGACAGTGGATCACGGCGCTTGGTCATGTCCGACACTCTCTTTGGGATTGCACATGACGCGAGACGTTCGCGCCGACATAATCACGCCATGCCCGAAGCCCACCGGACGCAGCATCGACACCCGCACGCACAGTCCCGTCAGCCCGAAGCGGGCGGTTCGCTGCGGCGCGCTGCGTCCGGCAGTTGCTGTTACTCTGCTCATGCGGCAACGACCTTCCGGTCAGCCATCGCCGGAGGCGGATCGAAGAACCACGCGTCATCCCACGGCTTGCCGCGTGCCATCGCATGGCATCGGATGCGTTCCATTTCACGGCGTGAGGGGTCGAGCTCCCCGCTTTCCCACCGGCTGATGGTCGCTTGGTCTCGTCCGACGATTTCAGCCATGGCCTTCTGCGAGATGCAGAGAATGGCCGTTCGGATGTGGCGCATCTGGTTCATGCGGGGAGCGTATGCGCATGCGCATTAGTGTGCAAGAGCCAAATGCGTTACCGCATTTGCCATGCGCGTCGCTCGGCTATATGCATGGGCGCATGGTGAACCTTGCGCAGAAAATTGTACGCTTACTAGAGCGCCACCGGCTCACGCAGCTGGAGCTGGCTGAAAAGATTGGTGTCCATCAATCGACTGTGAACAGATGGACTAAGGGCGCGGATATCAAGCCAGAGAACTTGGTTGCGTTGGCGGCATTCGCCGGCCAAACGGTTGATGATTTCCTGTTGTCAGATAGCGTTGAGGCAACCATCACGGACGCAGAAGCAAGCGCTCGGCTAGCTGAAGACCTTCAGGTAATAGGTGTTGTGGACCCTGAAGAGCGCAAGGATCTTGAAGACCTTCTTCGTAAGCGAGCCGCAGCCGCTCGCGGGCGGCTCGGGCGCGCCGACTGATAGCTAATTGAAGCTCCCGTTGCTCATCCTTCGGCAAGCTGTTGAAAGCCTCTATTAACTCGGCCAAGCCCGCTTCGCTCGTCATAATCTTCCTCCAAAATCGTAATCCCATATAGGAACATAATAGGAACGTTGTCTCAACCGCCTCCTGCGGGAATTTGTTAAAACTTCTCCCGGTGTGGGCGAATCAGCCATGAGGGGGAGTTGCGCCTGTTTCTGACAATGCTGCCGAGGTAATGCGTAAGCGCATTTTCTCTCTTGCGCCACGAATGCGCATGCGCATATGGTTGGGCTGTTCGGAAGCCTTGCACGGCCCTCTTGAACGATCCTCCCAACCTGCCCGGCGGACTGGAACGCGGTCCGCCGGGGATTTTTCTGAGGCTGCGATATGCCGTTACTTCGCTGCCAATTCCTGCTGAATACGCATGACGAGTTCAAATTCGGCCGGGTCCTGCACTCCGTCCGCGTCCATCAACTGCATGGCGTAGCGGATCAGCAGGCGCTGCCGAATGCGCGGCGCAGTGTTCAAAGCCGACAGACAATCGCCAAGAACATCCCAACCGGGCTGCTGCCGCCTCAGGTACGGCAACAGGGCTGCGCGATCAGCCTCCGTCATCTCGACGCCGCACAGGTCCGACTGCTCCGCGATGTAATCCAGGATGACTTCCACCTCTTCGGGGTGCAGTTCGCCATCGGCACGGGCCAAGGCGACCAGCACGCGCAGCCCATCGCGCGCCGCCCGGCGCTGGGCCATCCCCGGCTTGTCCGTCGTTCGTACGTCGGGACCGGCGACGCGGTTGCGTGGGGCCGGTTGCTCGAAACGAACCGGGCTGGCGGGCGTTTTGGTCGGGCTGCTGACCGTTGCGACGGTCGGGAACTCCAGTCCCAGCGCTTCGGTGAAGAACCGTCGCGGGTCATGGCACTCGCCATCAAGGTCGATCACCTCGACGATCCGGTCGAAGCGGAAGGACCGGGCCGCGCGGCGTTCATGACAGAACGCCTGCACGTAGGTCCGCTCGCCGTTCGTATAAAGCTCTCGCATCGTGATTCGCCGCCGCGACAGGGTACCCTTGCTGTCCTGATAGTCGATGGCAAAGGTAGACCCGGCCGCATCTTCGGCGATGGCCTGGAACTTGTCGTTCCCAACACAGAAATGCGCGCGGCCATCATGGTCCGACTGGTCAACCAGTGCCAAGTCAACCCCGATGGTCACGAACAAGCCAGTCATGTCCGCATCATCCGGTTCGGTCAGCCCTTCCGGCTGGAAGGACGCGGGCATAACCGGCGGCACAGCTTCTGTTCGCCGGAAGAAACGGCTCAATCCATCGAACACACCCATGTCAGCGCCCCATTCGGTTGTGTAGCGACGCCAATGGTACGCGCGACAGCGGCGGGCCGGAAGACCCACCGCAATCCCAAAGCCATGGAGGCCACCTTGAAGCATCGCCATTCGAAGCGCAGCCCGTCTGACCTGCACGCGACCGCCCGCGCCATGGGCCGCAAAATCGCCGACCTGGGCGCGGCCGGCGACCCCGTCACCGATACCGACCTGCTGACCGATTTCAGCGCCAGCGACCTCGCCAAGCATGCCGAAGCCGCCCGCGGCTATGCCCGCGAGTTGCTGGGCGTGAAGCACGCTGCCTGACGGGGAGCAAACGCATGAGCGAGAACATCACCGGTGCTCCGAATCTGCTTCCCATCTTTGCCCAAGTCGATCAGACGAAGTGGGAGGTTTGGGAAGGCAAGCGATTTGCTTACGAACTTCGCCTTCCGCTGCATTACGCGGAGGAACAGAACCTCAAATTCCGGCTCGATACTGACACCTGGGAAGCGGTTGTTTCGGTCTACCACGCGGACGGACTGTGGAAGCGCGTGACATGGCCGATGCGCCTTCGCGCCAAGCTCTGGCGCATCGGTTGCCATCTAGGGATATGCTCGCAGGTGCGGAAACTTAATGGCTCGGTGCTTCGGTTCCAGGGGCAACCACCAGCTCACCGTCCCGATCAAGCCAACCGGCATCTTGGCCCGCTGCACGGATGGATGCGGCGATTGCTCGCGCTACAACGGCGTTAATTTTTAAATCAACCGTCAGAAATTCACCGTCTCCTTTTGAGACAAACCGAAGAACAACTCCACTCTTTGCTTCTGATATACTTACGCTTGCAACGCTTTTTGCATTGACAGCATCAGCGTCATCGGGCGCAGGAAGAGAATATCTTCTCAATTCCTCACGCCATATCAGCAGTTGGTTTGACGAAATGCCACTCACGGAAACGCTCCATCGGTTGGTGTGGTGCCCCGATGGTAGCGCACGCGGCCGGGGCTGTCATGGCCCCGGCCGCTCCTTAAAGCTGTGCGACAGCGACCAGAGCGGATGCACTGTGTCCCCTCCGGCCGCCGCCGCAACAGGCAGCGGGCGCGGCTGGCGCAATCCAGCCACATAGCGTGTGTCCCAGCCAGTGACCCCCGGCTTCGGCGGAAGTGCCGGGGGTTGCCGGGGCCACGCATTCCGAGACTTCGACATGACCGACACCACCAATGATCCGGTGGACGGCGGAGCTTTGCCCGCCGTGCCGCAGACGAACGACCCCGGCCTTGAAGCGATTTACCGCCTGTGGATCGACATCATCCGCGAAGCGCGCATGCTGGGCGGTCGCGACGCCGCCCGCCGGCTGTGGCGGTCCTCGCCCCTGCCGCCGCTGGACGCCACCAAGTCCAAGAAGAAGGGGGACGAACCGCCGGACTGGGTGGACTCGTTCCTTGCCGACTGCACCGAACCGGCCCCCGGCGCGCGGCTGAAGGTTTCGGCCATGTGGGAAACCTATGTCGCATGGTGCAAGCCGCGCGGCCTGGAACCGATGTCCCAGAACGGCCTGATGCGCCAGATGACCGCGCGCGGCCTGCGGCGGCAGAAGACCAGCTGCATGTATCTGGTGAACCTGCGCCTGCGGGTGCAGTGATGCCGAACCCCAGCAAATCCGCGGCGTGTACACGCGTTCCGCCAGAAGCCCCAGGACGGCCCGCCGAGCCTGCGGCCCGTGGGTCGGTGTGCCGGGAGTGCGGAGCCGTCTACACGGTCACCGATCTGGCGCAGGAATTTTGCAGCCCGTTCTGCCGCGTCGCCTGGAACAACCGGGCGCGGCTGCGCGGCGCGAAGCTCTACGAAGCGGTGATGACGTGGCGCGTCCTGCGCCAGCCCGGCGGCTTCGCCGCGGTCACCGCCCTTGTCTCCGACTTCCTCGACGAAGACCGCGCCGCCGGCCGGCGGTGGCGGCCCCGCACCTTCAACCCCAAGACCGGCCGCCGCGAGCGGCGGAAGTGAGAACCATGACCAAACAGCAGAACCTGCACCGGGCGGGCCTGTCCGCCGTCGCCGATTTGGAACGGCTGATCGACCGGCTGAAAGAAGCCGGCCCGTGCCCGCTGGACGGGCGCAACGCGCTGATGAACCTGCGGCAGCTGACCGAAGGGCTGCTGAACCGCTTCCCGAAGGAGGGCCGCTGAATGACCGTCATCGGCCACTGCACCGCCTGCGGCGAACGCACGCGCATCGATCGCACCACGCGCCTGTGCGACGGCTGCACCGAAGAGGGTGAGCTGTTCGCCGCCCTGCCGTCGCGTGAAGACACCATCGCCCTGATCGGCCGCCACCTCTTCCCGAAGGAGGGCGACCACCATGCCCCGTGAAGCTTTCGTGCAGAAGCGCTTCAGCGCCAAGAACGAAGAGGTGATCCTTCAGGCGAACGACATCATTGCCGATTACCAGCGGCAGGGCTTCACGCTGACGTTGAGGCAGTTGTACTACCAGTTCGTGGCGCGGGCGCTGATCCCGAACACCATGCAGAGCTACAAGCGGCTCGGCCAGATCGTGAACGATGGCCGCATGGCCGGGCTGATCGACTGGGAGGCCATCGAAGACCGCACGCGCAACCTTCAGCGCGTGTCCACATGGACGGATCCGGAAAGCATCATCGACGCCTGCGCGTCGCAGTTCCGGGTGGACCGGTGGGCCGATCAGCCCGCACACGTCGAGGTGTGGATTGAGAAGGAAGCCTTGGTCGGCGTGATCGAACCGGTCTGCACGGATTTCTATGTCCCGTTCTTCGCCTGCCGTGGCTACACCAGCCAGAGCGAACAGTGGCGCGCGGGCCGCCGGCTTCGGCAGAAACACCGGGACGGCAAGCGCGTGGTCGTGCTGCACCTGGGCGACCATGACCCGTCCGGGCTGGACATGACGCGCGACAACGGCGACCGGCTCGGCCTGTTCGCCGGGGATGCTGACATGATCGAAATCCGCCGGCTGGCGCTGAACATGGATCAGGTCCGGCGCTACCGTCCGCCGCCCAATCCCGCGAAGGAGGCCGACAGCCGCTTTGCCGATTACATCAAGCGCCACGGTGACCAGTCGTGGGAGCTGGACGCACTCGACCCCACCGTTATCGACAAGCTGATCCGCGACCAGATTGACGGCCTGATCGACGGCGACGCCTGGGAAGCCGCCATCGCCCGCGAAGACGAGTACCGGGCGCAGCTCGAGCGCACCGCCGACCGCTGGGGCGACGTCCGCGACTTCCTGTATCCGGAGGGCGAGGAATGAGCAAGCTGCAAGCGACCCTCTGGGACAGCGAACGCCTGCACAAGGCCGACGCCATCGACCTGACGGTGCAGAGCCTGCTGGCGCATGGTGCCGATCATGCGCACTGGGGCATCGCCTGGAGCGGTGGCAAGGACAGTTCCGCCACCTTGACCCTGCTGGTGCATCTGCTGGACACCGGCCGTATCCACCGGCCGCGCTCACTGACCGTTTTCTATGCCGACACCCGTCAGGAGCTGCCGCCGCTCGCCATCGCCGCCCAGCGGATCATGGATCAGCTGCGGTCGCGCGGGATCACGGTGCGCGTGGTCACGGCCCCGCTCGAAAAGCGCTTCCTCGTCTACATCCTGGGGCGCGGGGTGCCGCCGCCGAACAACAACACGCTTCGTTGGTGTACCCGCCAGATCAAGGTGGACCCGATGACGGCGGCCATCGAACAGCAGATCAATGCCGTCGACGGCACCTTCCTGATGATCACCGGGGTCCGCCTGGGCGAAAGCGCGGCGCGCGACCAGCGGATTGCCCTTTCCTGCGGCAAGGACGGCGGGGAGTGCGGTCAGGGCTGGTATCAGCAGGTCTTGCCAAACGCCAAGGGCATCCGCGGGCGAATCGCTACGCTGGCCCCGCTGCTGCACTGGCGGGTCTGCCATGTATGGGAATGGCTGATGTTCGATGCCCATGCCGCCGGCTGGGCCACGGCGGATATTGCCGATGCCTACGGCGGGGACGAGGCGGAGGAAATCAACGCCCGCACGGGCTGCACCGGCTGCCCGCTGGCACAGAAGGAACTGGCGCTCGAGTCGAGCCTGAGGTCGGCGAAGTGGGCGTACCTCTCTCCCTTGGAGGGGCTGAAGCCGCTGTACCGCGAGCTGCGCTTGCCGAAACACCGGCTGAAGAAGACCGGGCTGAATGCCGATGGCACCATCGCCACGGCGAAGAACCGGCAGCGCATGGGGCCGCTGACCTTCGAAGCCCGGCTGATGGGTCTAGACCGCATCCTGTCGATCCAGGCAGCCGTGAACGAAGCCGCCGCGCAGATCGGCCGCCCCGTCATCGACATGCTGAACCCCGAGGAAGAAAACCGCATCCGCGAGCTGATTGCGGCCGGCACTTGGCCGAACGGCTGGGATGGGGACGAGCCGACCGGCGATGTCCCACAGGACATGATCTATGGCGATGGGGCGGTGCAGCCCCTGCTGGTGAGGTGAGAGAATGAGCAAGCTGCTGACCCTGGAACAATGGGCGCGCGAAACCTACGGCGATCACTCGCCGGGGATTGACACGCTCCGTCGCTGGGCGCGGGAATCGCGCATCTTTCCCCCTGCCGAAAAGCATGGACGGACGTTCTTCGTGCAACCGACCGCGATCTATATTGACCCCACCAAGCCCATAGCCCGTTCAGCGCCGGCCAAGCCGCGACGCGGATCGCTGGCGGAAAAGATCTTGGAGGAGCGCGGACGTGGGAAGACGGCGTAGCCGGGCGACCCGCGGGTTGCCGGCCAACCTCTACGAGCGGAACGGCTATTTCTCTTGGCGCGACCCCCAAACCGGGAAGGAACACGGTCTAGGCCGAGACCGGAAAAGCGCGGTCGACCAAGCGATTGAGGCCAACCATGTGGTCGATGGATTGCGCGTGAAGCGCCGGTTGGTCGACCGGATCACAGGCGGCAAAGACAGCAGCGTCGACGCATTCTGCGACCTGTTCAGCGGCGTGCTGGACACGCGCTATGCCACCAACCGGATCAGGAAGAACACCTACGACGCCTCGACCCGCTATCTCCGCACCGTCCGCACGGCATGGGAGGGGAAGCGGGTAGAGGCGCTCACGACTCGCGACGTTGCCGACTTCCTCGCCGGGTGGGAAGAGCGCGGTAAGATGCGCATGGCGAAGGCGATGCGGGGTTTCCTGCTGGATTTCTTTGGCGTCGCCGTCTCGAAGGGCTGGACGCAGATCAACCCAGCCACTGCCACCAAGGCCGCCCACGCGGAGGTGCAGCGCGCCCGCCTGACCCTGGAAGACTTCCAGGCCATCCATGCCGTGGCCCTGCGCGATTACTCCGCGTGGTTGGCCCGCGCCATGGAGCTGGCATTGGTCACAGGTCAGAGGCGAGAGGAAATCGCCACGCTTGGTCCGCGCGACGTCAGGGACGGCAAGCTGTGGGTCATTCCGGCCAAGACCGAAAAGCACGGCGTGCGCATCTGCATCCCGCTGGAGCTGCGCCTTCAGGCGATGGGATGGTCGGTGGGCGACGTGATCGCCCGTTGCCGGGACAACGTCCTGTCGAAGCACTTCATCCACCACGCCACCTTCGCCGGCCGGGCCAAGCCCGGCGACCGGGTGCGACCGCACACCATCACCGCTTGGTTCGCCGAAGCCCGCGACAAGACCGGCAGGACGTGGGACGGCACCCCGCCCAGCTTCCATGAAATCCGGTCGCTGGCAGCCCGCCTGTACGACGCCCAGGGCATCAACGCCCAGGCCCTTCTGGGGCACAAGTCGCCGGACATGACCGCCCTGTACCGGGATGTTCGGGGCGCGGAGTGGACTGAGGTGAAATGCTCTTAGGGCAGCGCGGGCAATTCGATATTGCCCGCTAAGTCATTGATGGCGTTAGCGTGAAACAACATGTTTTCCCATGCTTTCACGTCATCTATAGCCGCGCTTACCGAGTTGATTTTCAAGCGTTTTTCGGCGGTTGATGCGGCATACTTCGACAATATGGCCGACTATGACGCCAAGAAGACCGCCGGCATTCCCTGCCCGTCCTGCGGCGGCACCGAGGTCGCCAAGGCGATCATGGCCCCCCGCGTCGGCAAGTCCAAGCCCGCCCCGGCGCCCGCCTGCCCAGCCAGCGGGGGCTGCGGGGGTGGGGGCGGCTGCCCGATGATGATGTGACGACGGCAGTTCCCGTCCCTCCACGGTCGGGGGAGGGGGCCTGCTGAAACCCGCTCAGCGCCGCCGCGCCTCCGCCGTCAGCCGCGGGCCGGGCGTCAGCTCCTCCCGCCGGCGGGGGGAACCGAAGCTCGGCTCGATGCGGCTTTCGCGCGGACGGTCGTCGCCCGCCGGCGCCCGGCTGAGCGGATCGACGCCCCGGCCGCTGCGCCACCAGGCGAAGCCGATGCCGCCCAGCGTCGCGGCGATCAGTCCGGCGACCCCGACGCGCGCGGCGTTGGACTGCCAGACCGACGGGGCAGCGCCGACAGCCGCCGCGTCCTCCACCGGCACCGGCTTGCCGTCGGGCGTGGTGGCCGACACCGCACCGCGCGGAGCCGCCTGCGGCGCCGGGCTTTCGCTGGCGTTCGCCGTGTGGCCGGCGGCCGGACGCCCCGCGGCGGTCGGCGCCGGAGCCGGAGACGCCGCTGGAGCGCCATGGCTGCCCGAGGAAGAGGAAGAGGAAGAGGAAGAGGAAGACGACACCGGCGCGCCGCCGAACTGGGCCATGCCGCCGACGCTCTCGTTGCCGGCATCGACGCGGCCGGTCGGGGCGGCGCGCGGCGCCACCTCCTTGTCGCGGCGGGTCTGGCCGACCTGGCTCTTGGACAGGCTGCCCATGGTCGGCGCCGCCTTCTGCTCGCGCTCGCCCATCATCCTGGAAACGGTGGCCTGGTCGAGGTTGCCGGTGACCGGCAGGCCGGCCGATTTCTGGTAGGTGCGGAGCGCGTTGCGGGTCTCCGGCGTCATCTGGCCCTTGGCCCGGCCGCCGATGTCGTAACCCTTTTCCTTCAGGATGGTCTGCGCCCACTGGATGTCGGCGGTCGATGGCTCCGCCCGCGCGGAGCCGGGCATTCCCATCGCCAGAACCGACACCATCATCACCACCGCCAGCGCGGCGCCGCCATGCACCCGCCGCGAAATCCCAGACATGCCCATCCCCTCCGTCCGTGACGCCAGACCGACCATCGAGCCACGACACCACAGCTCCCGCCGATCGGGGGCAGAGACCGTGTTACCAGATCGGGGCGCTTTCCCGGCGGCGATTTTCGTGCGTCTGCGTTGTCCGCGGCGCAGCGTTGCCGAAAAGGCGCGCTTTCAAAAATGGTGTCCGAAAATGGATCGGGAAAGCCCGGTCGTGGTAGCGTCAATTCGGGGGCGGAAACGAGGGATCGGAAGAGCCATGACCGGGTTCAGGAACGCACGTCCATGGATGCTGCCGGCCGGGCTGGCGGCGCTGACCCTGCTGGCCGGCTGCGGCGGCCCGCCGGCCTACCGCGACTGGACGGCCGGCCAGGACGTCCCGACCATCGCCTTCGACGAATGCAACGAACAGGTGGACAACGCCATGCGCCTGCGCGGCTATCCCCTGCGCCCTCTGCCGGAGACGCCGCAATACGGCTACCGCAAGGAAATCTTCGCCCAATGCATGCGGCGCAAGGGCTATGCGAACGAGTGACGCCTTACCGCCCGCCAGCGAAATGCAGGTAGGCCAGCACCCCGGCCAGCGAACCGATCAGGACCACCGCGAGATAGATGCGGAACGGCAGGGCGACCGCCTCCTTCGCCTTCGGCCGGCGGCCCGACTTCGCCGGCGCGGCCTTCGCCGGGGACCGGAGGCGGCTGCCCGTCGTCGGCCTGCCCTTCGTGGGCCCGCCCTTCGTGGGGTCGTACAGCTCGATCAGGGTCCAGTTGAACTCCATGCCCTCATAGGCCGAGTCGGCATTGTAATCGAGCTGGATCAGCCGGAAATAGGCGCGCGGGTTGACGCCGACCATGCGCTCGAACCGTGCCTTCGCCTGGGACAGTTCCTCCCCCACCTCCAGCGTCTTCCATCCCTTGCCGCGCGCCTTCTGGATGGCGAAGCGGGTCGGCTGGGGCGGGCGCGGAGAGGGCATGTCGCACGGATGGTTCTGGGATGATCGGCCGCAGGGTATCATGAACCGGTTGCCGTGCTATCGTTCCGCGATGCGAATTCAAACGATCCTCGCCCATCCCCTGCCGCAGAGCTTCGCCGCCGCCGTCCATGGCACGGCGGTGTCCGCCCTGCGGGCATCCGGCCACGAGGTGATGGAGACCGATCTCTATTCCGAAGGCTTCGCGCCGGCGCTGACCGTCACGGAACGCGCCAGCTATTTTTCGCCGGACTATGACGCCTCGGCCGTCGCCGAACTCGTCGAGCGGCTGCGCTGGTCGGAAGGGCTGGTGTTCTGCTATCCGCATTGGTGGTTCGACCAGCCGGCGATCCTCAAGGGATACATCGACCGCGTGTGGGGACCGGGCATCGCCTTCCGGCATGATCGGGACGGCGGCCGCATCCTGCCGCTGCTGACCGGGCTCCGCACGGTGGCAGTGCTGACCAGCTTCGGATCGCCCTGGTGGCTGGCGGAACTCTACATGCGCAATCCCGCCCGCCGAATCCTGAAGAAGGGCGTGCTGGCCGCCTGCGCACCGCAGGCGAGGCTGCGCTACCTCGCCCACTACGACATGGACCGGTCCACCGATGTCAGCCGGAAGCGGTTCCTCGGCCGGGTGGACGGCGCGATGCGCCGCCTCGCCTGACCGCTCCGGCCGTCAGGCGAGCGGAACCGCATTGTTGCGGATGACCGAGGCATACCAGTCGTAGCTGGCCTTGGGCTTGCGGGCCAGCGTCTGGCGGTCGACCTGGACCAGCCCGAAATGGCGGCGGTAGCCCTCCGCCCATTCGAAATTGTCCAGCAGCGTCCAGGCCATGTAGCCCTTCAGGTTGCAGCCCTCGTCGATCGACTTGGCGGCGGCCAGCAGATGGTCGCGCAAATAGCCGATGCGGTCGCGGTCCTCCACCCGGCCCGACGGCCCGACGCTGTCGGGATAGTCGGCGCCGTTCTCCGTCACATAGACCGCCGGATTGCCGTAGCTTTCCTGCAATTCGGCCAGGAACTCGCTCAGCCCGTCGGCCTCGACCGGCCAGTCCATGCCGGTCTTGCGCGTGCCCTCCGGCGCCGAGCCGTAGCCGGTGCCGAACAGCCCCTGCGGGTCGGGCTGCTGGTGCATGCGGCTGTAATAGTTGACGCCGAGGAAATCGACCGGTTGCTTGATCCGCGCGAGGTCGTCCGGCTTGGCGATGCGGGCGAACTCGGCCTCCAGCAATTCCGGGAAGCGGCCTTTGAACAGCGGGTCCAGGCAGGACCGGTTCCACACCGCGTCCCACATCAGCGAGGCCGGATAGTTCGAATCGAGTCCGCCGACCGGCCAGGACGGTTGCAGCGACAGCACGGTGCCGAGTTGCCAGCCCTTGCCGCCGGCCTGCCGCAGCGCCGCCAGCGCCGTGCCCTGGGCGAGGTTCTGGTGGTGGATCGCCGCCAGACAGGTGTCGCGCCCGGTCATCCCCGGCGCATGCCCGCCGGTGCCGTGGCCGAAGATGGCGACGACCGACGGCTCGTTCAGCATGACCCAGTTCTTGGCGCGGTCGCCCAGCCGGGCGGTCACCGCCAGGGCATAGTCGGTGAACCAGCCGGCGATGTCGCGGTTGGTCCAGCCGCCCTTGTCCTGCAACGCCTGCGGCAGGTCCCAGTGATAGAGGCAGGGCCAGGGCTGGATGCCGCGGGCCAGCAGCGCGTCGGTCAGCCGGTCGTAGAAGTCCAGCCCCTTGGCGTTGACCGTGCCGGTCCCCTGCGGCAGCACCCGCGGCCAGGCGATGGAGAAGCGGTAGGCCTTCATGCCGGCCCGCGCCATCAGCTCCACATCCTCGGCATAGCGGTTGTAATGGTCGCAGGCGACGTCACCGGTGTCGCCGTTGGCGATCCGGCCGAAGGAATGGCTGAAGCTGTCCCAGATGCTGGGGCCGCGCCCGTCCGCCGCCACCGCGCCCTCGATCTGGTAGCTGGAGGTGGAGACACCCCACAGGAACCCGTCGGGGAAGGCGACCGACTTGACGGCGCCGGGGGCCGCCTGCACGCTTTCTCGGGTCAGCGCCGCCAATGCGCCGGTGCCGGCCGCAACGGCCGCCGTCGCCTTGAAGGCCGTCTTCAGGAAAGTCCGCCGCCGCATCGCCCGCTTCTCCGCATCCGCCGCCGGTCCGGCCGACCGCCGTCCGTCGCCGCGCACTGTATGCAGTCCAACGGTTTTGGCAACGGGGGGATTACCCGAAGTGACGATTCGTCCATACCCCGGCATTCACCCCGATTTGCCGGCCACGGATTTGCCTGGGCCAGATTTGCCCGCACCAGATTTCCCTGAGTCGCCATAGGCGCGGCCGAAATGCTGGGCTATAGTGCTTTCCATGCACGAACTTTTCCCCATCCTGATGGTCATGGCGATGCTGGCGGTTGTCGGCTCGCTGTTCGTCGGCCTCTTCTTCATGGTCCGCGGCGGACAGGGCGATCCTCGCCGCTCCAACAAGGCGATGCGGCTGCGCGTGGCCCTGCAGGGCATTGCGCTGCTGCTGTTCGTTCTCGCCATCCTGACCGGGAGCTGAGGGTCTTTCATGGTTAAGCTGACCAGGATCTACACGCGCGGCGGCGACGCCGGGGAAACCTCGCTGGGCGATGGCAGCCGGGTGCCGAAGGGCGACCGCCGCGTCGCCGCCTACGGCACGGTGGACGAGGCGAACGCCGCCGTCGGGCTGGCCCGCCTGCACAGTGCGGCGCTGCCGGAGGCCGACGCGATGCTCGCCCGCATCCAGAACGACCTGTTCGACCTCGGCGCCGACCTCTGCACGCCGGAGGAGGAGAACCCGAAATACCCGCCGCTGCGCATCGTCCAGGCCCAGGTCGACCGGCTGGAGGCGGAGATCGATGCGATGAACGCCGGGCTGGCGCCGCTGACCTCCTTCATCCTGCCCGGCGGTTCGCCGGCCGCGGCGCATCTGCATCTGGCACGCACCATCGTGCGCCGGGCGGAGCGGCTGATCGCCGATCTGGCACGGCACGAGCCGGTGACCCCGGCGGCGCTGAAATACGTCAACCGGCTGTCGGACCATCTGTTCGTGCTGGGTCGGGTGGTGAACCGCAACGGGGCGGACGACGTGCTGTGGGTTCCGGGCGCCAACCGCTGACCGCAGCATGACGGGGTGAAGGGTGGCGCCGCGCCGCGTGCGTCGGGGCATCATTGACAGTGGTATTGTCAGATCCTATGGTCCGTTCGCAACCACAGCAATTTTCGCGGTGTTCGCCCTAATGGGCGCGCGCTCAGCAGCCAGGGTGAGTTATGAAAGTCCTCGTCCCCGTTAAGCGAGTGGTCGACTACAACGTGAAGATCCGCGTGAAGGCGGATGGCAGCGGCGTCGAGACCGCCAACGTGAAGATGAGCATGAACCCCTTCGACGAGATCGCCGTCGAAGAGGCGGTGCGGCTGAAGGAGGCCGGTACGGCGACCGAGATCGTCGTCGTCTCCGTCGGCCCGACCCAGGCCCAGGAAACCCTGCGCACCGCGCTTGCCATGGGGGCCGACCGCGCCATCCTTGTGCAGACCGACGGGACGACCGAACCGCTGGCCGTCGCCAAGGTGCTGAAGGCGCTGGCCGACAAGGAAGCCCCCGGCCTCGTCATCCTCGGCAAGCAGGCGATCGACGACGACTGCAACCAGACCGGCCAGATGCTGGCGGCGCTGCTCGGCTGGGGCCAGGGCACCTTCGCCTCTAAGATCGTCGCCGGTGAGGGCAAGGTCGCGGTGACGCGCGAGATCGACGGCGGGCTGGAGACGGTCGAGCTGAAGCTGCCGGCGGTGGTGACCGCCGACCTGCGCCTCAACGAGCCGCGCTACGCCTCGCTGCCCAACATCATGAAGGCGAAGAAGAAGCCGTTGGAGACGGTCACGCCCGACGCGCTCGGCGTCGACGTGACGCCTCGGCTGACGACCTTGAAGGTGGTCGAGCCGCCCAAGCGCAAGGCCGGCGTCAAGGTGGCGGATGTCGCCGCCTTGGTCGACAAGCTGAAGACCGAAGCGCGCGTGATCTGAGGGGGATGATCTGACCATGGCCAACATTCTCGTCGTCGCCGAACACGACAACGCGTCGCTGAAGCCCGCCACCCTGAACGCCGTCACCGCCGCTGCGAAGATTGGCGGGGACATCCACATCCTGGTCGCCGGCAAGGGCGCCCAGGCGGCGGCCGACGCCGCCGCCAAGGTCGCGGGCGTGTCGAAGGTGTTGCTGGCCGACGATGCCGCCTACGAGCACCAGCTGCCGGAAGACGTCGCCCCGCTGGTGGTCGCCACCGCCAAGGGCGGCTACGGCCATGTGCTGGCCGGCGCCACCTCGGTCGGCAAGAACCTGCTGCCGCGCGTCGCCGCGCTGCTCGACGTCGCCGCCATTTCCGACATCACCGCCGTGGTCTCCGCCGACACGTTCGAGCGGCCGATCTATGCCGGCAACGCCATCGCCACCGTGCAGTCCGCCGATGCGGTGAAAACCATCACCGTCCGCACCACCGCCTTCGAGGCTGCCGCCGCCGAAGGCGGTTCGGCCGCGGTCGAGAGCGTGTCGGGCACCGGCGCTGCCGGCCTGTCGGGCTTCGTCTCGGCCGAGCTGACCAAGTCGGAGCGGCCGGAGCTGACCGCCGCCCGCGTGGTGGTTTCGGGCGGGCGCGGCATGCAGTCGGGCGAGAATTTCCCGCTGCTGGAGGCGCTCGCCGACAAGCTGGGCGCCGCGGTCGGTGCGTCGCGCGCCGCCGTCGACGCCGGCTTCGTGCCCAACGATTACCAGGTCGGGCAAACCGGCAAGATCGTCGCACCCGACCTGTACATCGCCGTCGGCATCTCGGGTGCGATCCAGCATCTGGCCGGCATGAAGGACAGCAAGGTGATCGTCGCGATCAACAAGGATGAGGAAGCGCCCATCTTCCAGGTCGCCGATTACGGCCTCGTCGCGGACCTGTTCAAGGCCGTGCCGGAGCTGACGGCCGAACTGGACAAGGCTCGCTGATCCGGGACGCCCGCGGGGGCCGGCCGATCCGGCATCCGCGGGCGGACCTTCACACCCACATCCTTCGCGGGACAGCCCCATGACCACGATCAAGAAGATTGGCATCATCGGCGCCGGCCAGATGGGCAGCGGCATCGCCCAGGTCTGCGCCCAGGCCGGCTATGATGTCGTCCTGTCCGACATCAGCGACGCGGTCCTGGAAAAGGCGCTCGCCGGGATCGGCCGGAACTACGACCGGCAAATCCAGAAGGGCAAGCTGGAGGAGGCGGAGAAGACCGCCGCGCTCGCCCGCATCGCCACCGGCACCGACCTGTCGGTGTTCGGCGACAGCGATCTGGTGATCGAGGCGGCGACCGAGAACGAGGCGCTGAAGCGCGACCTGCTGAAGAAGCTGGTCCCGCACCTCAATGCCGAGGCGCTGATCGCGACCAACACCTCATCGATCTCGATCACCCGCCTTGCCGCGGCGACCGACCGTCCGGCCAAGTTCATGGGCATGCATTTCATGAACCCGGTGCCGGTGATGCAGCTGGTCGAACTGATCCGCGGCATCGCGACCGACGAGCCCACCTTCAACGCCATCCGCGAATTGACGCTCGCCATCGGCAAGACCGCCGCGGTGGCCGAGGATTTCCCGGCCTTCATCGTCAACCGCATCCTGCTGCCGATGATCAACGAGGCGGTCTACACCCTCTATGAGGGCGTCGGCGGCGTCGAGGCCATCGACACCGCGCTGAAGCTGGGCGCCAACCACCCGATGGGCCCGCTGGAACTGGCCGACTTCATCGGCCTGGACACCTGCCTCGCCGTCATGCAGGTGCTCTACGAAGGCCTGGCCGACAGCAAGTACCGCCCCTGCCCGCTGCTGGTGAAGTATGTCGAGGCCGGCTGGATCGGCAAGAAATACGGCCGCGGCTTCTACGACTACTCGCAGACGCCGCCGGTCCCGACCCGCTGACGCGGGATGATTCGTCCGACAAGGCCCGCCCCGGGAAACCGGGGCGGGCTTTTTTTATGCCGCCCGTTCACCAAGGCGGCGCAAATATATCCATGCGTGAAATCGGGCATTGTCTCGGTCAAAATATTGAATTTTTGCTGATTTCCAGATTTTCACCATAGTTTTGACGTCTATGCAGAATTTTATATTGCCCGCGGAGCATCTTCCGGAAGGCCTCACCAAAAACATGTCATATGTTCTGATAAAACCCCAGAATTGCCATATTATATTCTGTATAAATACTATTATTCAGAATTTATGATCATAAAATCGGTGAATTACCAGTTGGAAAGCCCGGCCCGGAATCGGTTAGCCTGACGGCCGGGAAGAGGGCTGGCGACAGGCTCGGAGGAGAGCCGGACCGCCCCCGCATTCCCTTACCGCCGCCCCTTCCCCCGAGCACCCCCGAGCCCCAGATGAATCAGATGACCGACCCGACCCTGTCGCCCGCCGTCACCGAACCGTCGCTGGAGACCGGCGCCGGCCCCTTCGCCGCCTTCGCCCCGACGGTCCGGCCGGCAAGCGCGCTGCGCCGGGCGATCACGGCGGCCTATCGCCGGCCGGAACCGGACTGCGTGGCGTGGTTGGTGGAGCAGGCGACGCTGCCGGCCGGGGTAGCGCAAGCGGCGGCCGAGACGGCGCGCACGCTGATCGCGGCGCTGCGCGCCAAGCCGCAGGGGCGCGGGGTCGAGGGGCTGATCCACGAATACAGCCTGTCCAGCCAGGAGGGCGTCGCCCTGATGTGCCTGGCCGAGGCGCTGCTGCGCATCCCCGACCGCGCCACCCGCGACGCGCTGATCCGCGACAAGATCTCCGGCGGCGACTGGCGCGCCCATCTCGGCAACAGCCCGTCGCTGTTCGTCAACGCCGCGACCTGGGGGCTGCTGGTCACCGGCAAGGTCACGGGCGTCCTGAACGACAGCTTCGGCGGCGAGCAGGCGCTGTCGTCGGCGCTGACCAAGCTGATCCTGCGCGGCGGCGAGCCGCTGATCCGCCGCGGCGTCGATTTCGCCATGCGGATGATGGGCGAGCAGTTCGTCACCGGCCAGACCATCGACGAGGCGCTGGCCAACAGCCGCAAGATGGAGGCGGAGGGCTTCCGCTATTCCTACGACATGCTGGGGGAGGCGGCGACCACCGCCGCCGACGCCGACCGCTATTACGCCGATTATGAAACGGCTATCCATGCCATCGGCAAGGCGTCGGCCGGGCGCGGCATCTACAACGGTCCCGGCATCTCGATCAAGTTGTCGGCCCTGCACCCGCGCTATTCCCGCGCCCAGAGCCAGCGGGTGATGGCGGAGCTGCTGCCGCGCGTCACCGACCTGGTCCGGCTGGCCCGGCGCTACGACATCGGGCTGAACATCGACGCCGAGGAGGCCGACCGGCTGGAACTGTCGCTCGACCTGCTGGAATCGCTGTGCTTCGAGCCGGACCTCGCGGGTTGGAACGGCATCGGCTTCGTCGTCCAGGCCTATGGCAAGCGCTGCCCCTACGTCATCGACTTCATCACCGACCTCGCCCGGCGCAGCGGCCACCGGCTGATGGTCCGGCTGGTCAAGGGCGCCTATTGGGACAGCGAGATCAAGCGCGCCCAGGTCGACGGGCTGGAGGATTTCCCGGTCTATACCCGCAAGCTGCACACCGACGTCTCCTATGCCGCCTGCGCCCGCCGGCTGCTGGCGGCGCCCGACGCGGTGTTCCCGCAATTCGCCACCCACAACGCCCAGACGCTGGCCACCATCTACCGGATGGCCGAGCAGATGAACCCGGCCGGCTTCCAGGTCGGCCAGTACGAGTTCCAGTGCCTGCACGGCATGGGCGAGCCGCTCTACAAGGAGGTCGTCGGCCCGCTGCAGCGGCCCTGCCGCGTCTATGCCCCGGTCGGCACCCACGAGACGCTGCTGGCCTATCTGGTCCGCCGCCTGCTGGAGAACGGCGCCAACAGCTCCTTCGTCAACCGCATCGCCGACAAGAGCGTGTCGATCGACGAGCTGGTCGCCGATCCGGTGGAGCAGGCCCGCGCCGCCCTGCCGGTAGGGTCACGCAACCCGCTGATCGCGCTGCCGAACGACCTGTTCGGTGCCGAACGGGCGAATTCCGCCGGGCTGGACCTGTCGAACGAGGACACGCTGGGCGGCCTGTCGGCGGCATTGCGCGACAGCGCCGGCATGGTCTGGAGGGCCGCCCCGCTGCTGGCGGATGGCGAGCGCAACGGCGCCGTCAAGCCGGTGAGGAACCCGGCCGACCATCGTGACGTGGTGGGCCAGTGCATCGATGCGTCCCCGGCCGACATCGCCGATGCCCTCATGTTCGCCGAGGCGGCAGCCCCGGTCTGGGCGGCCACCCCGCCGGCCGAGCGCGCCGCTTGCCTGTTCCGGGCGGCGGACGCGATGCAGGCGCGCATGCCGACCCTGCTGGGGCTGATCATCCGCGAGGCCGGCAAGTCGACCGCCAACGCCATCGCCGAGGTGCGCGAGGCCATCGACTTCCTGCGCTATTACGGCGCCCAGGTCCGCGACCGCTTCGCCAACGAGACCCATCGCCCGCTGGGGCCGGTGGTCTGCATCAGCCCGTGGAACTTCCCGCTCGCCATCTTCTCGGGCCAGGTTGCCGCGGCGCTGGCCGCCGGCAACCCGGTGCTGGCCAAGCCGGCGGAGGAAACCCCGCTGATCGCGGCGGAGGCCGTGCGCATCCTGCGTGCCGCCGGCGTGCCGGCCGGCGCGGTGCAACTGCTGCCCGGCGCCGGCGAGGTCGGGGCGGCGCTGGTCGGCCATGAGGGCACGCGGGCGGTGATGTTCACCGGCTCGACCGAGGTGGCGCGGCTGATCCAGCGGCAACTGGCCGGGCGGCTGTCGCCGCAGGGCACGCCGATCCCGCTGATCGCCGAGACCGGCGGCCAGAACGCCATGATCGTCGACAGCTCCGCCCTGGCGGAACAGGTGGTGGGCGACGTCATCGCGTCGGCCTTCGACAGCGCCGGCCAGCGCTGCTCGGCGCTGCGCATCCTCTGCCTGCAGGAGGATGTGGCCGACCGCACGCTCGCCATGCTGAAGGGGGCGATGCGCGAGCTGCGGCTGGGCAGCCCCGACCGGCTGGCGGTGGATGTCGGGCCGGTCATCACCGCGGAGGCGCGCGACGGCATCCTGCGCCACATCGAGGCGATGCGGGCCAAGGGCCGGCGGGTGGAGTCGCTGCCGCTGCCGGGCGAGGCCGCGCACGGCACCTTCGTCGCGCCAACCATCGTCGAGATCGACGGCATCGCCGACCTGGAGCGCGAGGTGTTCGGCCCGGTGCTGCACGTCCTGCGCTACCGCCGCGACGATCTGGACCGGCTGGTCGACGCCATCAACGGCACCGGCTACGGCCTGACCTTCGGCCTGCACACCCGCATCGACGCCACCGTCGAGCGGGTGTGCAGGCGGATCGAGGCCGGCAACCTCTATGTCAACCGCAACACCATCGGCGCGGTGGTCGGCGTGCAGCCCTTCGGCGGCCACGGCCTGTCCGGCACCGGCCCCAAGGCCGGCGGCCCGCTCTACCTGTCGCGCCTGCTGTCGGCCCGGCCTTCGCTCGACAACGGCATGAGCGGCGGCGAGACGGAGCGGGCGCCGGCCCGCGCCTTCGCCGACTGGCTGGCCGACCAGGGCAAGGCGGAGGCCGCCACCCATGTCCGCACGCTGACGAAGCGGTCGCAGGTCGGCGGCAGCGTCGAGCTGGCCGGCCCGGTCGGCGAGCGCAACATCTACAGCCTGATCCCGCGCGGCCGCATCCTGCTGCTGCCGCAGACGGAGGACGGGCTGTACCGGCTGCTCGGCGCGGCGCTCGCCACCGGCAACGAGGCGGTGGTCGATGCGCAGGCCGGGCTCACCGGGCTCCTGGCCCGCCTGCCGGCGGAACTTGCCGCCCGTGTCCGGGTGACGGCGGACTGGCTCTCCTCCGGCCCGCTGGCCGGCGCGCTGGTGGAGGGCGACGCCGCCCGCCTGCTGGCCACCAACCGCCGCATCGCCGAGTTGCCCGGCCCGCTCGTGTTGACCCAGGGCTTTGCCGATTGCGCGGCGGTGGAGATCGCCTGGCTGATGAACGAGCGCTCGGTCAGCACCAACACCACCGCGGCCGGCGGCAACGCCAGCCTGGTGGCGATGAGCTGAGAGGGATCGGGGAGCCGGCTCCGTTCAGGCAAGCGCCCGGCGGAGCCGGTCCGCCGTTTCGGCATCGGCGGGGAAGAAGGCCTCGATCGCCAGTTCCGACAGGGTGATGTCGACGGCGGTGCCGAACACCGTGGTCGTGCCGAACAGGCTGAGCATGCCGGCGGCGCTGTGCAGGCGCAGCGGAACCACCACGTCGGGATGATGACCGTCCTCGCCGCCGCCGCCCCCTCCGCCATGGTCTTCGCCACCGCCGCCGGCCGGGGCGGGATAGCCCTGCAATTCGTCGCGCAGCGCCGCCAGCACCGGGTCGGCGCTGCCGTCGATCTGGCGGGTCAGCCGGGACAGGACATGCGCGCGCCACTGCGCCCAGTTGCCGATGCGGCCCGCCAGCCCGCCGGGATGCAGGCTGAGCCGCAGGACATTCACCGGCGGGGCCAGCAGTTCAGCCGCCACCCCGTCCAGCAGCGGCGCCACTGCCCGGTTGGCAGCCACCAGGGTCCAATGACGGTCGATGGCCAGCGCCGGGAAGGGCTCGTGGCCGGTCAGCACGAGCTCGACCGCCTTGCGCGCCGCCCGCATCGCCGGGCTGTCCAGGCCGTGCTCGCTGTAGAGCGGGGCGAAGCCGGCGGCGACCAGCAAGGCGTTGCGGTCGCGCAGCGGCACGTCCAGCCTTTCGGCGAGATGGATCAGCATACCGCGGCTCGGCTGCGACCGTCCGGTCTCCAGGAAGCTGACATGGCGGGTCGAAATGTCCGCCTCACAGGCGAGATCGAGCTGGCTGAGGCCGCGGCGGCGGCGCCAGGACCGCAGCAGCGCGCCGACCGGCTGCCCAGCCGGAAGCCGGCCGTGATTGGAGGGAATGGCAGGCATGGGGAGGCTCCGACGCTGTCTTCCGGGTTGGACGAACGGCAATGGGACGGACGGCCATGATCTGCCGCTATCTCTGGACGAAGGCCAGCAATTCCGCGTTGAAGCGGTCTCGGTGGGTGAGGAACAGGCCGTGCGGGGCATCCTCATACAGCGACAGGGTGGCGTTCGGCATCAGCGCCACCGTGCGGCGGGCCAGATCCAGCGGCGTGGTCACGTCGCGGTCGCCATGCACCACCAGCGTCGGCACGGCGATCCCCGGCAGCTCGCGGCGGAAATCGGCCGAGGTGATGGCGCGGTGGCAGTCGAGCAGGGCCTTCAGCGAAGAGTTCAGCGCCATGCCGGTGATCCAGCCCTTCACCTCCGCCGAGGTCCGCTCGTCCAGGAAGGGTCCGACATTGTCGCCCAGCCATTTGGGGAAGTCGCGCAGCAGCTGCTCCGACCGGAAGGCCTCGAAGACCGCCGGGTCGACGCCGTCGGGGTTGTCGGCGGTCCTCGCCAGCAGCGGGGTGATCGTCCCCACCATCACCACGCCGGCAACCCGGCCGGCGCCGTGCCGGGTCAGATAGCGCAAGATCTCCCCGGTCGCCATCGAATGGCCGACCAGCGTGACGCCGCGCAGATCGAGCGCCTCCAGCAGGGCGGCGATGTCGTCGGCCAGCCGGTCGAAGCCGTAACCCGACGGCGATTCCGCCGAGCGGCCATGGCCCCGGCGGTCGAAGGCGACGCAGCGGCAGCCCTGCATCGACAGCGGGAGCATCTGGTAGGCCCAGGCGTCCGAGGTCAGCGACCAGCTCGACACGAAAAGGATGGGCCGGCCCTCCCCCTCGTCCCTGCCCTCTTCGGCTGCCCAATCGCGGTAGAACAGCTCCACGCCGTCGTCGGTGCGGATGACGCCCATGATACGGTCTCCTTGTCCGGTGGCATCCTGGTCCCCCACGATCGCCCGGCTGCGGGACGTGAATCGATTACCTCGCGGGTAATGGCCGTCCCGTCCCGGCTCCCGCGTCCCATCCCCCGCATCATGCGCATGACAGCCATCACCGCCGCACCGCGGTACGGGCGCGCCCGATCCGGTTAAGGTCCTGAACCGTCACCGTTGCCGTTCGGGCCATCCATGCGTCTCATATTCCTTCTCGGGCTGGCGGGCTTCGCCAGTGCCTTCTCCCTGCGCACCACCGATCCGATGCTGACGCTGATCGCCGACGATCTCGGGGTGACGGTGCAGCAGGCGGCGCTGCTGGCGTCGGCCTACACGCTGCCCTATGCGCTGATGCAGGTCGTGCTCGGGCCGGTCGGCGACGCCATCGGCAAGTCGCGGCTGGTCCGGCTGGCGCTGGCGGTGCTGACGGTCGGGCTGGTGCTGTCCACCATCGCCCCGACCTACGGCACGGTGATGGCCGGCCGCATCCTGGCCGGCGCCTTCGCCGGCGGCATCATCCCGGCATCGATGGCGCTGATCGGCGACCGCGTGCCCTATGAGGAGCGCCAGATCGCCATCAGCCGCTTCCTGCTGGCGGTGATCCTGGGACAGATGTCGGGCTCCGCCGTGTCGGGCGCGCTGGCGGAGACCTTCGGCTGGCGCGTGGTGTTCGGCCTGTCCGCCGGACTGACCGCGCTGATCTGCGCCGCGGCGCTGATCGGGCTGTCGCGCGAGGTGGAGACGCGCTCGCCGCTGTCGATCGCGGGGGCGCAGCGGAACTATGCGACGGTGCTGTCCAACCCGGCCTCGCTGATCGTCTTCGCCACCGTCGCGGCCGAAGGGCTGCTGATCTTCGGCATCTTCCCCTTCGTCGCGCCGGTGCTGATCGAGCATGGCGCGGCCGGCGCCTTCCAGGCCGGGCTGACCATCGCCGCCTTCGCCATCGGCGGCGTGGTCTACAGCGCGGTGGTGCGGCGGCTGATCGCCTCGCTCGGCCAGTGGGGCATGATGAAGGCGGGCGGGCTGGCCGCCGGACTGTCCTATCTGGTCATCGCCTTCCCGGTGCCCTGGCCGGTGGTGAGCCTTGCCTTCCTGGTCGCCGGCTTCGGCTTCTACATGCTGCACAACACCATGCAGACCCAGGCGACGGAGCTGGCGCCCGCCGCCCGCGGGTCGGCGCTGGCTCTGTTCGCGTCGAGCTTCTTCATCGGCCAGGGGATCGGGCCGGTGCTGTACGGCTATGTCGCCATCCACACCGGCTTCGCCCCGCTGTTCCTCGGCGTCGGCCTGCTCACCGCCGGGCTGGGCTTCGCCTCGGCCCGGCTGATCCGGCGGGAACAGGCCTGACGATCACAGGCACGACCTGATATAGGGCCGGTTCGCCTCCCACAGCTCGTCCAGGATGGCGGCGGCGGCGGTGCTGGAGGTGATCACCGGGTCGATCAGCAACGCCTGCAGGGCCAGCTCCTTCGAGCCATGCAGCGCCGCCTCCACCGACAATTGCTGCACACCCGCCTGCACCGTCAGCAGCTTGAGGATGCCGTCGGGCAGCCGGCCGAGCGAGACGGGATGGACGCCGGCCGCATCCGCCACCAGGGGCACCTCCACCGCCAGCTCGTCGGGCAGGCCGGGGACGACGCCGCGGTTGATGACGATGCCGGATTCGATGAAGCGCTTCCGGTTGTGCAGCATGCCGTCGATCACCGCCACCGCCCGCTCGCCCCAGGACGGCCGGGTCCAGTCGTCGGGAAGCGGCCGGCTGCCGTCGATGACGCCGTCCATCAGGTCGCGCAGGATGACGCGCCCCTCCTCGTCGTGGCGGAAGTCGAAGCCATGCTCCCCGGCCTCCCAGCCATAGGGCAGGAATTCGCCGGTGTGGTCGTCGCTGGGCGTCACCCACAGGCCGAAGGCGTGGAACAGCCGCCGGGCCAGCGGGGTGAAGGACGGGTCGTGCGCCGCCTCCCTCTCGCGCAGCAGCGGGTAGAGGTCGCGGCCGGTCGCCTTCTCGCGGATCGCGGTCAGCCATTGGAAATGGTTCAGCCCGGCGCCCCAGACATCCACCTCCTTCTCCGCCATGCCCAGGATCTGGCAGATGAACCAGCGCGCCAGGAAGATCCCGTGGCACATCCCCAGCGTCCGGACGCCCGTGCAGCGCGACAGCCCTAGCACGATGCGGCTTTCCGGGTTGGACAGGTTGATGAACAGCGCGTCCGGGCAGATCGCCTCGACGTCGCGGGCGATGTCGACGATCAGCGGCAGGGTGCGCAGCGTGAAGAACAGCCCGCCCGGCCCGCCATTCTCGCCCAGCGTGTGGTGGACGCCGTGCTTCCGCGGCACCTCGAAATCCAGCTTCCACAGCCGGTTGCGCTCGATGGCGACGGCGCACAGCACGAAGCCGGCGCCCTGGAGCGCGGCCTTGCGGTCGGTCGTCGTCTCGATGACGATGCCGGCCCCGCTTCCGCCGCCGCCCTCATTGCCGCCCTGGCGGTTCATCACCCCGGCCAGCGCCGCCATACGGTCGAGCGCGTCCCGGTCGGTGTCGACCAGCGTCAGGGTGCTGCCGGCCAGATCGGCGGAGGAGAACAGGTCCTGGAACAGGCTGAGGCCGAAGGCGGCGCTGCCGGCGCCGATGAACACGATCTTGGTGGTATTCGCCATGGTGCGGTTCCTCCAGAACATGGCGGCTGAACGCCGTCCTTGAGGAACAGGCTACGCCTTTCGTGCAGGGCCGAACAGTGGCGGCGACGGCCTCAACTGCTGCCGCGCCGGGCCAGCGTCAGCTCGACGGCGCGGATCGGCTCCGACGGCATCCCGCCGCGCATCCGCTGCAGGATCATCGATCCGGCCTGACGGCCGAGATCGCGGCTGTCGATCCCGATGGTGGTCAGGCCGGGCGGCAGCTCCTCGGCGATGTCGTTGTGCCCGAAGCCCAGGATGGCGATGTCGTCGGGCAGCCGCATGCCGAGCCGGCGCGCCTCCAGCAGCGCCCCGGTCGCCAGCAGGTCGTTGGCGCAGAACACCGCCTCGATCTGTGCGTTGCGGGACAGCAGGTCGCCGAGCGCCCGGCGGCCGTCCACCATGCTGCTGACCCCGTCGACCGAGAGTTCGGCGACGATGTCGAGCCCGGCCGCCCGGGCGCCCTCGCGGAAGCCGGTAAGGCGAAGGGCGCCGCGTCCGCTGCGGCGGCCGATGAAGGCGACCCGGCGATGGCCGCGCGCGGCGAAATGCTCGGCCGCCAAGCGGCCGCTGTCGATGTTCGAGAAGCCGACCAGCATGTCGATCGGGTCGCGGGGATAGGCCCAGGTCTCCATGATCGGGATCCCGAGCGCCCGCAACGCCCGCCGGTTCTCCTCGATCTCGATGACGCCGGTGAACATGACCGCCGCCGGACGCATCTCGCGCAGCGACTGGATCATCGTCGTCTCCTTGGCATAGGAGTAGGAGGTCTGCCCGATCATCAGCTGGTAGCCCTGCGGCTCCAGCACCTCGCCGCAACCCTGCACGGCGAGGCAGAACTGCTCGCTCTGGAGGTTGGAGACGAAGGCGGCGACGATGTTCGACTGGCCCGACCTCAGCGCGCGGGCATGGGGGTTGGTGGCGTAGCCGGTGCGCTCCACGATCTCCAGGATCCGGCGGCGCTTGGCCTCGGCCACCTTCTCCGGCTGGCGCAGGGCGCGCGAGACGGTGATCGGTGACACCCCGGCGAGCCGGGCGATCTCGACGATGCGCGGCGGGGCCGCTCCCTCGCCGACAGCATCCTCCCCGGCCAGGCCGTCGCCTGATGGGCCGTCTGCTGCCGCAGGCTCCGGCTTCGCCGCCCGGAGGCGGAGGACGTCGTCGATGGTCGGCGGACGCTTCGCCGCACCGGTGTCACTCATGCCGCCCGCCTCCCCATCCGAACCACCGGCCAAACCCCAGGCCGAACCCCAGGCCGAACCCCCACCCGTCACGCCGCGCGCGCCAGGATGCCCGCCTCCTCCACCGGACGAGCCACCTGGATCAGGCAGTCGCCGGCTTCGCTGTCGCTGTGCAGCCGCCGCGAGATGACGATGCCCGCCTCCTGGAAGCGCAGCTCCTCCTCCGGAAGGTCGAGCCGCGTCAGGTCGTGGAACCAGCCGGCGAGGTCGCCGGCGGCGACCCGCGCCCCCACATCGACCGCCGGCTCGAACCAGCCGCGCCGCAGCGCGTAGATCGCCTGCCGGTGGCTGTCAAGCTGCAGCAGCTGCATCGGTGCCGGAGCGGGCGCGGCAACCGAGAGAACCGGCGCATCGGTCAACCCGACGGCGATCAGCAAATTGTCGATCGCACGCGCGGTGTAGGCCATCGTCTCCGGCGTCACCGTGCCGCCGCCGCCGAACTCGCCGCTGATGCCGATGACGCCGGCCCGCGCGGCCGCCGCCATCGAGGTCGGCGCGGTGGCACCGTTCTCCGCCACGAAGCCGTAGGGCATGCCCAGCGACCGCATCAGCTCCAGCGCGCGGCCGAGCCGGTCCGGGGTGCCCTGCCGCTCGATCAGGGCGCAGGGCAAGTGCGCCATGGAGGTGCCGCCGGAATGGATGTCGAACACCAGGTCGTGGCGGGGGAACAGCTCGTGCTCCAGGAAATGGGCCAGCCGGAAGGTGGGCGAACCGGCGGGGTCGCCGGGGAAGGCGCGGTTGAGATTGCCCTCGTCCAGCGGCGACCGGCGCCGCGCCGCCATCACCGCCGGGGCGTTGGCGGCGGGCAGGATCGTCACCTCGCCGCGGATGCGCGCCGGGTCGAGCCGTCGGAACAGCCGGCCCAGCAGCAGCTCGCCCTCATACTCGTCGCCGTGGTTGCCTGCCATCAGCAGCACGCGCGGCCCCGTCCCGTTGCGCACGCGGCAGACCGGAACCTTCACCTGATAGTAGGGGGAGCGGTCCACCGAAAAGGGGATGCTGAGGAAATCCAGCGATTTGCCGTCGGCGGCGAAATCGAGCGCGTGGTAGAGGCCAGTGTGCATTCCAAAAACCTTCTAGCGAAGGGACGTCCGGGCAGCGGTTGCCCGGACGCCGTCTCCGATCCGCCGGATGAACCCGGTTACAGGGCGGCGAGCGCCGTCATCTCGACGCGCAGGTCCGGATCGGCCAGCCGCGCCTCGGTGCAGGCGCGGGCCGGCGGGTTGGCCGGATCGATCCAGGCGTCGTAGACCTCGTTCATGGCGTCGAAGTCGGTGATGTGCGGCAGGAAGACGTTGACGGCGACCAGCTTGGACTTGTCGGTCCCGGCCTCCTCCAGCAGGGCGTCGATCTTGGCCAGCACGTCCCGGGTCTGCTCCTGGATGGAGCCGGTCCGGTTGTTGGCGACCTGGCCCGCGATGTGGACCATGCCGTGGCAGACGACGGCCTGGCTCATGCGCGAACCGACCTGGAACCTCGTGATCATCGAAAAGACCTTTCTCGGATACTGGATCGTGACGTCACATCTGCGGCGTCACATCTGCGGAAGCGTCTGCTTTTCCTTGAACCACTTCATCTGAAGGGCGCCCAGCTTGCCGTTCAGGCGGTTGTAGAACAGGAAGGTGTTGACCCAGTCACGCAGGTCCTGCTCGCCATGGCGCAGCACCACATGGGCCGGCGACTGGCGGATCAGGAACTTCAGCTCGACATCCTTGCCGGGATTGTCCTCGGCGACCTTCAGCGCGATGGCGCTGTTCTCGGCGAAGGTCTCGACCTGACCGGCGAGATAGGCGGCGATGGCGCCGGGCGTGTCCTCGAACCGCACCAGCTTGGCGCCGGGGGCGTTGTCGGTCAGCCAGATGTCGAGGGTGGAGCCCTTGGCGACGCCGATGCTGTGGCCCTTCAGCTCTGCCGGATCGGTGGAGGTCGCCATCGATTTCGGCCCGTAGACGCCGAGATTGACCGCGGCATAGGGCTGGGTGAAGGTCACCTGCTGGGCGCGCTCCGGCGTCGCCCCGGCGGCGGCGACCAGCACGTCGACCTTGTTGGCGAGCAGGCTGGGGATGCGGTTGGCGCCGGTCACCTGGACCAGCTCCAGCTTCACGCCCATGTCGGCGGCCAGCAGCCTGGCCAGATCGATGTCGAGGCCGGCGGCTTCGCCCTTGGCGTCCTTGAAGCCCCAGGGGGCGGCATCCATCAGCACGCCGACGCGCAGCTTGCCGGCGGACAGCACGTTCTGCAGCGCATCCGCCTTGGCGGCGGAGGGCACGGCGGAGAGCGCGACGGTGGCGCAGACCGCCAGGGCGGCGGCGAGGGTGCGGAAGAGTCTCACAGGCATTTTCTCCTCTGTTCAGCTCGTGGTCCGGCCCTTGGTGCGGGCCGGTGATGGGGGCCGGTATGGGGGGCCTCAGCGCACGGAGGCGATGAAGCTCTGCAGTTCGGGCGTGCGCGGATTGGCGAAGAGTTCGGCCGGCGGCCCCTCCTCCCAGACGCGGCCCTGGTGCATGAAGACGATCTTGGAGGCGACATTGCGGGCAAAGCCCATCTCGTGGGTGACGAGGACCATGGTCATGCCCTGGCGCGCCATGTCCTCCATCACCTTCAGCACCTCGCCGACCAGCTCCGGGTCGAGGGCGGAGGTCACCTCGTCGAACAGCATCAGCTGCGGTCCCATGGCGAGGCAGCGCGCGATGGCGACGCGCTGCTGCTGCCCGCCGGAGAGCTGGGCCGGATAGGCGTCGATCTTGTCGGCCAGCCCGACGCGGGCCAGCACGTCCAGCGCCAGCGCCCTCCCCTCCGCCTTGGCGATCCGCTTGTTGAGGACCGGCGCCAGCGTGATGTTGCGCTCCACCGTCAGGTGCGGGAACAGGTTGAAGGCCTGGAAGACGATGCCGACGCGCTGGCGGAAGCCGCGCAGGTCCGGCATGTCGGTGCGCACCGACCGGCCCTCCACCAGGATCTCGCCGCTGTCGACCCGCTCCAGCGCGTTGATGCAGCGCAGCAGGGTCGATTTGCCGGAGCCCGACTTGCCGATGATGGTGACGATCTCGCCTTCTTCGATGTCGAGCGACACCCCTTTGAGCACCTGGGCGGAACCGTAGCTCTTGGTAACGTTTCGGATGTCAACGAGCGCCATTCAGACGGGCCTCCAGGGAACGCGCCCACAGGGTGAGCGGCAGGCAGGCGGCGAAATAGATCGCCGCGACGATCGAATAGACCAGCAGGGGCTGGAAGGTGGCGGCGCTGACCAGCTGGCCGGCGCGGGCGAGTTCGACGAAGCCGACGATGGAGGCGAGCGACGTGCCCTTGATCAGCTGGACGAGGAAGCCGACGGTCGGCGGCAGCGCCATGCGGAAGGCCTGCGGCGCGATGACGTAGCGGAACTGGTGCCAGCCCGACAGGCCGAGGCAGGCCGCCGCCTCCCACTGCTCGTGCTTCACCGCCTCGATGCCGCCGCGCCAGATCTCGCCGAGGAAGGAGGCGGTGTAGACCGTCATGGCGATGCCGACCGCGACCAGCGGCGAGATCTCCACGCCGAGGAAGACCGGCATGCCGAAATAGAAGAACATCAGCAGGCCGAGCAGCGGGACGCCCTGGACCAGCTGGAGGAAGCCGATGGCGATCCAGCGCAGGGCCCGGCTCGCGCTGGTCCGCATCAGGGCGAGGCCCAGCGCCAGCGGACCGCCGAAGGCGAGCGCAATGACGACGAGGACCGCCGTCCATTGCAGGGCGCTGAACAGTGACAGGAAGTCGGCGAGGGAGAAGGAACGCATGGCCGGCGTCTCCGTCAGCGCCGTACCGGCCAGCGGAAGGCGAGATGCCCCACCGCGGCGAACAGCAGTTTGAAGATCATCACCAGGGCGAAATAGATGCCGCAGATCACGGCATAGACCTCGAAGCTGCGGTAGGTGCGCGTCTCGATGAAGCCGCCGGTGTGGAACAGCTCCTCCGCCGAGATCTGCGAGGCGAGCGAGGTGCCGAGCAGCAGCAGCACGAACTGGCTGGTGAAGGCGGGATAGACGCTGCGCAGGGCGGGCGGCAGCACGATGTGGCGGAACACCTGCCAGCGCGAGAGCCCCAGGCACTGGCCGGCCTCGACCTGGCTGCCGGGAATGGACTCCAGCCCGGCGCGGACGATCTCGGTGCAGTAGGCGCCGAAATAGAGGCCGAGCGCGATCGCCGCCGCCTCGAAGGCGTCCATCCGCAGCCCGAAGCCGGGCAGCACGAAGAAGACGACGAACAGCTGGATCAGCGACGGCGTGTTGCGGATCAGCTCGACATAGCCGCGGATCGCCCAGCGCACCGGGCGCGGCCCGCTGCGCACCGCCGACGCCGCGGTGACGCCGATGGCGGTGCCGATCACCGCCGCGACCAGGGTCAGCAGCAGCGTGTGCAGCGTGCCGTCGATCAGCTGGTCCTGGTAGCGCCAGAGCTGTTGGAAATTCAAAGTCTGCATGGGGTGTCTGGCCGCCTTGGGTCAGCCGAAGAAGGTGCGGTAGGCGGTGCGGACCCGGCCCCCGGCATCGAGGCCGAACAGCACCCGCCAGCGGTCGATGCAGGTGCAGGGGTGGGAGATGCCGAACTCGATGATGTCGCCGACAGCCAGATCCAGGCCGGCCGGCACGGCGACGAAGGCGTGCTGGTCGTTCAGCCGGGTCACGCGCAGGTCTCCGGCCGGAAGCGCCGCGCCATCGCGGTGGATCCGCAAAGGCAGCGGCAGATCCTGGTCGAAGGAGGCGTCCCGCATGCCGAAGCCGCAGATGGCCAGCCCCGGTTCCGGCCGGGTCAGCACCTCCGCCCACAGGCGCAGGGCCGGGCGGAAATCGGCCGCAGCCGCGCCGCCGCAGGCGAAGCCCCGGCGGGCGTCGAGCGCGCCGAGCGCGCGTTCATAGACGCCGTGGTCGTGGAAGAAGATGGCGCCGCTGCGCAGCACCAGCGTGGCGTTGCCGTCGGCCGCGGCGACCGGACCCAGGCCGGCAACCACCATGTCGAAGAAGGCGGAGCCGCCGGCGGTGAGCAGCAGCGGCCGTTCCGGCACCAGTGCGCGCACGGCCGCGAAGGCCTCGGCCGTGCGCTGCAGCAGGGCGGCGATGTTTGCTGCGGTTTCGGCCGGATCGGATGTGGCGACGGCCCCCTCGTAGGTGGCGACGCCGTCGAGGACCAGCAGCCCGCGATGACGCAGGACCGCAGCGAGGATCGCCTCGACCGCCGCCCGGTCGCGGGCGCCGCCGCGGCCGGCGCCGACCTCGACCAGGACGGGCAACGGCCGGCCGGCAACGCGCGCCGCAGCGGCGAGGGTCTCGACGGCGGCGGGGGAATCGGCGAAGGCACGCAGGTCGGCCCCGGGATGGACGGCGAGCAGCGCCCCCAGCCGCTCGCCGCTGGCCCGGCCGCCGATCTCATTGGCGAGGATCAGCCGCGTCACGCCGGCGCGCAGCAGGATTGCGGCCTGCTGCAGGTTGGCGACGGTGGCGCCCCAGGCACCGGCTTCCACCAGGGCGCAGGCGATCTGCGGCGCCATCGGCGTCTTGGCATGCGGGGCCAGCGCCACGCCATGACGGCGCGCATAGGCGAAGATCAGGTCGCGGTTGGCGGCGAAGGCGTCCTCGTCGAGCGTCAGCACCGGCAGCGCCATGGTGCCCGCCGCCGGACGCCAGCCCATAGCGCCGACCTCGCGCAGCGGGAACGGCGCGGTTCCCGGCGGCACTCCCCGGATGCCGTCATCCAAACTGCTGTCGAGCAGCGCGTCGAGAAAAATGCTCATGAGGGGAGATCCTGGTCAGCGGAACGGGTTGGAGCGACGACGGGAACGCCGAATGACAACGTTACCATAATGGCATGTTCGGCAAATGACAACGTTGTCATTACAGTTCGATGAAATTTCACCCTGCCGCGGCCCGTCCAGGCGCCTGCAAGGCCCCGGAACGCAGAAAGCCGGAGCGATGCTCCGGCTTCCTCCCCGTCGGGTCTATGGATTCAGTCGCTTCGCCGGGTCTCCGGACCCGCCCACCCATGGGCGGAGCCCGGAGGGACCGCCGTCACTTGCCGGCCATCACTTGGTGACAAGCGGGCAACCGCCCTCGGACAGCGGGCGGAAGGCGTCGGGGCCCGGGATGGTCCTGACCAGCTTGTAGAAGTCCCAGGGGCCTTTCGACTCCTCCGGCTTCTTGACCTCGAAGAACAGCATGTCGTGGATGGCCCGGCCGTCGACCCGGACGCTGCCCTTGCCGAACAGCGGATCGTCGGTCGGCAGGTCGCGCATCTTGGCGGCGACGACCGTGCCGTCGGTGCTGTCGGCCGCCTTGACCGCCTTCAGGTAATGCAGCGCGCCGGCATAGACGCCGGCCTGGTTGCCGGTGGGGCGGCGCCCGTCCATCCGGGCGGCGAAACGGTCGGCGAAGGCGCGGGTGCCGGGGTTCAGGTCCCAATAGAAGGCTTCGGTCAGGTACAGCCCCTGCGCGTCCTTCAGCCCGACGGCGGCGACGTCGCTCAGCTGCATCAGCAGGGCGGCCAACCGCTGGCCGCCGCCGGTGATGCCGAATTCGGTCGCCTGCTTGACCGAGCCGATGGTATCGCCGACCGCGTTGGCGAGCCCGATGATCTGGGCGCCGCTGCCCTGCGCCTGCAACAGGTAGGACGAGAAGTCCGACGCGTTGGGCGGATGGCGGACGCTGCCGACGATCGAGCCACCCAGCGCCTTGACCACCGCCGAGGCGTCACGCTCCAGCGCGTGGCCGAAGGCGTAGTCGGCGGTCAGGAAGAACCAGCGCTTGCCCCCGGCTTCCGTCACCGCCCGCGCCGTGCCGTTGGCGAGCGCCCAGGTGTCGTAGGTCCACTGGATGGTGTTGGCCGAGCATTTCGGCCCGGTCAGCTCGGTGGTGCCGGGACCGGACGCGATGAAGACCGCCTTGGACTTGCGCGTCACCTCGTTCACCGCCAGGGCCACCGACGAGAAGGGCACGTCCAGGATCGCGTCGACATTGTCCTGGTCCAGCCAGCGGCGCGCGGTGGCGGCGCCGATGTCGGGCTTGTTCTGGTGGTCGGCGTGGATGACCTCGATGGTGACGCCGGGCAGCTCCTTGGCGAAATCCTCCGCCGCCAGCTCCGCCGCCACCACCGACCCCCGGCCGGTGCTGTCGGAGGCGAAGCCGCTCATGTCGGTCAGCACCCCCAGCTTCACCCGGTGGGACGCGATCTCGGCCGATGCCGGCGCCGCGCCGATCAGCAGTGCGACGAGGCTCGCCGCGGCCGTGCCGGCCAGCGTCGTGCCGGCCAGCGTGTTCACGGTCTTCAACATACCCTTCCTCCCCTTATGTCTTTCTTTGTGCCCGTTGCCGTCGCGCACCGGCGCCATCAGCCGCCGGTCCCGCGCAGGTCGCCCAGCACAGCCTGGGCGACGTCCTGGCGCACGGTGCCGCGCTCGACCAGGATGGCGGCGACGCGGTCGATCTCGTCGCCGACGGCCCCGGCCATCATCGCGATGTTCTGGGCGTGCAGGGCCATGTGGCCCTTCTGGATGCCGGTGGTCGCCAGCGCCTTCAGCGCCGAGAAGTTCTGCGCCAGCCCGACCGCGGCGATGACGCGGGCGAGGCGTTCGGCACTGGTGACGCCGAGGATCGCCAGGCAGGCCTGCGCCGTCGGGTGCGCCTTGGTGGCGCCGCCGATCAGCCCGACCGCCATCGGCAGCTCGATGGAGCCGCTGAGCTGCCCGTCGGCAGTCACCTCGAAGCGGGTCAGGCTGCCATACTGGCCGCTACGGGCGGCATAGGCGTGGGCGCCGGCCTCCACCGCGCGGGTGTCGTTGCCGGTCGCCAGCACGACGGCGCTGACGCCGTTCATGATCCCCTTGTTGTGGGTGGCGGCGCGGTAGGGATCGGCGGCGGCGAAATGATAGGCGCTGACGATGCCGTCGCGCACAGCCTCGCCGCCGATCTGGTCGAGCGGCCACACCGCATGCGCCCGGGCCAGCCGGCGGTCGGCCAGGTTGGACAGGATGCGCAGATAGACCCGGCCGCCGGTCCATTCGGCGATGTGCGGGGCCAGCCTCTCCGCCATGCTGTTGACCGCGTTGGCGCCCATCGCGTCGCGGGTGTCGACGATCAGGTGCGTCACCAGCATCGGCCCGCCCTGGCTGTCGAGCACCCGCACCTCGACGTCGCGGAAGCCGCCGCCGAAGGACAGCAGCACCGGATCGCAGCCGTCGCAGACCGCCTTGATCTCGTCGCGGCGGCCGAGGATGCGCAGGCGGGCGGCATGGGGATCGGCCACCTCGACCGCCTGGATCTGGGCGATCATCAGCGTGCCGGACATCGAACTGGTGAAGCCGCCGGCGTCGTAGCATTGCCGCGCCGCGTTGCAGACCGCGGCGACGACCGACGATTCCTCCGTCGCCATCGGGATCAGCAGATCCTCGCCGTCGATCTTCATGTTGGTCGCGATCCCCAGCGGGATGTTCATCGACCCGACGACATTCTCGACCAGACGGTCGGCGAGGCCCAGGTCGAGGTTCCCGGTGTCCGACAGCCGCGCGGCGGACGCGGCGTCGAGGCCGGCAAAGTCGGCGACGATCGCCAGCCGCTCGGCCGGCGATTTCTTGTGGAATCCGGAGATGCGGGAATTGCGGGCTGGATTGCGGGTGGGGCTGGTCATTCCTGAACCCTGTGGTGCGCTTCGCGGATGCGTCCCGCCCTCCGGCGCCGCGCATGGCGGCGCGCGAAAAAGGGCGGAACGATGTCGGATGCCGGTCGAACGGGACGGTGCGGGCCGATCCCGCCGATGCCGTTCGTATGCGCAATGATCAGTGATGCGAAGGGACAGAACAAGGGACAGTTTGCCAAAATCTCAGGGACACTGTACCAGCCTGTTCGGTGGGACACCGGAGCGGGAATGCGATGACGCGGGTGGGCAGCATCGTCGACAGGATCGCCGGGCTGATCGGCGACGGCCTGTTGAAGCCGGGGGAGCGCCTGCTGTCGGTGCGGGCCGGCGCCGTCGAGCATGGCGTCTCCAAGAACACGATGGCCGAAGCCTATGACCGGCTGGTGGCGCTGGGCCATGTCGAGGCCAAGCCGGGGGCCGGCTATTACGTCGCCCGAGTCCGCCGCGCGGCGGCCGGCCAGCAGTCGGCCCATGTCGCCGAGGCGGTGGATTTCGTGTCGCTGCTGCGCGAGCAGCTGGTGCAGAGCTACGCCGTGCGGATCGGCGACGGCCGGCCGCCGCCCTCCTGGATGGAGCGCTTCGAGATCGGCGGCCATCCGCGCTTCCTGGCGGCGGCCCGAGGCCTGGGGCCGGAGCACGGCTACGGCTCGCCCTGGGGATTCCTGCCGCTGCGCGAGCGGCTGGCGCTGACGCTGGGCGAACGGTCGATCAAGGCAGCACCCGACCAGATCCTGCTGACCCAGGGCGCCAACCACGCCCTCGACCTCGTCGCCCGCCAGATGTTGGAGCCGGGGGACACCGTGCTGGTCGACAGCCCCGGCTACTATCCGCTGTTCGGCAAGCTCCGGCTGTCGCGCATCGCCATCGTCGGCGTCCAGCGGCGCCATGACGGCCCCGATCTCGACGATTTCGCCGCCAAGGCAGCCGCCCACAAACCGAAACTGTTCTTCACCCAGTCGCTGGCGCACAACCCGACCGGCGGCTCGATCACGCCGGCCGTCGCCCACCGGCTGCTGCGGATCGCCGACCAGCATGGCCTCTACGTCGTCGAGGATGATCCCTTCGCCGACGTCCTGCCCGCCGCCAGCCCCAGGCTCGCCGCGCTCGACCAGCTGGAGCGGGTCATCTATGTCGGCACCTTCTCCAAGACCCTGTCGGCCAGCCTGCGCGTCGGCTATGTCGCGGCGAAACGCCCGCTGATCGACCGGCTGTGCGACGTGAAGATGCTGACCGTGGTCAGCACCTCCGACTATGTCGAGCGGATCGTCTACGCCTTCATCGCGTCGGGCCAGTATCTGCGCCATCTGCGCCGGCTGAAGACGCTGATCGCGGAGCATACGGAAAAGGCGACGCTGGCGCTCACCCGCATCGGGGTCCGGCTGCCGCCGGCCGCCCCCGGCGGCTATTACCTGTGGGGCGAGCTTCCCGGGCACATCGACGAGGTGGAGCTGGTGCGCCAGGCCGCGGAGCAGGGAATCTTCCTGGCGCCCGGCACGCTGTTCCTGCCGGCGCGCACGGCGACCGCGCCGGCGATGCGGATCAACATCGCCTATGCCGACGATCCCCGCTTCACCGCCTTTCTCGGCGAGCGCCTATAAGCCCTCTCCCCCCCCGCTTTCGCGCAAACAAGGTTTGCGCTGTCGCGGCAGGCGGACCGAAGGTCCGCTGAGAGCAGGGAGAGGGTTGGGTGAGGGGGCAGCGCGGGCGAAACGCCCGTGCCAGGGGATTGCCAAGGGGCAGTATGCCCCTTGGCGGCGCGTTTTGCGCGCCGGCCCCCTCACCCTCCCCACGCCTCCGGCGCGGGTCCCCTCCCTCTCCCCGGGGGGAGAGAGGGCAATCCGCTGCTGCCGTTAAACCGACTTCGTTGCCCTGGCGGCGCCTTCTTGTCCCATGGCGCACCGGCGCCGGCTGCGTCATGCTGGGGAAAACGAACCATACCCTTGGGAGGAGGACGACCCGATGGACAGCTTCAGCCAGCCCGTGTCCCTGGCCGACGACGCCAAGCCGCTGAGCTTTCCGCCCGATTTCCGCTGGGGCGCCTCGACCGCCGCCTACCAGATCGAAGGGGCGGCGGACGCCGACGGGCGCGGACCTTGCGTATGGGACAGCTTCACCGCGCAAGGCCGCATCATGGACGGCAGCAGCGCCGCCGTCGCCTGCGACCATTACCACCGCTATGCGGAAGACATCGCGCTGATGAAGGCGGCGGGCTTCGACAGCTACCGCTTCTCCATCGCCTGGCCGCGCATCCTGCCGACCGGCACCGGGGCGGTGGAGACGCGCGGCCTCGATTTTTACGACCGGCTGGTCGATGCGCTGCTGGAGGCGGGGATCACGCCGATGGCCTGCCTCTACCATTGGGATCTGCCGCAGCCGCTGGAGGATGCCGGCGGCTGGCAGGGCCGGGAGATCGTCGGCCCCTTCGCCGACTACGCCCGCATCGTCACCGCCCGGCTGGCCGACCGGGTCAAGCACTGGATGATGCTGAACGAGCCGAACGTCGTCGCCATCTTCGGCTATGGCGTCGGCGAGCATGCCCCCGGCCACCGGCTGGGCGAACAGGGCATCCTGCGGGCGCTACACCACCAGAATCTGGCGCAGGGCGCGGCGCTGCGCGCCATCGCGGCGGAACATTCCGGCCTGACGCTGGGCACCGTGCTGAATTTGCAGCCGGCGGTCGCCGACAGCGACCGGCCGGAGGATGTCGCGGCGGCGGCACGCTGGGACGCGGTGTGGAACCGGGTGGCGCTGGACGGGCTGATGCGGGGTGAAATCCCGGCACTGCTGGCCGACAAGATGGCGGAATTCGTGCTGCCCGGCGACACCGAAGCGATCCGCTACCCGATCGACCTGCTGGGCATCAACTACTACTCGCGCATGACGATGAAGCACGAGGCCGGGCGGCCCTTCGAGGTCGGCTGGGGCGAGGCGCAATGCCGGCGCTGGACCGGCATGGCATGGCCGGTCCAGCCGGAGGGGCTGTACGATCTGCTGGGCGAGCTGCGCACCGGCTACGGCAACCCGGCCGTCTTCATCGCCGAGAACGGCTGCGCCTATGACGACGTGGTGACGCCGGACGGCCAGATCCACGATGCCGAGCGGGTGCTGTTCTACCGCGAGCATCTGGAATCGGTGGCGCAGGCGCTGGCCGACGGCTGCAACGTCAAGGGATATCTGTGCTGGAGCCTGCTGGACAATTTCGAATGGGCCTTCGGCCTGTCGAAACGCTTCGGCATCGTCCGCGTCGATTACGACACGCTGACGCGCACGCCGAAGGACAGCTACCGCTTCCTCGCCGAGGTCGTGAGAAGCGGGAGGCTTTAACCGTTCCTTCGCCCCTGACCCTGTACTTTTGTCACAGCAGGTCCTATTCGTTGGTTATACGGATGGTGAAGAGTCGAGGGCGAAAGCCCGGGATGGGCGGCATGAGCGAAGGCACTGGCGGAAACGGCACGGGCGGCGGCGAGAACGGCGGCGGCCCCGGCTTCGCCCGCCGCTTCCTGGCGCTGGCGGGCGGATACTGGCTGGGGCGGACGCGCGTCACCGTATGGGCGCT
The DNA here is from genome assembly GCF_001305595.1 of Azospirillum thiophilum. NCBI lineage: Bacteria > Pseudomonadati > Pseudomonadota > Alphaproteobacteria > Rhodospirillales > Azospirillaceae > Azospirillum > Azospirillum thiophilum. The sequence goes on from NZ_CP012406.1 coordinate 396,906, forward strand.
GACCGTGGCGCTGGTGGTGCTGACCATCGGGCAGGTGTCCATCCCCGTCCTGATCAACCTGTGGAGCGAGAGGCTGTTCGACGCGCTCGAACAGCGCTCGATGGACCGGTTCCTCACCATGATCGGCGTGGTCGGGCTGATCATCGCCTACAACATCGTCATCGTCGTGCTGCATCTGCGGGTGAAGCGGCGGCTGCAGATGGGGTGGCGCGACTGGCTGACGCGCAAGCTGCTGGAGGACTGGCTGCGCCGCGGCCGGCACCACCAGATCGCCTACATGCCGGGCGAGCACGACAACCCCGACGGCCGCATCGCCGAGGACATCCGCATCACCGCGGAAATGGCCATCGACCTCGGCCATTCGCTGACCTACTGCGTGCTGCTGCTGATCAGCTTCACCAACATCCTGTGGATGCTCTCCGGCACCCTGTCGGTGACGCTGATGGGGACCGAGCTGTCGGTGCCGGGCCATCTGCTGTTCGTCGCGCTGCTCTATGCCGCCATGGGCACGACCATCGCCATGCTGATCGGCCAGCCGCTGGTCAACGCCGTCAACCGCCGCCAGGGCTACGAGGCCGACTTCCGCTTCGCTCTGGCCCGCATCCGCGAGAACGGCCAGACCATCGCCCTGCTGCACGGCGAATCGGCGGAGCGCGGCCATCTGAGCGGCCTGTTCGCCGGGGTGGTGCGGGGCTGGGACCGGCAGACCCGGGCGCTGAGCCACATGATGGTGTTCAGCGCCAGCTATTCAGTGCTGTCGGCCGCCTTCCCGATCCTGGTCGCCGCCCCGCGCTACATCGCCGGCACCATCTCGCTCGGCGTGCTGATGCAGACGGCGCAGGCCTTCCAGCAGACGGTCGGGGCGCTGTCCTGGCCGATCGACAACCTGCCGCGCGTCGCCGAATGGCGGGCGTCGGTGGAACGGGTGCTGAACCTGCACGATGCGCTGGTGCGGCTGGACCGCGACGTCTGCGACGTGGCGGACGGCCATATCCAGGTCGAGCGGTCGGACGAGCACCGCAGCCTGACCTTCCGCGGCGTCGCCATCGAGGAGCCGAACGGCGTCGAGGTGGTGCATCCCTTCGACCTGGAGGTGCGGCCGGGCGACCGCGTGCTGATCGTCGGCGACGCGACGGCCACCATCCGGCTGTTCCGCGCCGTCGCCGGGGTCTGGCCCTGGGGCCGCGGCCGCATCACCCTGCCGGCCCACACCCGCGTCTTCTTCATGCCGGAGCGCCCCTACCTGCCCCATGTCACCCTGCGGGCGGTGCTGGGCTATCCCGGCCCGGCCTCGTCGGTGGAGGACGACCGGGCGGCGGACGCGCTGGTCCGCGTCGGCCTGCCCGATCTGGTCGGGCGGCTGGACGACGTCGACCATTGGGACGGCATGCTGTCGGTGCCCGAGCGCCAGCGGCTCGGCTTCGCCCGCCTGCTGATCCGCCGGCCCGACTGGATCTTCCTTGAGGACGCGACCGACAGCCTCGATCCCCCGGCGGAGGAGGAGCTGCTGACGCTGATGGAAACCGAACTGCCGCACGCGACCCTGCTGACCATCGGACATCATGCCGGGCTGGTCGCCCACCATGGCCGCAAGCTGGTGCTGGAACGCACCAACGGCGCCGTCACCCTGCGCGAGCAGATGCCCGAAGACGCTGAAGCCGCCGAACCGCTGCCGATTACTGAGAGCGCGGCGTAAGGGGGGGCGTAATGCCCCCCGCCCCTCACTTCGGCAACGCATAGGCGATCACCGCATCGCCGCCCTTGGTCCCCAGCGAGCCATGCCCGCCGGCCGCCACCAGCACATATTGTCGGCCGTCCTCACCCTGGTAGGTCATCGGCGTCGCCTGCCCGCCGGCCGGCAAGCGGCTTTCCCACAGCTGCCGGCCGGTGGAGACGTCATAGGCCCGCACATAGTAATCGATGGTGCCCGACAGGAAGGCGACGCCGCCCGCGGTCACGATCGGCCCGCCCAGGTTGGGCACGCCCATGCGGAAGGGCAGCGGGATCGGCGAGGCGTCGAGGGTGGTGCCGTTCTTGTGCTTCCAGACAGTCTTCCCCGTCGTCAGGTCGGCCGCGGCGACATATCCCCAGGGCGGCGCCTGACAGGGCAGCCCCAGCACCGAGACGAATGGCGCCAGCTTCACCGCGAATGGGGCGCCGAAATTCTCGTTCAGCGCCGGCAGGCTGTATTGCGGCCGCTCGTCGCCCTGCACATACTGGGTGCGGTCGTCCTGGCGCGGCACCAGCTGCGAGACGAAGGCGAGATATGTGGGCGTGGTGAAAGCGATCTGGCGCCGGGGATCGACCGCGACGCCGCCCCAGTTGAACACGCCGAAATTGCCGGGATAGACCAGCGAGCCCTGCAGGGACGGCGGGGTGAAGCGCCCCTCGTAGCGCAGCCGCTTCAGCGCGATCCGGCAGGCGAGCTGGTCGAACATCGTCGCCCCCCACATGTCGGCCCCGGTCAGCGGCGGCGGGTCGTAGGACAGGGCTGACACCGGCTGGGTCGGGGCGGTGCGGTCGCCCTCCGCCGCGCCCTGCGGCGCCGGTTTCTCGGTCACCGGCAGCACCGGCCGGCCGGTGCGGCGGTCGAGCACGAACAGCTCGCCCTGCTTGGTCGGCTGGACCAGCGCCGGCACGCTCATGCCATCGACGGTCAGGTCGATCAGGCTGGGCTGCGCCGGCACGTCGTAATCCCACAAATCGTGATGCACGGTCTGGAAGACCCAGCGCACCCGGCCCGTCGCCAGATCGAGCGCCACGACGGAGGAGGAGGAGCGCTCGACCTCCGGGCTGCGGTTGCCGCCCCACTGGTCGGGCGGCTGGTTGCCGAGCGGCACATAGACCATGCCCAGCGCCTCGTCGACGCTGGAGATCGACCAGCTGTTGGGCGAGTTGACGGTGTAGGTCTGCCCCTCCGGGATCGGCGCGGTCTGGTCCGGCTTCGCCGAATCCCAGTTCCACACCAGGGCGCCGCTGTCGACGTCGAAGGCGCGGACGACGCCCGACTGTTCCCTGGTCGAGACATTGTCCAGCACCGTGCCGCCGACGACGATCAGGCCGGCGGTCACCACCGGGGGCGAGGTCGAGTAATAGGCGCCCGGCCGGACGTTCGGCATGTTGGCCCACAGATCGACCTCGCCGTTGCGGCCGAAGCCGGTGCAGATCGAGCCGTCCTTCGGATCCAGCGCCACCAGGCGTCCGTCGGCGGTCGGCATGAACAGCTTGGCGGCACAGCTGCCCCCGGCCGCCGGAGCGGCGGCGGCTTGCGACGCCGGGTGATAGGACAGGCCGCGGCAGGTCAGGTGCTGCAGGGCCAGCTGCGTCGGATCGATCTTCAGGTCGCGCCGCCACACCTCCTTGCCGGTGGTGGCGTCCAGCGCGATCACATGCTGGTGGGGCGAGCATAGATAGAGGCGGTTGCCGATCTTCAGCGGCGTCACCTCGAAGGTGGTTTCCTTGGGGTCGCCGGGCTGGCCGCGCAGGTCGCCGGTGTTGTAGGTCCAGGCGACCTGGAGCCTGTCGACATTCTGCGGCGTGATGCCGGTCAGCGGCGAATAGCGCTGGCCGTAGCCGGTGCGGCCATAGGCGTGCCATTCGCCGTCCGGCACCGCCTCCCCCTGCACCGCCGGATCGGCCCCGGCCGCCGCCATCTGCCCGGCGGGCGGGACGACACCCTCGATCCGGTGCGGGTCGGTGAACCAGGAGGCGACGCCGACCGCCAGCACCACCGCCAAAGACGCGGTCAGCGCAAGGCCGGTTCCGCGGAACACCCCCACCGCATAGGCACCGGGCGCGGGTTCCCCGGCCATCGGCTGGCGCTCGCCCAGGCGGCGCGTCACCCAGGGCGTCAGCAGCAGGGCCCCGACCACGGCGATCACGTCGCCGCGCGCCGACAGCGGCCACCAGTCCAGCCCGGCTTCCCACAGCGCCCAGACCAGCGTGACGGCCACCAGCAGGGCATAGACCGTCAGCGCCGCCGGCGACCGCCTGGCCAGCAGGGCTGCCGTCACCAGGAACGCCAGGCCGGCGAGGGCATAGTACCAGGAGCCGCCCAGCAGGATCAGCCACAGCCCGCCGCCCAGGGCGCCGAGCCCGAGAATCGCCAGCAGGATTGTCATCGCCCAGAGGGCGACGCTTGGTTCGGAATGTTTCATGGCACGTCCTCGACCGAAAGGCTTTCGAACGGAACAGCCGGGCGCGGCCAAGGTTGCGCCATGTTCTGGCCGTTCACTCCATTCGCCGCGCAACGCTGACCTGCCGGGCTGTCGGAACGCAAACGGCACGACTTTTGTTGAGAGGTCAGCCCCCTGATTGCAGAGGACGGAGACCGCCATGCCCATGCACCGTCATCCCTGGAGCGAGGAGTTCGCCAAGATGAGTCCCGAGGCCCGTTACCGCGGGGTCGGCCCGCGCAACTACCGCCGCTCCGACCAGCGCATCCTCGAGGACATCAACGACCGCCTGACCGACGACCACCGCCTCGACGCCTCCGACGTCGGCGTGACGGTGGAGAATGGCGAGGTGACGCTGGGCGGCACCGTCGCCGACCGTGCCGCCCGGCGTCTGGCGGAGGACATCGCGGAGAGCGTCTCCGGCGTCGGCCATGTGCAGAACGACCTGCGCGTTGTCGCCCGGTCCGGGTCCGCCGGGCATGAGGCCGCCCGCTTCGGCGAACGGGTGGAGCCCGCCGCCGCGCAAGGACAGGGCAGCGTGACCGGCCCCGGCGCCCCGGCACGCGACGCCATGGTCGCGGCGCTCGACAACAGCTCGATGGTGCTGGGCAAGCAGCCGCTGCCGGAGGACGACACCCGTCGCCGCTGAACGGCACCCCTTCCACCGTCCCCTTGCGCCGCTCCCCTTGCGCCGCATGCGCTGCTGACCTGCGCCGGTATCCGGAACACCCGATGGCCCGGTTAACTGTTGGTTAACCGGGCGGGACCATTGTCCCGCGGCAAATCAAGTCCCCCTCAAGTCTTCCGGAACAGAGCAGCTGCCATCATGGGCACCAAGACCATCAAGCTTTCCGACAAGGGCGGTTACCGTGACATCGCCCTCGACCAGTTGCCGCGCAACGTCCGCGCCGCGGTGACCGACCTGTCGACCAAGAATCCGGTCGCCGACATCCTCGTCGACCAGTCCGGCATGCTGTACCGCATCCACCTGTCGGCGCCGGCCAACCTGTATGTGGACGTGCTGTCCGTCGCCTGAGGCGACGCAGGACGACAACGTCCAACGAGTCCGAAGGGCGGCTTGCAGTTATTGCAGCCGCCCTTCGTCGTTCCGCCCCTCCAGCCGGGCGAGCGCTCGGTTCAGCAGGCGCGGCGGCAGCATGGCCACGGCGCCGTCCCGCACCGCGCGGGCATCCTCCACATCCAGGCCGGTGGCGGCGGCAAGCTGGCAGTCGTCAAGCCCGCGATCCTCCGCCAGCAGGGTGATCCATCCCGCCAGCGTGCGGGCCTGGAGCAGCTCGGTGCGGTCGTTGAACCATAGGCCGCCATCCCGGTGCACACCGGTGCGGCCGACGGGCGTCGCGTTCTCAAAAGGCATGTCGGGATCGAACGACGTCATGGACGCACCTCCCCTCAGCGGTTTATTTCGCAGACGCAGCAATTCCGGCCGTTTCCCGGCCCTTGTTGCCGGGTTTCATTTATGGATCATCCCGCTTTATTCCAGAGGGTGGTAGCCGTTATTCGGCACTCCCTTCGATAAAACAGCCGGATTTTGCAGCGCGTCATGCGCCGCGTCATCCCGGGCGGCGGCATGATGGCGGCGTAACGGCGCCTTTTGCGCGTTTCTTTGAAACTGTCTTCGCCGGCCGGGGGCTAGGGCGGGGCAACGGCTTGGGCGTATAAGCGATGCCAGAATGCCGTTTCCCTTCCGTCATCCGGACCAGCCGATGCCCGTTCCGTCGCAAGCCGCTCCGCCCACTTCCGCCTCCCCGCTGTCCGGACCGGCCCTTCTCGACCGCATCGACGCGCTGGCGGCGATCAGCGCCGAGGACGGGCGGCTGTCGCGCCTCTACCTGACGCCCGAACACCGCCGCGCCAACGATCTGGTGGCCGGCTGGATGCGCGAGGCCGGGATGGCCGTGCGCGAGGATGCCGTCGGCAACATCGTCGGCCGCTACGAGGGCGACCGGCCCGGCCTGCCGGCGCTGCTGATGGGCTCCCATCTCGACACCGTGCGGGATGCCGGGCGCTACGACGGCATGCTGGGGGTGCTGACCGGCATCGCCGTGGTCGCCGACCTCAACGCCCGCGGCCGCCGCCTGCCCTTCGCCGTCGAGGTGATCGGCTTTGGCGACGAGGAGGGCACCCGCTTCCAGTCGACCCTGATCGGCAGCCGCGCCATCGCCGGCAGCTTCGACCCGGCGGTGCTGGAGACGCGCGACGCCGCCGGCATCCGGCTGGCCGACGCGATGACGGAATTCGGCCTCGACCCCGCCGCCTGGGGGACCGCCGCCTACCGGCCGAACGAGGTGCTGGCCTATGCCGAGCTGCACATCGAACAGGGCCCGGTGCTGGAGGCGCTCGGCCGCCCGGTCGGAATCGTCACCGCCATCGCCGGCGCCACCCGTCTGGCGGTGTCGGTGGAGGGCATGGCCGGCCATGCCGGAACCGTGCCGATGACGCTGCGCCGCGACGCGCTGGCGGCGGCGGCCGAGATGATCCTGGCGGTGGAACAGCTCTGCTCGGGACAGGACCGGCTGGTCGGCACCGTCGGCCGGATCGAGGCGTCGCCCGGCGCCACCAACGTGATCGCCGGCAAGGTCCGCTTCACCATCGACCTGCGCGCCGACCGCGATCCCCTGCGGCTGGAGCGGGTCGGCGCCGTCCGCGCCCGGCTGGAGGCCATCGCCGACGCGCGCGGCGTCGCCATCGCCTTCGAGACCCTGCACGAGAGCCCCGCCGTCGCCTGCCACCCGGCGCTGATGGCCCAGTTTTCCGCCGCGGCATCCGCTGAAGGGCTGGACGCGCCGGAACTGCCGAGCGGCGCCGGCCACGACGCGATGGCGGTTGCGGCGCTGACCGGCATCGCCATGCTGTTCGTGCGCTGCGAGCGCGGCATTTCGCACAATCCGGCCGAACGCATCACCGCCGCCGACGCCGAGGCGGGAGCCCGCGTGCTCGCCCGCTTCGTCGAACATTTCCAGCCCGCAAACTCCTGACGGACCGCCTGCCATGACCGACCTGTCCTCCTCCCTCGCCGCCACGCTCGACGAGGCGGTGAACGCCCGCTTCGACGAGGAGGTCCGCTTCCTGGCGGAACTGGTGAAGGTGCCGTCCGACAACCCGCCGGGCGATTGCGCCCCCCACGCCGTCCGTGCCGCCGAACTGCTGGAGGCGATGGGCTTCGCGGTGGAGCGCCATCCGGTGCCGGCCGACTTGGTGCGGGCCAACGGCATGGTCAGCGCCACCAACCTCGTCGTCCGCCACCGGTTCGGCGACGGCCCGGCCCAAGGCCCGACCGTGGCGCTCAACGCCCATGGCGACGTGGTGCCGCCCGGCGAGGGCTGGTCGAGCGACCCCTACGGCGCCGCGATCCGCGACGGGGTGATGTATGGCCGCGGCGTCGCGGTGTCGAAATCGGACTTCGCCACCTACGCCTTCGCGCTTCGGGCACTGATCGCCTCCGGAGCGCCACTGAAGGGCACGATCGAGCTGCACCTGACCTACGACGAGGAGGCCGGCGGCGAGATCGGGCCGAAATGGCTGCTCGACCAGAGGATTTCCAAGCCGGATTATGCGGTGTCGGCCAGCTTCGCCTATTCGGTGGTGACCGGGCACAATGGCTGCCTGCATCTGGAGGTGCAGGTCGACGGCAAGTCCGCCCATGCCGCCCGTCCCGACACCGGCCACGACGCGCTGGAGGCGGCGACCGGCATCCTGGCCGCGCTCTACGCCCACCGGCCGGAGCTTGCCGAACGCCGCTCCGCCGTCGCCGGCATCACCCACCCGTCGCTGACCGTCGGGCTGATCCAGGGCGGCATCAACACCAACGTGGTGCCCGACCGCGTCACCCTGCGCCTAGACCGCCGCATGATCCCGGAAGAGAACCCGGCGGAGGTCGAGGCAGAACTGCGCGCCCTGATCGAGCGGGCCGCCGCCGGGCGCGAGGGCATCCGCGTCACCATCCGCCGCATCCTGCTGGCCCGTCCCTTCCGGTCGGTCGGCGACGCGCCGCGTCTGGCCGCGCTGTTCGCCCGCCATGCCGAAACGGTGCTGGGGGTGCCGGTCGGCCAGACCGGCATCCCGCTCTACACCGACGCCCGCCATTATTCGGAGGCCGGCATCCCCACCATCCTCTACGGCGCCGGCCCGCGCGACCTGCTGGAGGCCAACGGCCACCGCGCCGACGAGAAGCTGGTGCTGGAAGACCTGCGCAAGGCGACCCGGGTGGTGGCGCGTGCCCTGGCGGAGTTGCTGGGCTGAGAGCCTGCCGGTGCCGGAGGGGATGGGCGGTCGGCTTTCACGCCCGCCCCCGATTGCCCGGCGGCACCGCGACCTCCTCCCGGTGGAGCGGAACCGGCCGTTGCTTCCCCTGGCCGACTGGTTCGAGTGCCGCTTGGCGAGCCCGATCCACGTCGGGCATGCGGTAAGTCTTCTCCTCGATCTCCGTCTCTGCCGCCGCCCCGGAACCGGCTGGTCGCGGACCGGGTCGATGGTCCTATATTTGGATTTGAAAGCAAGAGCCGGAGTGTGAGGCCGGGCGGCAAGCGGCATGGTCGCGATCGAACCACACATGGCGATCGAACCACACAAGGGAGCCACCGGATGGCCAGGACAATGGAGCATGCGAAGGGCAGCCAAGGGCGGTCCGTTGCCGAGGATCCCCGCTGGGCGCGCGTGCTGGCGCGTGACAGGACTGCCGACGGCCAGTTCTGGTATTCCGTGGCGACGACGGGCGTATATTGCCGGCCTTCCTGCCCGTCGCGCCCCGCCAATCCGGAGAATGTCGGCCTCCACGAGACCTTGGAAGCCGCCAGGGCGACCGGTTTCCGGCCGTGCAAGCGGTGCAAACCGGATGGCCCCTCCCTTGACGCCGAGAATGCCGCCATCGTCGCGAAGGCGTGCCGGCTGATCGAGAGCAGCGACGCGCCCCCGTCACTGGCCGACCTTGCCGCCGTGGTCGGGCGCAGCCCCGGCTACCTGCATCGCCTCTTCAAGGCATCCACCGGCCTCACCCCCAAGGATTATGCGGTTGGGCGTCGCGCGGCACGGGTGCGGGACAACCTGACCGCAGACAACACGGTAACGGAGGCGATCTACGACGCCGGGTTCAATTCGAGCGGCCGATTCTACGAGAAATCCACGGAAATGCTCGGCATGACGCCGTCCCGCTATCGCGCGGGTGGCGAGAATGAGGACATCAGGTTCGCGGTCGGTGACTCCTCCCTCGGCGCAATCCTTGTCGCCTCCAGCGCGAAGGGCGTTGCGGCGATCCTCATCGGCGACGATCCCGACGACCTCGCGCGCGATCTCCAGGACCGTTTCCCGAAGGCGCGGCTGATCGGCGGCGATGCGGAGTACGAGGCTTTGGTCGCCAAGGTGGTTGGCTTGGTGGAAGCTCCCGGATTGGGTCTGGACCTTCCCCTCGATGTGCGGGGAACCGCTTTTCAGCAGAGGGTGTGGCAGGCCCTGCGCGAGATACCGGCGGGCGAGACGGCGTCCTACACCGATATCGCACTCAGGATCGGTTTGCCCAAGGCCGTCCGCGCCGTTGCCGGTGCCTGTGCCGCGAACAACATCGCCCTGGCCATCCCCTGTCACCGGGTGGTGAGGAACGACGGCGCGCTGTCCGGCTACGCCTGGGGCGTCGAGCGCAAGAGGACGTTTCTGGAGCGCGAGAAGGCCGCTCCGGGGCCTCGACCGGCCGCCGGCCTCGGGAAGGCGGAATGATGACGGACGCGCGCATGGAAAGGATCGATTGGGCCGGGGTTTCTGCGGAGCTGGATGCCCAAGGCTGGGCGGTGTTCCCACAGCTGTTGACAGCGAGCGAATGCGACGGGATCGCCGGATTGTACGGCGAAGGCGCTGCCTTCCGAAGCCATGTCATCATGGCGCGTCACGGGTTCGGACAAGGGGAGTATCGTTATTTTTCCTATCCCCTGCCCGACCTGATCCAGCGGCTGAGAACCGCGCTCTACTCCCGGCTCTCGCCGATCGCGAACAGGTGGAACGAGCGGATGGGGATCGACGTGCGCTTTCCCGACGACCATTCCGATTTCCTCGAGCGCTGCCATGACTCCGGGCAGACCAGGCCGACGCCGCTTCTGCTGCAATATGGTCCCGGCGACTACAACTGCCTGCACCAGGATCTGTATGGGGAGCATGTTTTCCCCTTGCAGGTCGCAATCCTGCTTTCCAATCCCGGGGACGATTTCGAGGGCGGTGAATTCGTTCTGACGGAGCAGCGGCCGAGAATGCAAACCCGTCCGGCCGTGGTGCCGCTTTCAAAGGGAGATGCGGTGGTGTTCGCCGTCAACAGCCGGCCGCATCGCGGCAGCAAGGGCGACCACCGCGTCATGCTTCGCCATGGCGTAAGCAAACTTCGCAAGGGGCGGCGCCATACGGTCGGGATCATTTTTCATGACGCCGCGTGAGAGGATGAGCGAAACGGACCTTTTCGGCGACGAGGAACGGACCAACCCGCTCGCGCCGGGTGCGGTCCACCTCACGGCATTCGCCCGTCCGGTTGAGAACGACCTGCTGGACGCCATCGCAGGAATTTCCGAGGCTGCACCCTTCAGGCACATGACAACCCCCGGCGGCTGGCGGATGTCCGTGGCAATGACCAACTGCGGCAATGTCGGATGGGTGACGGATCGGACGGGCTATCGCTACGATGCCCGCGATCCTGAAACGGGTCGGCCATGGCCCGAAATGCCCGAGGCCTTCGCCATGCTGGCACGCCAGGCGGCCGGGAAGGCCGGCTTCGAGGGCTTCGACCCGGACGCCTGTCTGGTCAATCGCTATGAGCCGGGCTCACGGCTATCGCTGCATCAGGACCGCAACGAGCGGGACTTCGACTGTCCGATCGTCTCCGTGTCGCTCGGCCTCACCGCCACTTTCCTGTGGGGCGGTCTCAGTCGCTCCGATCGGCCTCGACGGGTGCGCCTCTTGCATGGCGACGTCGTCGTTTGGGGAGGGCCCGCGCGGATGACGTTTCATGGTGTCGATACCCTGAAGGACGGCGAAAGCCCCATCGGCCCCCTCCGCTACAATCTCACGTTCCGGAAGGCCCGGTAGCGGGAGCCGGCCCTGTGCCGTGCAAGTCCGATCGCGTTCCGCAAAATGCGCCAGCCGTCGTCGTGGCCGGCGCTTGCGCCCGGCCGCCGGGAGAGCGGTCCGCCCAACGACCTCTCCCCCTACCCCACCCGTTCCCCCGACGGCAGTCCGGGCGGCAGTCCGGGCGGCAACCCAAGCTCCCAACCGCCCAGGCAGGCCGAGTTCGTGCCGGCCTGGGCGGGGCAGTCGATCGCTGCAAGATGGCGGTCGATCAGCCGGTCCAGCCGGTCGCGCGCCTCCCATACCGTCACGCTGTGGTCGGAATGGTCGAGATAGACCACCTCGATCCCCGGCAGCCCGTCGAGCGCGCGCCCGCCCTCGCCCAGATGCAGGTAGAATTCGGCAAGCGTCATGTCGTCGCTGCCATAGACCACCAGCACCCGCCGCCCTTCGGCCGACAGGCGACGGAACATGCGCAGCGCGTGGCGGGTCAGGCCGGTCCGGATCAGCGCCCGGCGGAGGAAGCGGGCCGCCAGCCGGCCGGTCAATCCCATCAGCCGGGCGCGGTTGCGGAAGCTGGCGCGCAGGCGGGCGGGCTTCAGCGCCTCGCGCAGATACTCCCTGGCGGAACGGTGGGCGACCGTCCGCATCAGCTCGGTCACGGCGGTACCGCCGCCCAGCTCGAACCGGCCGGGGTTCAGCGCGATCTGCCCGACCACGCGGTCGTCGCCCATCCCGGCATGGAGGGCCGGCGTGCCGCCGGCGCACAGGCCGATGACGACGATGCGCTCGTGCCCCTGCCGCTCCAGCCAGTCCAGCGCGGCGCGCACGTCGGCGACGACCTCGCGGTTGTAGAGCAGATTGTCGGGCGCCCCCGGCCGGTCGGGGCTGTCGCCGATGCCGGCCGCGTCGATCCGGAGCGAGGCATGGCCGCGCGCCGCCAGCCGCCGGGCCTGCACCACCGTGGCGCGGCCGGAGCCGACATGGTGGGTGGCGCCGCTGTTTAGGAACAGGATGGCCGGCCGGCCGCCGGCCGGCCCGGCCAGCACCGGCGTGCAGTAGATGCCGAACAGCTCCGGCGCCGTCCCGAAGAAGACCGGGCGCTCGACCGCGGTCGCCGTCATCAGCCCGGCCGGGCGGTCCGGCGGCGGGGTGGCGCCGGCGGCGACGGGGGCAGCGGCGATCCAGGCCAGGACGGGCTCGAATACCGCGGCGGCCCGGGCACGCTGCGGCTGCTGCGTCAGTTCGATCATGCCGCCGAGGCCCATCGGCTCGGCCATGGCACCCAGCGTCCGCCAGCGCGCCGCCAGCCGCACCGCCGCCCTGGCCTCCGGCCGGTCGGCGATCAGGATGCGCGGGGCCGGCACCGCCGGCCGGTCGCAGGGGTCGAGCCCGCCAAGCGCCAGCGCGGTTTCCGGCGTCAGCGGCATGCCGATCACGTTCAGCCAGGACGCGCGCTCCGGCGGCTCCGGGTTACAGGTCGGGCGCAGCACCATGGTCGACAGCGTCTGCAGCTCGCGCACCGCCTTGCGGCCGGAGGTGATCGGCGACAGCAGGACCAGCCGGTCGACGCCCTGCCCCTCCTCCGCCAGTTCGAGCGCTGCCGCGGTGGCGAGCAGCCCGCCCATGCGGAAGCCGACCAGAACCAGTTCGGTGACGCCGGTGTCCTCGCGCAGGCGGCGGACCGCCGCCTTGATCCCGTCCAGCCAGGCGCGCACCCGGTCGGGCTCGCTGTCGTCGCCGGCGGAATCGCCTGATCCGGGAAAGTCGAAGCGCAAGGTGGGCAGGCCGGCCGCCGCCAGTCTTTCCGCGAAGGTTTTCCAAGCGCGATGGGCGCAGAGCTCCTCATAGCCGTAAGGGCCGCACAGGACGACACCCCGCAGCCCGTCCGCCGGATGCAGCCATCCGAAACACCCATCGAACACCACCGGTGTCGCCTTCATGCGTTCCCCCTGTAGCGGACGGGTGCCTGCGCGTTCAGCGCATGGACCTCGCCATCCGGCAGCCAGCCCCCGGCCGGTGCAGTCCCGTCCGTGACCCCAAACCCTGCAATCTCCGCCACATCCCCCGGCCGGCAGCCCTGCCGTGGCAGCAGGCGGACCACCCGTTCGGCGCCGGGCGGCAGATGGAACCACGCTTCCTCCGCCTGGAACCGCTCGTCCTCGACATGGACCGAGCAGGCGAACCGCTTGGTGGAAAGCCGCAACTCCCACTGGTCTTCCTGCCGACCGACCACGGCGGTCAGGCCGGGGTCGACACGGGGCAGCGACCGTCCCATTGGAAAATAATGAGCGTCGTCAATTCGTTCCATGCCCCTTTCGGCCGACAGCAATTGCGCCGTCACCACATCGTGTGGGATTGGCCCGAACCTATAGGTGTAGGTTGTGTCGAAAAAGCGGTCGGACAGCTCCGCCGCGGCAAGGCGGACCGCTCCTCTCGCCGGCAGCGTCACCGGCCGCTCGGCCTTCAGCACCGGGACCGTCCCGTCGCGCCATGCTGTCAGGCGCAACACCGCCTCGACCGGCCGGGGACCGTCATTGACCAGATGGACGGCCAGCCCGTTCACCCCCTCGTCGGTCAGGATGACCCGCTGCGGGCGGAATGCGCGCTTCAGTGCGTGCCAGGCCGGCTTCGGCGTGCCGTCGGCTGCGACCACCCCCCAGCCGGCGCCGGGCCGAAGGTCGCGCCATTGCCAGACCAGCCCGCCGGCGCTGCCCGAGCCGGCCCGGCGCCACTCATCGAACACCGCCTGCATCACCTCGCCGGTCACCGCGCGCGACAGTCGGAGGTAGCGGTCCGGATCCTCGTGGCGCAACCGGCGCGGGTCCACCGCGTACAGCGCCTCCAGGTAATGTTCGCGCACATCCTCGAAGTCCCAGGAGGCGCCGGGATCGCGCGGCACCCCTTCCTTCCAGCGCGGATGATGCAGCGCCGGGACTCCCGTTTGCCCGCCCTCCGGCAGGTTGGAGAAGGCGAGGCATTCGGCGGCGAAGTGCACCCCCGCCCGCCGGGCGTCCTCCAGCGGCCTCATATAGGCGCCGACACCATAGTAATGGGTCACGCCGGCATCGGCGACGAAGGGCAGCGCCCCGCCGCTGGGCGAGTTCGCCACCCGGACCAAATCCGGCCGCAGCCGCGCCGCCGTCTCCTCGATCACCGCGGTCAGCGCCGGCTGGGTCCAGGAGGCGCGCGGCAGGCCCAGCATTGCCGCCTGCTGCTCCATCTCGCTGCCGCCGCACAGCACCGCCAGCGACGGCGATGCCTGGCTGCGGTCGAGCAGCTGCGCGATCTCCGCCCGCAGGCTCTCCAGGAAGGCCGGGTCGGTCGGATAGTCGAAATTGGCGAGCATGGCGTCCTGCCAGACCAGGATGCCCAGCTCGTCGCACAGCTCGAAGAAGGCGTCGCCCTCATACAGCATGGTGCCGCCGACCCGGACCATGTTGGCCCCGGCCTCGCGCATCCGGCGCAGCTCCGGCTCATAGGCGGCGCGGCCGGCCGGCAGCCCGATCAGATCGACCGGCACCCAGCAGCCGCCGCGGCAGAACACGCGCTCGCCATTCACCAGCAGGGCGAAGCCGTTGCCGTCGGGCCCGCGGTCGACGTCGATCGAGCGGAAGCCGACACGCCCCAGATCGACCGTCACCCCGCCGATGCGGGCGGCCACGCTGTGCAGCACCGGCTCGCCATGGGTATGCGGCCACCAGGGCTCGATGCCGGGCAGGGTCATGTCGGCGCGGAAGGCGTCGATGCCGTCAAAGACCAGCGGCGCCACCCGGCCAACGACCTCGACCGAGCCGACCATCCCCGCCGCCATGCCGGGCGATGCACCCTCCACCGTCAGCCGCAGCGACAGCCGGCCGTCGCGGCCGTCGTAACTGCTGCGCAGGTCGGCGGCCAGCACGCGGAAAGGGCCGGTCTGCTCGACCAGTTCCACCGGCCGGTAGGGGCCGACGGCATGGATCGGCGGGCACCAGCCCGGCATATGGCCGAGCAGCGTGGTGCGGACGAAGCGCAGCGCCGCCGGCTCGGCCAGCTTCGGCCGCCAGCGGGCGCGGCCCTTTTTCGCAGCCAGCACCGGGTAGAGCGCATGGAAGCGGATGGCCAGCTCCGCCTCGCCGTCCAGCATCACCGGCACCTCATGGGCCAGGAACATGCTGTCGGAGGTCAGGATGCGCTCGCCATCCAGCCGGACCTCGGCGATGGTGGCGAGGCCGTGGAAGCGCAGGATGCGGGGACCATGCCCGTACAGCCGCGTGCGGTAGAGGACGTCCCGGTCATGCAGCGCGGCTGGTGCCTCGGCCGACCACAGCCCGGCGGCCTGGAGCGCCTGGGCGGCGGTGCCGGGAACCGGCGCCGGGAACCGCTCCCCGCTTTCCTCCCCGCCGGGCGCGCAGGGCGCCATCGTCCACCCCTCGGTGAGGGCGGTGATCCGTTGTCCGGTGACCGATCGGATGCGCGCCATCGCCCGTCACCCGCAGCGGCGGGCCAGACCGCCCAATGCGGTGTCATAGGCACGCTCCAGCCGGTCGAAGCCGTCGCTCAGGTCCGGCGCCTTGCGCCTCGCCACCGTGCGGGCGAGCTGGAACTGCATCGCCTTGGTGCCCTCGGCGACCGACCGGCAGGCCTCTTCCACCTCGGCGGGACCGTCGAGCCAGCGGACATGGGCGCCCAGCAGCTCGAAATTGGCGCCGAGCTGGCGCAGCAGGTTGAAGGCGTAGAGGTGGAAATACTCCATCGGCCGGGCCAGCAGCCGGTCCAGATGCTCCGGGAAGGCGGCGCGGTAGGCCGCCACCGGGTTGCCCGCCGGCCGTCGCGCCAGATGGCGGCGCAGCAGTTCCAGCGACGCTCCCACCAGCGCCCGGCCCTCCAGCGGCGGAGCCGCCGGCTTCACGAACTCCACATAGGGGTACAGCGGCCCGGCCGCGGCGGCCATCAGTCCGTCGTAATCGGCACCCTCCAGCCGGTGGAAGCCGGCATTGTGGAAATAGTCCATCCTCATCGCCGCCGGGTCGATGCGGGTGATGCCGACCGTGGTCTTGACATGGGTGGTGCCATAGGAGGTGCCGCGGGTGTCCGGCAGATGGAAGCCGTCGACCTCCACCAGCACCAGCCGGCCGCGCGCCGCCTGCTCCGCCACATGGGCCTCGACCGCCTCGTAGATCGCCAGCTCCTGCACGCGCAGGCCGTACAGGGTCTCCAGATCCTCCAGCGGCACCTTGAAGAAGGTGAACTGGTCGCCCTCGAAATCCTGGGTGACGGTGAATCCCAGCATCGCCAGCGGCTCCAGCCCACGGGCATGCAGCGCCTCGATCCACAAATCGACGTAGCAGTTGGTCTCCGGCCAGATGCGCTCGCCCCGATGCAGGGAATGGCAGTCGTAGCCGTCGGGGCGGTGCGCGGTCCACATGGCGCCCGTCAGCCCCACAGCAGCTTGCGGACCGGTGCCGGCCATTGCCCGATGTCGAAGCCGTGGTGGCGGAACAGCGCCAGCGCCACCCGCTCCATGCCGAAGCCGACGCAGGCGGTATGGGCCACGCCGCCATCCGCCGTCCGGATGTCCCAGAGATGGCCGAAATGGTCCTGGTGGTAGTTGAAGCTGAGGCAGGCGGTCGGCTTCTCGCTGCTGGTGATCGGGATCAGCAGCTCGAACTTCAGCTTCTGCTCGCGCTGGCTGCTCGACAGCATGGCGCCGGCCCGGCCGAAGAAGGGGTCGTTGGCGACGTCGATCTCCAGCGGCACCTCCAGCGAGGCCATCATCGCGCGCCCGCGCTCCAGCCACAGCTCGCGGAACTCGACGACCTGGTCGGCCGTGCCGATGCGGATGTATTCGCGCATGCGGAACAGCTGCATGCGGGCGGGGTCGATCGACGGCTCATGGCGGAAGCAGTAGGAGAAGACGTCGATCAGCCGGCCCTCGCCGGGCAGCGGGCCGCGCCGGGCGACGGTGGGATAGACCGGATAGCAGGCGGCCGGCGTCATCACCACGTCGGTCGCGACCTGATCCTCGGTCCAGTCCTGCCCCTCCTCCAGCCGGCGCAGCAGGCTGCGGTGCGCCTTCTCGTCGCCGGCGAAGCTGTGGATGGTACCGGCCAGATGGGGAAAGCTCTTCAGATATTCGCTCTCCTCGAAATAGCGGCGGTTCAGCGCCGGGGGGAAGCGCATCACCTCCGCCCCGTCCCGGCCGCCCCAGCGGGTGACCAGCGCGTCGAAACGCTCCACCACCTCCTCGAACGACCCGCTGCGGCCATAGAGGCCGTCGACGCCGGTCGGGATCAGCAGGCCGGCTTCCACCAGCTCGTCGCGATAGGCGGCCTGGGCCGCGGCGGCGTCCAGCATGTTCATTTGCCCACCATGTTCATTCGGCCATCCCGTTCATTCGAAAGGCCCCGACCCGTCGCGCAGGACGAGAAGCTGCGTGGCGACATGCGACATGATGCGGTCGTTGCCGATCATGAGTGCGGCGGAATGGGCGTCGCGCAGGTGGCGGCCCAGGCTGTAGGGGGTGTCGTTGCGGTAGCCGGCCAGCCCGCAGGTGCGGATCGCCGCCTCCACCACCTCGCGCACCAGCTCCGACGTCGTGACCTTCAACGTCGCCATGGCGGTGGCAAAGGGCAGCCCGGTCAGCAGCTCCGGCGAGCCGCAGGCCAACTCGTAGCGGTTGATGGCGGTGAGGATGGTGGCCTTCATCTGCTGGAGCTTCGCCGTCGCCTCGGCCAGCCGGACGGCCGAGGCCGGGGTGGTGCCCGGCTTGCGCCTCGCCTCCGCCCGGACGAAGGCGCGGGCGCGGCTCACCGCGTCGGCGGCGATGCCGAGCCAGCAACTGCTCCACAGGATATGTGTCACCGGCAGCATGGTCCGGGCCGACAGGTCGGCATAGGGCAGCGGCAGGATCTGGTCGATGACGCCCGACGCCTCCAGGCGGTAGCCGTCGGAACAGGTGCCGCGCATCCCCATCGCGTCCCACAGCGTCGTCTTCTCCAGCCGGAAATCCTCCCTGGCCAGCACCACCAGCACCTGATCGGACGAGGGGGCGTCCGGAGTGCGCCGCGCCGTGACCAGGATCGCGTCCGACTGGTCGCCATAGGAGATGACCGAGGCGTTCTTCGCCAGGGTGAAGCGGCCGCCCCCGGCCCCCTGATCGGCTCCCTGGTCCACCTTGACGGCGCAGACGCTGTTGCGGATGTCGCCGCCGGTCTCCGCCTCGGTCGTGGCGGATCCCAGCAGCAGCTGTTCGGCGGCGATGCGCGCCATCAGGCCGCGGTGCCAGCCGTTCCCGCCATGGTGGACCAGACAGGCGACCTGGATCTGGTGCATGGCATGGATCATGCCGGTGGAGCCGCAGCCGCGGGCGAGCGCATGGCAGGCCGCCGCCACCTCGAACAGCGAGGCGCCGCCGCCGCCGAGCTCCGCCGGCACCATGGCGCCGAGCAGCCCCTCGGCGCGCAGGGCGTCGAACGCCTCGGCCGGGAAGCGGCCGTCGCGGTCGACCGCATCGGCATGGCGAGCCGCGATTTCGGCCCCGATGACCCGCGCCCGCTCCGCCACGCCGCCATGAGCGGCCCGGTCGGTCGCCCCGGCCGGGACGGCGCTCACGCCGCTCCCCCATCCGTCAGGCCGCGCATGGCGTCGCGTATCGCGGCGATGCTCTCGAAGGTGCGGCGGTTCAGCAGCCGCTCGGGAAACTCGACGTCGAACTGCTCTTCCAGCCCCAGCATCAGCCCTACGCAGCCGTGGGAGGTGAGGCCGGCGGCGTAGAGGTCGTCATCGACGGCCAGCGTGCCGGCATCGACCGCCAGTCCGCCGCACTCGGCCAGCACGGAGCGGATGTCGTCGATCATCGTATCGCCGTTCCCGCCGGCCGGAGAGCCGCCGAAGGACGAACCGTCGAAGGACGAAGCGGCGAAAGGCGGACTGACATCCTGCGGCATTCTTGCGATCCTCTGGAAACCATTGACCCCAAGCTAGCCACGCCACACCGGTGCTTCCACTCGGCATCGGTATGGCCGCATGGCTATCCATGTGATGAAAACCTTCACCGGTGGGGGTAAGCACAGGGTAGGGTCGGCCGTTGGCCCCGGTTCCGCTCATGCCGACTGTCTGACCCTGGCCGGCCGGTTCCTGTATCCGGGCGCCTTTCACATAGGCGGAATTTTGCCGTCATATGACCGTCGGATTTTCACAGAATGGAAGCTCCGACGCTATCTTTTCGCCACTGCGGAAAAATCGATTGACGGACCGCGGACAGATGGAAACCATGCAAGGGCCGGTGTGACCGATGGTCGCAATGGCTCCGCAATGCTTGCAGTTCCGAAATCACGGTCAACGCGGGCTTGCACCAATCCACCCCGCAACCATACCAGCCGTGCCGCGTCCACCGCGCCACATCCGTTCCGAGGGATCCCACGCCATGGCCATCGCCGCTTCCGCCGCGCCAAACGGCACCCCACCCGGCACCGGCCGGCGCAATCTCGGCGTGCGGGCGAAGCTGCTGCTGGCCTTCGCCGGCATGGCGGCGATGACGGTGGCGGCCAGCGCGGTCGGGCTGATGTCCTTCTCCGCGGTGGAGGCGCCGATGGAGCAGATCGCCGACACCAGCTTGCCGGAGATGGAGCTGGCGACCCGGCTGGCCGGGGAAAGCGGCCGCATCGCGTCGGCCGCCCCCGCGCTCGACGGCGCCGCCAGCCAGGAGGAGCGGGAGCGCATCAAGGCCGAGACGGCCAAGGACGCCCGCGACTTCCTCGCGCTGGTCGACGAGCTGGCCCGGCGCCGGCCGCAGGATCCGCTGCTGGGAGAGGTGCGCGACACCGGCAACGCGCTGATCGGCACGCTCGACCGCGTCAATGACGGGGTCTCCCACCGGCTTTCGCTGCGCGACCGGCGCGAGGCGGCCGGCGGCCGGCTGGCCCAGTCCTACGACGGTTTCCTGAAGACGCTGGCCCCGCTGGTCGACGGCGCCGGCAACGCCCTGCAGGAAAAGGGCATGGCGCTGGACGGCGGCACCGACCGCGACATGGGGGCGCTGTCCGACGCGGTGCGCTCGATGATCGCGCTCTACGACCTGCGCGGCAGCATCGCCGGTGCGCTCGACGCCATGAACCGGTCCGGTACCGCCCCGGACGCCAAGACCATCATCGAGTTGCAGCAGGCCTATCTGGAATCCTCCTCCCAGGTCAGCGCCTCGCTCGGCACGCTGGGCGACCGCGTGGCGCCGGACACCGGTGCCAGGATCGACGCGCTGTTCCTCTTCGGCTACGGCAAGGACAATGTCTTCGACCTGCGCCGCGCTGCGCTGGACGGCACCGGGAACAGCAGCGGCGCGGTCGACCGCCGGCTGGCCGACCGGCTGGCCGATGCGCGGGCGCAGGCAGCCCAGCTGCTCGACGGGCTGAAGGCGCCGCTGCGCAAGGTCCAGAGCGACATCAAGCGCGCCAATTTCGACGTCCGCTCCCAGATCCAGGAGGCGATGCAGGATCTGCTGGGCAGCGGGCTGGAGCGGTTCCGCACATATCTGGAGCTGTCGACCTACGGCACCGCCCTGACCGGCGCGCTGAACGAGGCGGCGCAGGCCCCCGACGCCGCCCGGCTCGATCTGCTGGAGAAGCGCTTCTCCGCCGCGTCGTCGGCGCTCTACGAACGGGTCGGCAAGCTCCGCAGCGATGTCGGCGGCGACGCCGAAGGCAACGAGGTGCTGGCCGCGCTGGCGCGGGCGCTGACCGGCTTCGGCCGGGGCGAGGACGGCATCGTCTCGCTGCGCCGGGCCGAGCTGGCGGCGGCGGCCGACACCGGCCGGGTGCTGGCGGAAAGCCGCCTGCTGGCCCAGAGCTTCGCCGCCACCGTCGACCGCCAGATCGCCGCCATGCGGGACGAGGCCAAGTCCGCCGTCGCCGGCACCGGCGGCACCATCGACGCCGGCCGCCGCATGCTGATCCTGTTCGCCGCCGGCAGCCTGGTCGGCGCGGTGGCGCTGGCCTGGCTGGTCGTCGGCCGCCACATCGTCGCCCGCCTGAGCGCCCTGTCGGATGCCATGCGCGCCATCGCCGCCGGCAACCTCGACGCCGCCATTCCCGCCGCCGGCTCCGACGAGATCGGCGACATGACCCGCGCCCTGACCATCTTCCGCGACACCGCCACCGAGGCGAAGGCCGCCAGCGCCCGCATCGAGGCCGAACGCGGCCGCGCCGCCGGCGAGCGCCGCCGCGCCATGGTCGAGATGGCGGAGAATTTCGAGAGCAGCGTCCGCGGCGTGCTCGACCGCGTCGCCCAGGCCGCCGGCGAGATGCAGGACATGGCCGAGCGGATGACCCGCAGCGCCGACCTCACCGCCGGGGAGGCGACGACCGCCGCCGGCAGCTCCCAGCAGGCGGAAGGCAACGTCAAGGCGGTGGCCGCCGCGACCGAGGAGCTGTCCGCCTCCATCCAGGAGATCGGCTCGCAGGTCCACGCCTCCAGCCGCATCGTCCGCAAGGCCGCCGACGAGGCCGAGCGCACCGACCGCACGGTCGAGGGGCTGGCGCAGACCGCCGGCCGCATCGGCGAGGTGGTCGGGCTGATCCAGTCGATCGCCGGCCAGACCAACCTTCTGGCCCTGAACGCCACCATCGAGGCCGCCCGCGCCGGAGAGGCCGGCAAGGGTTTCGCCGTGGTGGCGTCGGAGGTGAAGGGGCTGGCGACCCAGACCGCCAAGGCGACGGAGGACATCTCCGCCCAGATCGCCGCGATGCAGGCAGTGACGCAGGAGGCGGTGGACGCCATCCGCTCCATCGCCGTCACCATCCGCGAGGTCAACGAGATCTCGGCCACCATCGCCGCCGCTGTGGAACAGCAGAGCGCCGCCACCCGCGAGATCGCCCGCAATGTCGGCGAGGCGGCCGACAGCACCCGCCATGTCCGCGGCAACATCGACAGCGTCGCCGACGCGGCGCGGGAGTCGGGGGAATCGGCCAACCGCGTGCTGTCGGCCTCCTCGACCGTGCAGGGCCAGCTGCGGTCGCTGGCCGGTCAGGTCGATGCGCTGGTCGACGGGATGCGGGCGGCCTGACGCTCCTCCCGCAGAATCGTGCTCCCTACGGCCCGTCCGCCAGCTCCCGCAAGGCATCCAGGCCGCAGCGGAAGCGGTTGGGCCGCAGCTCCTCCAGCACGCCCTGGCGCTTCAACTCGGCCACCACGCGGCTGGCGGTCTCGGTGGTGATGCCCAGCACGGCGCCGACATCCTCCCGCCCGAAGAAGTCGCATTCGCCGCGCTCGTCCACCAGGGTCAGGAACAGGCGGGCGACCCGGGCGCGGGCACTGCCGGTGCCCAGCTCGACCAGGAAGGCGTCGGCCCGCTCGACCGCCTGATGCCAGCGCCGCATCAGCTGCCGGTGCAGGTGCCCGGTTTCGACCGACAGGCGCTGGATCACCGCGACCGGGATGCGGCAGGTCAGCACCGGATGGATGGCGATGGCTGTGTGCCGGTAGGGTTCGCCCAGCGCCGCCTCCAGCCCGGCGGTGTCGCCGGCCCGCAGCAGCCGGACGATGCGCTGGCTGCCGTTGGGCAGATACTGCACCAGCTTCACCAGCCCGCCGCGCACGGTGTAGAGCGCCGACGGCTCGTCGCCGACATGGTAGAGCGCCGCCCCCGGCGCCACGGTGAATTCATCGATGGGCAGATGGATCAGGCCGAAATCGGCCTCGGTCAGGTCGGCGAACAGCGCCGACTCCCGGATGCCGCACCCCCGGCAATTGGCCAGACCCCGCCACGCCGCGGTGATGTCGGTCTTCTTCACGGTCATGTCCATGGTTTGCGGCGGGGCTATGCTGTGGGTACGAACGGTCGCGGACGCCGAGTTTGGCAGCTTTTCGGGCATGTTCCAAACGTCTTCCCACCTCTCCCGCCTTCGCGCCCCGGCCTGGAAGCGGTCTTGCATATCGGCAATGCCCCGCCGATCGTTGCGACTTTTCGCAAGCGCCCTTGACGCCGGCCCGGCTTTGCCCACATAAGACCAGACGAACGAACCGGGCTCTCACGGCTTTACGCCGGCAACCCCGCCCAATCCCCGCTCCCTGCCGTCCGACGGCCGCCCCGTGGCGCCTCCGGCATGGTCCTTTCAACTCCTTATCCGACGAGATCCGCATCGACGAGCGATGCACGCCCGCCCGGCAGCGTCGAATGCCGGCCTATGTGAGACGTACGACAGAGGCATGACGTTTGATTCAAAGCGGCGCCGGATGGCGCCGAACAACCGCGCACGCAACCCGCGTCCGCGCGATGACTTCGACGGCTCCCGCCCGACGGCCAACACGGTCCATGGCGGCGGCCCCATCGGCCCGGTTCCGGGCAAGGACGAGATCCTGTTCCTTCCGCTGGGCGGCTGTTCGCGCATCGGCATGAACATGGCGCTCTACGGTCATGCCGGCAAATGGCTGATCGTCGATGCCGGCGTGGCCTTCATGGGCGACGAGGCGCCGGGCGTCGACAGCCTGATGGCCGATCCGACCTTCATCGAGGAGCGGATGCAGGACGTCGTCGGGCTGGTGGTGACCCACGCCCACGAGGACCATATCGGCGCCATCCACCATCTGTGGCCGCGCCTGCGCTGCCCGATCTATGCCAGCCCCTTCGCCTCGCACATCATCCGCGACCGGCTGAAGGAGAAGGGCGCCCACCGCGCCGCCAAGGTGCAGACCTTCGACATCGGCGACACGCTGCGGATCGGTCCGTTCCGGATCGAGACCATCGCCGTCACCCATTCGATCCCCGAGCCGATGTCGCTGGCGATCCGCACGGCGGCCGGCACGGTTCTGCACACCGGCGACTGGAAGTTCGATCCCGATCCGCTGATCGGCCGGACCACCGATTTCGCCGCGCTGAAGCGCCTGGGCGACGAGGGGCTGCTCGCCATGATGTGCGACAGCACCAACGCCGACGTGCCCGGCGCGACCGGGTCGGAAGCCGATGCGCGGGCCGGCCTGATCGCCGCCTTCGCCGGCCGTCCGGGCGCCATCGCCGTCACCGGCTTCGCCTCCAATGTCGCCCGCATGACCGCGGTGGCCGAGGCCGCGGCGGCGGTCGGCCGGAAGGTCGTGCTGGTCGGCCGCTCCATGCTGCGCATGGAGAAGGCGGCGCAGGCCTGCGGCTATCTCGACCATGTGCCGGACTTCATGGACGTGCGCGAAGCCTCCTGGACCCCGCGCGAGAACCTCGTGTTCCTGTGCACGGGCAGCCAGGGCGAGGAGCGGGCGGCGCTGAGCCGTCTGGCCCGCAACGAGCACCGCGAGCTGTGGCTGGAGGAGGGCGACACCGTCATCTTCTCCGCCCGCACCATCCCCGGCAACGAGGAGGTGCTGGCCGACATCCACGCGCATCTGCGCGGCATGGGCGTCGAGATCGTCACCCCGGCCGACGCGCCGGTCCACGTCTCCGGCCACCCGAAACGCGACGACCTCGCCCGCATGTACGGTCTGGTCCGTCCCCGCTTCGCCGTGCCGGTCCATGGCACAATCGGCCATATGGAGGCCCATGCCCGCCTCGCCCGCTCCTGCGGCGTCGAGCGCGCGCTGGTCCCGGAGGATGGCGACATCCTGCGCATCGCCCATGAGGGCACCCGCGTGATCGGCCGCATCGAACCGAGGCGCCTCGCCAACACCGGCCGCGAGCTGATCCCCTGGATCCCGCCGGTGACGGTGGATGAGGACATGGCGGAGCGCGTCGCTGCCTGACGGCGCGTATCCGGCCCTGACGGCAGACGCCCCGCACCCTCCGGTGCGGGGCGTTTTTCGTTGCGGTGCACATCGATGGGGACGGGCATGGCGCGGCTGTTGCATACTCCGGTGCGTCTTTTCGTCCCATGGAGTGAAGTTTCGATGTCATTGCTCTCCTGCTGCCGCGGTGCCGCGCTGTCGGCCCTGCTCCTGTTCGGACTGAACGGGACGTCCCAGGCTGCGGAGCCGGTCAAGGTCAAGGTCTTCGTCGGCTCGATGTTCGAGATCGGCAAGAACACCGGCGACCGCGCGGGCGAGTTCCAGCACTGGTACGAGCGCTATTGGCAGACGGCCGAGCCGATCGCGGTGAAGGGTGCGCTGAACCCGGTCTATTGCAACACCGACGGCGTGTGCGGCTCGGTGCTGGGCATGGGCAAGGTCAGCTCGTCGGCCTCGATGCAGGCGATCCTGCTGAATCCGCAGCTCGACCTGTCGCAGGCCTATTTCCTGGTCACCGGCGTCGCCGGCACCCCGCCGTCGCGCGGCACCATCGGCGAGGTCAATTGGGCGACCTGGGTCGTCGACTATGACCTCGGCCACCGCTGGGCGCCGGAGGAGAACAAGCCGGGCGAGCCGACCTTCATGCCGCGCAAGGGCTACGAGGCGGTGCGGCTGTTCCCGATGAACCCGGCGCTGGTGTCCTGGGCGATGAAGCTGACCGCCGACACGCCGCTGAAGGACAGCGACTCCGCCCGTGCCTACCGCAAGCGCTATCCGCAGGAAGCCGCGCAGCGTGCTCCTTTCGTGGGCACCGGCACCCACATGACCGGCGACACCTTCTTCCACGGCCCCGGCATGTCGGCGCAGGCGCAATACATCGCCAAGCTCTATGGCGCCGACGACTATGTCATCACCGAGATGGAGGCGGCGGCGATCACGCTGGTGATCAAGCGGCTGCAGGGTTCCGACCGGGTGATGAGCCTGCGCGGCGCGGTCAATTTCGACCAGGGCAACCCGAACGAGACCACGCTCCAGCATCTCGATCCCAAGCCGGGCGAAACCGCCGGCGGCTTCGCCGAGACGGTGGAGAATGTGGAGCTGGTCGGCTCCCGCATGGTCGACCACATCGTCGGCCATTGGGACCGGTGGAAAGACGGCGTGCCGGCGCTGCCCGCCCAATAAACGGCCGCCGGCGCGGGAGATCCGGCGCGGGAGATCCTGGCAGCAGGGCGCGCCGACAGGCGCGGATATCGGCGGCATCGTCCATGACCGATGATTTGGATCGGATCGCGTAAAATCGGCATCGATTTGAAGCGTGACTCCGATCGCCAAACACAGGGCTGGAGCTTCGTGCGTTTCATGGTGAACGCACGAAGCTCCAGGGCACCATCGTGGGCACAGAATCTACTTTTAGTTGCTGAATTGTGAACTCACCGGCCAATTAGGCTGATCCCATTCCAGCAAGTCGTTTATCCACGGGAGTGGCAGGATGGCTGTATTCAAGCGCCGCGGACACTCCCGCACCAGCCTGTCAGCGAATTTGTCGCAACCAGGACCAGTGGATTCAGAATTGTAAGGTTGTGGCGTCTTCTCTAAAATTTCAGAGCTGTCCCTCTGGGGATTATCGCTAACAATTATAAAATTTTACAGAAACGGAGCAGTGATGCGACAATTTATCACTTCGATAATACATCCTCGTATTTCGATACGGCTTCAAATGATTGTGGTTCTTTCGCTGCTGTCACTCGCGGCATTGGCTACTGTCATGTCATTTTCTCAGTATGACGCCATGTATACGGCGCGTGTGGAAAAACTGAAGGCGACGGTGGATTTGGCCACGTCTGTCGCTGCCGACCTCGAAAGTCGTGTGCAGGCCGGCACATTGACGCGGGAAAAGGCGTTGACCAGCTTCAGGGACACGATACGACCGCTGAAGTTCGACAGTGGGAACGGTTATTACTTTGTCTATACCTTCGACGGGACTCAAATTGTATTCGGCCCGGACCCGGCGAGCGAAGGGCAAAACAAAATCAATAAGGTCGATGCCTATGGAAATAAATATGTCGAGTCTCAGATAGCTGCGGCGCGCGCTGGTTCGGGCGTCATCACTTACTGGTTCCCGCGACCCGGAATGAAGGAACCCCTGGCAAAGGTCGCATATATCGCGGGCTTCCCGCAGTGGAACATCTCGATCGGAACCGCCGCTTACATCGATGATCTGGACGCCGACTTTTACGCCGGTTTGGAATGGACTGTCTTTTTGGTTCTTTTGTTTGTCCTGGTGACGGCGGGAGGCGCGCTGTTCGTCGCCACCGGCATCAAACGGCCGATTTCTCTTTTGCAGAAAGCCATGATCGCCTTGGCGAATGGGAATGTCGATGTCTCCGTGGCCGGAACGAAGCGTCATGATGAATTGGGTGAAATGGCCCGGGCGGTCGATGTGTTCCGCACTCATGCGATCGAAAACCGCCGCTTGATCGCCGAGCAGGACGCGGTGCGCGCGGCGGCTGAAGGCGAACGTCGCCGGCTGACCGGGGCATTGGCCGTCAGTCTCGAATCGCAGGTCGGCGGTGTCGTGAAGAATGTGTCCCTCGGCGCTGAAGATGCCGAAGGAGCGGCGAAGTCGCTGTCCGGCTCGGTGGAAGCCATTCGCGCACGCGCCACGTCGGTCAGCACGGCTGCCCAGCAAGCATCGGCCAATGTGAACACCGTGGCTGCGGCGACGGAGGAACTGTCGAACTCGATACTGGAGGTCAATGAGTTGATGGCGCGGTCGACCGCGGTCGTCGGTGAAGCGTCCAGTTTCGCCAAGGATGTCGATGGCAGAATGCAAAATCTGGTGGGTGTCGTGTCCCGTATCGGGGATGTTGCATCCCTGATCAACACCATCGCCTCCCAGACGAATCTGCTCGCGCTCAACGCGACGATCGAAGCGGCGCGTGCCGGTGCGGCGGGCAAGGGCTTCGAAGTCGTGGCGAACGAGGTCAAGAATCTGGCTGCGCAAACCGCGAAGGCGACGGACGATATCCGCGCCCAGATCGCCGAAGTGCAGAGCACAACCGGTCAGGCGGTTTTCGCCATCAACCAGATCACGGATGTCATCCATCAGATCGCCGACTTGTCCAAGACAGTCGCCGCATCCCTGGAGCAGCAGCGGGCCGCGACCGATGAGATTGCCCGCAACGCTCAACAGGCCGCCACGGGAACCCATGAGGTCAGCCAAGCCATGCAGGGGGTCAGCGAGGAGACTCAGTCGACGTTGCAAGCCACCAACCAGACCATGAACGTCGCCCGAGCCCTGTCGGAGCAAGCGCACGTGCTGCAAAATGCCATGCTGATGGTCTTGAAGGAGCTGAAGGCCAGTTCGGACAAGGAGGCGGTGATTGGACTCCGCACGGCGGAACGATGATGCGTCGCCGGTGACGGTGTTGCACCGCGCCGGCCATTGGATTTGGAGTTTCGTCCGTTCAATATGAAACGCACGAAACTCCAGCCTTATGCCAGGGTCAAAAGGTTCTGACTTTTGACCCTGGTTTCACTCCTCCGCCAGATTGGCGTAGAGCTGCTGCAGGGTGGCGTTCAGCTTGCCGATCTGCGATTCCGACAGCCCCTCGAAGCTGCGGGCGAACAGCTTGCCGGTCGCCTCCTGGATGCGCTCGACCAGCGCATGGCCGGCGGGGGTCATCGCCACCTCGGTGACGCGGCCGTCGTCGGCGTTGGTGCCGGTGTCCACCAGCCCTTCGGCCTTCATCCGGTAGACGATGCGGGTCATCGTCGACAGCTTGACGATGGCGTGGGTCGAGATCTCCGAGATGCTCGACGTGCCGTGCGTCTTCAGGATGAACAGCACCCGCCAGGTCGGGATGTCGGTGCCTATCCGCTTCAGCGCGGTCTCCATCTTCTGGGTGTAGATGCCCTGGACGCGGGCCAGCCAGTAGAAGGGAAACTCCTCGACCTGGAACTCGGGATCGGAGGGGATGTAGCGGCGCAGCTTCTTCGTAATGGCCATGATGCCCAATGTCTGTCCAGCGGTCGGCGAGGCCGGGGCCATCTTGTACCAACCGCCGGTTCGGTTGCCAAACGCCTTGCGGTGCCGCGACCCTCTGCCCCCTCCCCGACCCTCCCCCGCTCTCGCGGGAGAGGGGGGTTGAGCGCAGGAACGGTGGCAGTCCCCTCTCCCGCGGAGCGGGGGAGGGTTAGGGAGGGGGCGAAGGCTGCCGACAGGGCATGCGACAGCCCCCTTCACCAGCCCGGCCCGCGCGCCGCCCGCATCTTGCGCACCATGGCGTCGAAGAACTTCACGGCGAAGCCGCTGTCGCGGATCAGCATGGCGGTCAGGTCGCTGCATTTCTGCCGGACCTCGGTCGACAGCTCGACGTCCTCGCCGCGCATGCTGTCGGCCAGCGTCTGGATCTCGGCGGCGCGCTGCACCGTCCACAGCAGGAAGAAGGTCTTGGCGATGCTGGACTCCCCCACCGCGATGCCATGGTTGCGCAGCACCAGGATATGCTTGTTCCCCAGACTCTCCAGCATGCGCGGCTTTTCGTCGGCGAACAGCGTGATGCCCTCGAAGGCATGGTAGCCGACGCGGCCGTAGAGCTGGGCGCCGTAGAAGTCGTTGTGCGAGAAGGCCTGCTTCTTCTGCACGATGGCCGACACCTCGGTGGTGTGGGTGTGGATGACGCAGTGGATGTCGTCGCGCGCCTCGTGGATGGCGCTGTGCAGGGCGAAGCCGGCCGGGTTGGCGTCATAGGGCGACGGCTCCAGCTTCTCGCCGTCCAGCCCGACCTTCAGCAGGTTGGCCGGCGTCACCTCGGTGTAGTTCAGGCCGAAGGGGTTGACCAGATAGTGATGCGCCGGCCCCGGCAGCCGGGCCGAGATGTGGTTGAAGATCGTCTCGGTCCAGCCCATGAAATCGACGAGATGGTAGCAGTCGGCCAGTTGGCAGCGCAGCGCCCATTCCTCCTCGCCGATATGGGCGGGCCGGACGACGCTGTTGTGCCCCATGGCGGGCGCGGGAATGGAAACGGGAACGGCGGCGGTCGCGGTCGTCATGGATTGCGGTCCTCTTCCGGATGTTACAGGCCCGCGGCGGCGCGCAGCGCGCTGTCGCTCTTGAAGCGGGCGAGGATGGCGATGTTGCGGGTCAGCGGCATGGACAGCCCCTGCAGCTCGGCCAGTTCGATGACGGCCTCGCAGATCGCGGACAGCTCCAGCGGCAGCCCCTTCTCGAAATCCTGGAGCATGGAGGTCTTCACCGGCCCCATCCCCGCCCCCATCGCCAGCAGGGACGCCGGGTCCAGCTCGATCCGCGCGCCGTAGGCGGCGGCGGTCAGCAGCGCTTCGGACAGCATCTGCCGGGCGATCTGCGACAGCGACGGGTCGCCGTAGATGTCCTGCAGCGTCGCCCCCGACACCACCGACAGCGGGTTGGAGGAAAGATTGGCGATCACCTTGGTCCACAGCGGGTCGCGCACCCGCCCGCTGGCCTGGGTCTGGATGCCGCAGGCGCTCAGCATGGCGGCGGTGCGGGCCAGCCGGTCGCTGGGACGGTGGTCGATCTCGCCCAGGATCAGCTTCAGCGGGTTGAAGCTGCGGGCGACGCCCGGCGCCATGCGCTCGGCGGTGATGTAGGCGATGGCGCCGATCACCCGGTCGAGCGGCACCAGACCCTTCAATTCCCCGTCGGGATCGACCGAGCGGACGGCGCGGCCCTGGTGGCGCCCGCCCTCTCCCTCGAAATACCACCAGGGGATGCCGTTCACCACCGGGACGACCAGCGTCTGCGGCCCGATCATCGGCCGGGCCGACCGCACCAGCGGCAGCAGATCCTGCGCCTTGGCGCAGAGGAACAGCAGTCCGGGCTGCCCCAGCCCGTCGGCCGGTCCGGCCTCGACCCGCACATGATGCTCGCCCTCGCGGTCGGTCAGGTGCAGCCCGTCCTGCCGGATCACCTCCAGCGTCGTCCCGCGCGCCAGCACGCCGACCCGGTGGCCGGCGCGGGCGATGCGGACCGCCAGCGTGGTGCCGATCGCGCCCGCCCCGGCGATCCCGACATGCCAATGCCCGTGCCCGGCATCCGGATGCTCGCGCCAGTCGGGATCCGTCATGAGGCCAGCATCTCCTGATGCTTGCCGGCCATGCCGAGATAGGCCGCCACCACGCGGGGATCATGGGCCAGTTCCGACGCCGGCCCCTCCATGGCGATGCGCCCCAGCTCCAGCACATAGGCGTAATCGGCGACGCGCAGCGCGGCGCGGGCGTTCTGCTCGATCAGCAGGATCGACACCCCCTTGCGCCGCAGCTCCGAGATGATGCGGAAGACCTCGCGCACGATCAGCGGCGCCAGCCCGAGCGACGGCTCGTCCAGCATCAGCAGCTTCGGCCCGCCCATCAGCGCGCGGGCGAGCGCCAGCATCTGCCGCTCGCCGCCCGACAGGGTGGCCGCCATCTGCCCGCGCCGCTCCTTCAGCCGGGGGAACAGGACGTAGAGCTCCTCCATCGCCGCGTCCTGCTCCCGCCTGGAGCGGGAATGGAAGCGGAAGCCGCCGAGCCGCAGATTGTCTTCCACGCTCATGGTGGCGAACAGCGCGCGCTTTTCCGGCACCAGGCTCATGCCGCGCGCCACCATGTCCTGGATCGACGGCGATGCCCCGTCATGGCCAAGGAAGCTGACCCGGCCGCGCGAGGGCAGCACGCCCATGATGGCGGACAGCAGCGTCGTCTTGCCGGCGCCGTTCGGGCCGATCACCGTGACGATCTGCCCCGCGCCCACCCGCAGGCTGGCGTTGCTCAGTGCCTCGATCTTGCCGTAGGAGACGCAGAGGTCCGAGACCTCCAGCAGCGGCGCGCTCATTCGATCCCTCCCAGATAGGCTTCGAGGACGGCCGGGTTGGTCTGGATCGTCTCGGGCGGTCCCTCGGCGATGCGCTCGCCGAACTCCATGACATAGACGCGGTCGACCAGCCCCATGACGAAGTCCATGTCATGCTCGACCAGCAGGATCGCCATGCCCTCCGACCGCAGCCGGACCAGCAGCTCGGCCAGCGCCTGCTTCTCCAGGAAGCGCAGGCCGGCGGCAGGCTCGTCGAGCAGCAGCAGGCAGGGATCGGCACACAGCGCGCGGGCGATCTCCAGGAGGCGCTGCTGGCCAAGTGCCAGGCTGCCAGCCTCGGCATGCAGATATTGGCCGAGCCCGACGCGGACCAGCTGGCGCCGCGCCTCCGCCAGCAGCCGCGCCTCTTCCGCGCGGTCCAGCCGCAGCGCCGCGGCGGCGACGCCCTTCGACCCGCGCAGATGGGCGCCGATGGCGACATTCTCCAGCACGCTCATGCTGGGCAGCAGCTTGACATGCTGGAAGCTGCGGCTGAGGCCGGCGCCGGCCATGGCGCGGGCGGTGCGGCCGTCGATGCGCTCGCCAAGGAAGCGGATCTCGCCGGAGGTCGGATGGTCGACGCAGGAGAGCTGGTTGAACAGCGTGCTCTTGCCCGCCCCGTTCGGCCCGATCACCGCCAGGATCTCGCCGGCCCGCACGGTGAAGCTGATGTCGCGGTTGGCGACCAGCCCGCCGAAGCGCCGGGTGATGCCCTTGGCCTCCAGCACCACCTCGCCCTTGGCCGGCATGGCGCGGCGGGGCAGCGGCTCGGCGTCGGGAAGATCCACATCGTCCACCGCCCCCGTCGGCCGGTGCCGGCGCCGCTCGAACAGCTTGGCGATCCAGCCGGCGATGCCGCCGGGCAGATGCTGCATCAGCAGCACGATCAGCAGGCCGAAGACGATCGCTTCGAAATTGCCGCTGCGGCCCAGCAGGTGCGGCAGCAGATCCTGCAGCCATTGCTTGGCGAAGGTGACGCCGGCGGCGCCGATCACCGCCCCCCAGACCTGCCCCACCCCGCCGATCAGCGCCATGAACAGGAAGTCGATGCCGGCCTGCAGGCTGAAGGGGGCCGGGCTGACGAAACGCTGGGTGTAGGCATAGAGCCAGCCGGCCAGCCCGGCATAGAGGGCTGCGACCAGGAAGGCGGTCATCTTGGCGCGAAAGCTGTCGACGCCCATCGATTCCGACATGCGCTGTCCGCCGCGCAACGCCCGGATGGCGCGGCCGACGCGGGAGTCCAGCAGGTTCAGCGTCGCCACCACCGCCAGCAGCAGAATGGCCCAGATCAGGTAGAACAGCGCCTCCGCCTTGTCGAAGGCGATGCCGAACAGGCTCAGCGCCGGGATGCCGGACAGGCCGGTGTGACCACCCAGGAATTCCAGATTGCCGAACAGGTAGAACAGCGACAGGCCCCAGGCGATGGTGCCGAGCGGCAGGTAATGGCCCGACAGCCGCAGCGTCACCGCCCCCAGCAGCGTGGCGATGGCGAGCGTCAGCACCAGCCCCACCGCCAGCCCGGCCAGCGGCGACCCCGCCATCCAGGCGAGCGGCCCCGGCAGGTCGGCGGCGGTCACCGTGGCGAGATAGGCCGTCGCATAGGCGCTGACGCCGATGAAGGCGGCCTGACCGAAGCTGGTCATCCCGGCGACGCCGGTCAGCAGGACGAGGCCGAGCGTCGCCAGCGCGAAGATGCCGATGTTGTTGGCCAGCGTGACCTGATATGTCGGCAGCAGCAGCGGGGCGGCGGCCAGCAGCGGCACCAGCGCCAGCAGGATCCAGCCGGACGGCGACAGTTTGGGCATCGACGGGGCGGGCCTCCCGGCGGAAGTTTTTGAAAGAACGCCGGGCTTCATTCCTCGTCCTCCGCGCCATGGTGGGAGAGGGAGCGCCAGACCAGCACCGGAAGGATCAGCGTGAAGACGATGACCTCCTTGTAGCTGCTGGCCCAGAAGGTGGAGAAGGATTCGGCCTGCCCGATCAGCAGGGCGCCGAGCGCCGCCACCGGGTAGCTCGCCAGCCCGCCGATGATGGCGCCGACGAAGCCCTTCAGGCTGATGATGAAGCCGCTGTCGTAATAGATCGTGGTGATCGGCGCGATCAGGATGCCCGACAGGCTGCCGATCAGCGCCGCCAGCGCGAAGCTGGCCTTGCCCGCCAGTTCCGGCGAGATGCCGACCAGCTCGGCCCCCAGCCGGTTGACCGCGGCGGCGCGTAGCGCCTTGCCGTAGAGGCTGCGCTCGAAGAACAGGTAGAGGCCCAGGATCAGCGCCAGCGACACCGCCACCACCCAGATGGTCTGGCTGTTCAGCATCACCATGCCCAGGCGCAGGCCGCCGTCGGAGAAGGGTTCGGTGCGCGCGCCCTCCGGCCCGAACATCAGCAGGCCGACGCCGACCAGCACGACATGCACGGCGATGGAAACGATCAGCAGGACCAGCGGGTGCGCCGCGGCGATCGGCTGGTAGAAGACGCGGTAGAGCGCGAGGCCCAGCGGCACGATCAGGGCCATCGTCACCAGCGCCTGCACGGCGACGCCCATATCTGCCAGCGGCACCAATGTCGTCAGCGCGGTCAGTGCCGCGGCATAGGCCAAACCCAGCGCCGAGCCGAGCCGCACCGCCGGCCGGCCGTCGCGCCGCCAGACGGCGTGGATGTCCATGACCATGGCGGCGGCGGCCAGCGCCAGCAGCAGCCAGCCCAGCCGGACCGGCGTCCCGCCCTGCATCGCCGCCATGGTCAGGGCGGCGAAGGCGACGAATTCACCCTGCGGGATCAGGAGGATGCGGGTCACGGTGAAGACCAGCAGGATCGACAGCGCCAGCAATGCGTAGATGGCGCCGTTGGTGATTCCGTCCTGACCCAGCAGCATGACGATCTGGAAATTCATGACCGGTATCCCTTCGCTCCGGCGGCGGTCCCGTCTCCGTTCCGGGAACGGGCGGGCCGCCGCCGGATCACGTCACAAGGTCACTTCACCAGCGTCCACTTGCCGCCGGACACGGTGATCAGCTCGCGGCCGCGCTCGTCGAAGCCGCTGTGGTCGGCCGGGGTCAGGGTGTAGACGCCCTGGGTCGCCGGCAGCTCCTTCACCTGTTCCAGCGCGTCGCGCAGCGCGCTGCGGAAGCCGGCGGACCCCGGCTCGCCGCCCTTCAGTGCGACCGGGATGGCGCGCTCCAGCAGCAGGCCGGCGTCATAGACGTTGGCGCCGAAGGTGGCGGGCTTGGAACCGTTCAGCTTCTCGTAGGCGGCGACATAGTCGCCGGCGATCTTCTTGGACGGATGGCTGTCGGGCACCTGGTCCAGCACCAGCATCAGGCTGGCGGCCAGGATCGTGCCCTCCACCTTCTTGCCGCCCAGCTTGAGGAAGTCGGGCAGCGCCGCGCCATGGGTCTGGTAGAGCTTGCCGCGATAGCCCTGGTCATACAGCGTCGTCTGCGGCAGCACCGACGAGCTGCCGGGGGCGGCGATCAGCACCGCGTCGGGCGAGGCCGACAGGATCTTCAGCCCCTGCGCCGTCAGCGAGGTGTCCTGGCGCTGGAAGCGCTCGCTGGCCAGCAGCTTGATCCCGCGCTTGGCCGCGCCCGCGCCGAACACCTTCAGCCAGTTGTCGCCGTAGGGATCGGCGGTGCCGATGAAGCCGACCGACTTGATGCCGGTCTTCGCCATATGCTCCAGCAGCGCCTCGGCGATCAGGTCGTCGTTCTGGGTGGTCTTGAACACCCACTTCTTCTGTTCGGTCATCGGCAGCACGACGGCGGCGGTGCCGACCGGGGCCAGCATCGGCACGCCGGCCTCGGCGGCGAACTGGATGACGCCCATCGCGTTGGGCGAGCCCGACGGTCCGATGATGGCGTCGACCTTCTCCTCGGTGATCAGCTTCTTGAAGGCGGCGACGGTGGCGGTCGGGTCGCTGCCGTCGTCGAGCGTGATGTACTGCACCGTCTGGCCGCCGACGCTGGTCGGCAGCAGGGGAACGCTGTTCTTCTGCGGAATGCCGACCAGCGCGATGGGGCCGGTCGAGGAACTCACCACGCCGATCTTCACCTGCGCGTCCGCCTGGGCGGCGGCACCGGCCGCGAACGCCCCGAACAGCAGCGAGACCGCCAGTTTCTTTGCAAACACCGCACCCTCCGTTTCTGTATCGCCCGTCTGTTGTGATCCGCATGGCGGACCTGTCGGGCCGGTCCGGCCGGCGCCCACAAGGGCCGCTCCCGCCGTCCAACCTCTTGTTATGCCGAAAAGAACAAAGCAAAGACCGCGCCAGTGAAAGCGGCGGCGGCGGCGCCTCGATCATGGAAAACATCGACAATGGAAGACGCGAACAGTCGGAGACCGTCCCGCCGGCACAAGACTCGGTGGAAAAATGGGAAAGATCGAAGCGTCCGCACTGTGCCGGCTGGAATATCCGACAACTTTGTTCTTGGAGATTTCGATTGACGCCGCCACTGCGCCCCACCGTCGAAGACCTGCGGTGGTGACGCCGGATGCCGGCCGCCCTTGCCGTCCATTAAGCCAGAGTTCATTGAATCCGCAATCGAATTTTCAAGAAAAACTGCCCATTTTTTAGCACTCAATTGCATGCTTCTCAGGCGAAAAACCACCAAGCGGGATCATCAGGTACTTTGGCATGAGCCTCTGGCCGCAAAGTATGAACCACATGAAAAATCCTTGATTGACAATATCTTGAACGAAGGCTTCCGGCGACGGGAAGCTCGCGCCCCCGCTTTCCACCGACCAAAGCACTGCTCGGATTTTGTGCTTCGCCGCCGAAAATTATTTTCCCAAAGTCAATTGACTATTCACGTTTCTTGGCCTTAGGCTTCGGACATCCCATCCACCCCGAACCGCTCCGATCCCGGCCCCCCAGGACAAGCCCGGCATCGTGCGAGCCGCGGGGAAACCGGCGCGACCGGGGAAGGCCCTTGCCCATGACGATCTTCGTTCAAACGCTGGACATCGCCGCCACTGACGCCAATGCCGACGCCCCCGCCGCAGCGGCCGGCGAAGCCCGGCCCACCGTGGCGATCAAGGACACCATCGACATCGCCGGGACGCCGACCCGCGCCGGCAGCCGGTCGCTGGAGGACGCCCCGCCGGCCGCATTGCATGCCGAGGTGGTGGGCAACCTGCTGGCCGCCGGCTGGCGGATCGCCGGCAAGACCACGATGCACGAGCTGGCCTTCGGCACCACCGGCATCAACCGCTGGGCCGGCACCGCGCCGAACCCGGACTTCCCCGATTTCGTGCCCGGCGGCTCATCCAGCGGATCGGCCGCTGCCGTCGCCGCAGGCATGGTTGACGCTTCGGTAGGCACCGACACCGGCGGATCGGTGCGCATCCCGGCCGCCTGCTGCGGCGTCTTCGGGCTGAAGCCGACCTTCGGCCGGGTCAGCCGCCGGGGCGTGATGCCGGCCCGCAGCACGCTGGACTGCGTCGGCCCCTTCGCCGCCGACATGGACTCCCTGGTCGCCTGCATGGCCGCCATCGACCCGAGCTTCGGCCCGCTGCCGGCACTCGACGACATTGGCGGCAGCGTCACCATCGGCCTGCTGGAGACGGACGCCGATGCCGGGATCGCGGCAGCGGTGCGAACAGCGGTCGGAGCCGCCGGCCTGCCGGTCGAAGCGGTCACGCTGACCGGCATGCGCGCCGCCTTCGAGGCCGGGCTGTCGGTCATCAATGCCGAGACCTGGGCCGCCTGCGCCGCGCTGGTCGAGACCGGCCTTGTCGGCGAGGACGTCGCCGTCCGGCTGCGCAATGCCGCCCGCACCACGGTGGAGGAGGTGGCGCGGGCCGAGGAGGTGCGCGCCGCCTTCACCGCCGAGGTCGACGCGCTGCTGGAGCGTGTCGCGGTCATCGCCCTGCCGACCATGGCCGGCCCGCCGCCGCTGGTGGCCGAGGCCGGCGACACCAGCCGGCTGGTCCGCATGACGACGCTGGTCCGCCCCTTCAACCTGTCCGGCCATCCGGCCATCGCCATCCCGCTCGCTCCCATCGACGGCGCGCCGGCCAGCCTGCAGCTGGTCGCCGCCAAGGGAGCGGACGAGCTGCTGTGTGCGGTCGCAACCCTCATCGCTGGCCACATCGCCGACCGATTGCCCAAAACCGGCTAACCCGCACACCACGCCCTGAAAACCCCGATGCGATGAACGGAGCCGCGCTCCGGCTGCGGACGCGCGCCCTCCCTCCATCGCCTGCCATGGAGATCCCCATGTTGGCTGCTCTGCCGGTGCAGACACCTGACGACGGCCGGAGCTTCGACGACGCTCTGCTTGCCGAACTTCTGAGCGAGATCCGCGGCCGGCGTGCCGAATTCGAACAGCAGCAGTTCCTCTCCCAGGACATCGTCGAACGTTACCGCAAGCTCGGCGTCTACCGCGCCCTGGTCGCCCGGCGCTTCGGCGGCGACGAACGCTCGCCCGCCGAGTTCTGCCGGCTGGTGGAGCGCATCGCCGAGGCCGACGGTTCGGCCGGCTGGGTCGCAAGCTTCGGCATCGGCGCGGTCTACCTGTCGGCGCTGCCGCTCGACACGCTGCGCACGCTCTATGCCCGCGGCCCCGACCTCGTCTTCGCCGGCGGCATCTTCCCGCCGCAGCCGGCGGCCTTCGTCGACGGCGGCCTGAAGGTGAAGGGCCGTTGGAGCTGGGCCAGCGGCTGCATGGGCGCCGACATCATCGGCGTCGGCATCGCCCCGAAGAACAGCGACGGCACCGGAGGCCTGCCGCGCATGGCGGTGATGCCGCGCGCCGCGGTCTCCATCGAACGCAACTGGGACGTCGTCGGCCTGCTCGGCACCGGCAGCCACGACCTCGTGGTCGATGACGTGGTGGTGCCGGAGGAGTGGACCTTCGTGCGCGGCGGCAAGTCGGCGCTAGACGAGCCGCTCTACCGCTACCCGACGCTGGCCTTCGCCGCGCAGGTGCTGTCGGTGGTCTCGCTCGGCATCGCGCGGGCCGCGCTGGACGAGCTGCGCGCGATGGGCTCCCGCGCATCCGTCACCGGCGCGCCGAAGCTGGGCGAGCGTGTCGCCTCCCAGCTGGAGACCGCGAGGCTGGAGGCCGAGCTGCGCGCCGCCCGCTCCTGGTTCTACGGCGCCATCGAGGAGGTGTGGCAGTGCCTGCTGGCCGGGGACGAGCCGGCCCCGGATCAGGTCAGCATGCTGCGCCTGTCGGCCACCCACGCCACCCGCACCGCCGCCGACGTGACGCGCCGGGCGCAGATGCTGACCGGCATGGCCGGCGTCTACGAGCGCTGCCCGATCGCCCGCCATGTCCGCGACGTGCAGATGATCACCCAGCACGCCTTCCTTGGCGACGTCACCTACCAGAATGCCGGGGCCATGCTGTTCGGCCTGTCCCCCCTGCCCGGCTACCTCTGACCCCAAATCCCCGGAGACCTTCCATGAGCGACAAGAAGCCCCTGCGCGTCCTGTTCTGCATCGGCGTCAACCAGAACTTCTTCGACGCGACGGCGGACGAGGCCAAGCAGGTGTGGGGCGCCTTCTCCGCCATGATGCGCGGCATCGGCGAGCTGCCGGGCGTGACGGTGCTGGGCAACATGGACGACGACCAGATCATGGTCGGCCCGTCGGCCAACTGGCCCTGGACCACCTATGTGCTGGCCGACGTGCCGGACATCGAGACGGTCACCGCCGCCTGCAACCTGTTCCGCGTCACGCCGGTCGGCGACGGCACCTTCAAGCTGTGGAAATATTGCCGCGTCGAGGCCCGCGTCGGCCGCGAGCTGGTGATCCCGCAATGACACTGCCCCTCCCCGCCGATTTGGCCGTGCGCCTCGCGCGGTTCGAGGCGGAGGCCGCGGTCCGCGCCTGCATGGTCCGCTACATGGCGCTGTGCGACGCGCTGGGCCCGGCCACGCCGCTGGACGAGCTCGCCGGCCTGTTCACCGTCGACGCGGTGTGGGAGGGCATCGGCGAGAAATACGCCAAGACCTTCGGCCGGATCGCCGGCCGCGCGGCCCTGCGGGAGATGTTCGCCGGATACATGGTCGAACCCTCCCACTTCGCGCTGAACGTCCATTTCCTGACCTCCGAACTGATCCGGACCACAGGCCCGGAAACGGCCGAGGGCACATGGATCATGCTGCAGACCTCGACCTTCGCCAGCGGCGCCTCGCACCTGAACGCCGCCCGGCTGACGGTGGATTTCCGCCTGGAGGATGGCGCGTGGCGCATGAGCCATTTCCGCACCGAAAACCTGTTCAGCCGCCCGGTCGACGGCTGGAACCGCCCCGATCCGGTCCCGGTCCCGGCCCCGATCCCGGCCCCAGAGTGATCCCCCTTCCTCTCCGCCCCCAAGACGGAAAGTCCCAAGCCATGGCCATCGACGTCAAAGCCCCGCCCGCGTCCCCTTCGGCAACCTCCCGCGACCTCGCCGATCTGGTGCGCGCCGACCGCGCCCACACCTCGCTCTACACCGACCCGGCGATCTTCGAGCAGGAGATGGACCGCATCTTCGCCAACTGCTGGGTCTGGGTCGCCCATGTCAGCGAGGTGAAAGAGGCCGGCGACTACAAGTCCACCTATGTCGGCCGCCAGCCGGTTGTGGTGGTGCGCGACCGCAAGCAGAAGATCCATGTCCTGCTGAACCGCTGCCGCCACCGCGCCGCCACGGTCTGCGAGGAGAAGAAGGGCAAGACCAACAGCTTCGTCTGCCCCTACCATGGCTGGAGCTACGGCCTGGACGGCAGTTTGCGCGGCGTGCCGCACCCGGAAAGCTACGGCCAGTGCCTGGACAAGGGCGAGTATCCGCTGAAGAGCCTGCGGGTCGAGGAATATGCCGGCATGGTCTTCGCCACCTTCCGCGAGGACATCGAGCCGCTGGCCGACTGGCTCGGCCCGGCGAAGAAGTGGATGGACCTGTTCATGAGGCAGGGCGGCGGCTATCCGATCAAGGTGGCGGGCGAGCACCGCTTCCGCTTCCCCGGCAACTGGAAGATCCAGCTGGAGAACACCACCGACGGCTATCATTTCCCGGTCGTCCACAAATCCTTCCTGTCCTCGGTCGACGAGCAGACCGAACGCATGCTGGACTTCGTCAACGGTCCCGGCTTCGTCGAGGATCTCGGCAACGGCCACAGCGTCATGGTGATGATCCCCGAACTGGTGGATCTGGAAGACAACCTCGACGCCCCCGTCCCCGCCCGCTTCGCGGAACTGGCCGAGGAGCTGCGCAAGGAGGGGCATGACGAGGCCAAGGTGCGCCGCATCGTCCGCGCCGTCGGTGGCTCGGGCTTCAACCTGAACCTGTTCCCCAACATCGCCTGCTCGATGGCCTTCTTCCGCGTGCTGCGCCCGGTGTCGGTGAACGAGACCGAGATCCACCACGCCGTCATCACCATGGACGGCGGCCCCGCCGCCGCCAACCGCGCGCGGCTGAGGCTGCACGAGCATTTCCAGGGTCCGATGGGCTTCGGCACGCCCGACGATTCCGAAGCGTGGGAGCGCGTGCAGAAGGGCGCCCAGGCCGGCACCGACCTGTGGATCCTGCTGAACCGCGGCCTGCCCGGCGAGCGCATCACCGAGGACGGCCGCGCCGGCGACGTCAGCGCCGAGACCGGCATGCGTGCCGCCTACCAGCAGTGGAAAAAGCTGATGACGGCGTGAGGGGGTGCCCGGGGTGAACCCCCCACCCTAACCCTCCCCCGCTGGGCGGGGGAGGGAACTCCGACGCTCTTCCGCAACAGCACTTGCCCCCTCCCCCGCCCAGCGGGGGAGGGTCGGGGTGGGGGCAAAACGCCGCCCCACCCTGCCTCCCCCGGAGACACACCCCATGAACACCCAACTCCTCACCGAGGTCAGCGCCTTCCTGTGGCAGGAGGCCGACATGCTCGACCACTGCGAGTATCAGGACTGGCTGGCGCAATGGACCGAAGACGGCGTCTACATCGTGCCGATCGATCCGGTGGCGACGGACCTCGCCGACCGGCTCAACTACGCCTATGACGATGCCGGCATGCGCGCCAAGCGCGTCGCCCGCCTGACCAGCGGCGAGTCCGTCTCGACCCAGCCGGCATCGCGCACCGTGCGCTCGCTGTCGCGCTTCCGCATCCTGGCCGACGACGGCGCCACCGTCACCGTGCGCGCCGCCCAGCATCTGCGCGAGTTCCGCAAGGAGACGCTGCGCGACTACACCGCCGACGTCACCTACGAGCTCACCCGCACCGAAGACGGCTTCCGGCTGAAGGGCAAGATCGTCCGGCTGGTGAACTCCACCGATGCGCTGCACAGCATCGGCTACATCCTCTGACAGGGAGGCCATGGGATGGCACAGGTCGCACTCGTCACCGGCGCCGCCCAGGGGCTGGGCCGCGTCATCGCCGAACAGTTCCTGGCTGCCGGCTACCGCGTCGCGCTGACCGACGTCGCCGAAACGGCGGTGCGCGAGGCGGCGGCGGCGCTCGACCCGTCGGGCGAGGCCGTCCTGCCGCTGACGCTCGACGTCACCCGCAAGGACGATTTCGCCACGGCGCTCGACGCCGTGCTGGCGCGCTGGGGTGCGCTGCATGTCGCGGTCAACAATGCGGCGATGACGCCGATGACCCCGGTCATGCAGATCACGCCCGACGAGTTCGACGCGGTGCTGACCGTCAACCTGCGCGGCACCTTCCTCGGCTGCCAAATCTTCGGCGCGCATCTGGCGAAGGCCGGCTACGGCCGGATCGTCAACATCGCCTCGCTGGCCGGGCAGAATGGCGGCACGGCGTCGGGCGCTCACTACGCCTCCTCCAAGGCCGGCATCCTGACGCTGACCAAGATCTTCGCCCGCGAGCTGGCGGCGTCCAACGTCACCGTCAACGCCATCGCCCCCGGCCCGATGGAGCTTCCCTCCGTCCGCGCCTCCGTCCCGCCCGAGCGGCTGGAGACGCTGATCGGGATGATCCCGGTCAAGCGGCTCGGCAACCCGGCCTTCGTGGCGCGGATGGCGGTGGAGCTGGCCTCACCGGACGCCGATTTCACCACCGGCGCCGCCTGGGACATCAACGGCGGCATCTTCATGCGCTGAGTTTAAGGACGATCGCAATGACGCAAGAGACGCTGACGCTGGTGGTCGCCCGCCGGCGGGTCGAAGGCAACGGGGTGCTGTTGCTCGACCTCGTCGACCGCGCCGGCAAGCCGCTGCCGCCCTTCGAGGCCGGGGCGCATGTCGACCTCCATCTGGCGCCGGGGCTGGTCCGGCAATATTCGCTGTGCGGCGATCCGGCCGACCGCGGGCGCTACCGGCTCGGCATCCTGCGCGATCCGGGATCGCGCGGCGGCTCCGTCGCCGCCCATGACGGCCTGGACGAAGGCACGGAGGTCGCGGTCGGGCTGCCGCGCAACCTGTTCCCGCTCGCCGACAGTGCCGCCCATTCGCTGCTGGTCGGCGGCGGCATCGGCATCACGCCGATGATCGCCATGGCCCATGCGCTGGCCGCGGCCGGCCGCAGCTTCGAGCTGCATTACTGCGGCCGCAGCCGCGAGGCCTGCGCCTTCCTGGACGAACTGGCCGGGGCGCCATTCCGCGACCGCGTCGCCCTGCATCTGGACGACGGACCGGCCGGCCAGCGCCTCGACCTTCCCACCCTGCTGGGCGGCAGCCCGGCCGGCACGCACCTCTATGTCTGCGGCCCGACCGGCTTCATGGAGTGGGTGATCGGCGAGGCGACGCGCCTCGGCCTGCCCGACGACCGCATCCACCGCGAATATTTCCAGGCGGAGACCGCGACCGGCGGCGACGCCTTCGAGGTGGTGGCGAACCGCAGCGGCAAGCGCGTGCGGGTGGAGGGGGACGAGACCATCGTCCAGGCGCTCGGCCGGATCGGCATCAAGGTGCAGATGTCCTGCGAACAGGGCGTCTGCGGCACCTGCCTGTGCACGGTGCTGGAGGGCACGCCCGACCACCGGGACGTCTTCCTGACCGACGAGGAGAAGGCCGACAACGACCAGATCCTGCTCTGCTGCTCGCGCGCCAGGACCGGCACGCTCGTTCTGGATATTTGAGGACAATCGCCATGGTCGAGGTTTCCCGCTTCCGCAACGGCATGTCGCTGCTGACCGGCGCCGTCAACATCGTCACCACCGACGGCCCCGGCGGCCCGGCCGGCTTCACCGCCACCGCGGTGTGCAGCGTGACCGACCAGCCGCCGACCCTGCTGGTCTGCCTGAACCAGTCCTCCTTCGTGCACCGGGCCTTCGCCACCAACGGCGTGCTGTGCGTCAACCCGCTGTGCGGCGAGCAGCAGGCGCTGTCGGAGGTCTTCTCCAACCGCGCCCTGTCGGCCGACGAGCGGTTCGCCGCCGCCGACTGGACGGCGCTGGCGACCGGCAGCCCGGCGCTGGCCGGCGCGCTGGTCAATTTCGACTGCCGCATCGTCGACACC
This sequence comes from Azospirillum thiophilum, assembly GCF_001305595.1. Lineage (NCBI taxonomy): Bacteria > Pseudomonadati > Pseudomonadota > Alphaproteobacteria > Rhodospirillales > Azospirillaceae > Azospirillum > Azospirillum thiophilum. Next base: position 441,075 of record NZ_CP012406.1, read on the forward strand.
CACGCGGTCGGCACGCACAGCGTCTTCTACTGCGAGGTCGTCGACATCCGCCAGCGCGAGGCCGGCGGCACTCTCGGCCTCGTCTACTTCAACCGGGCCTATCACCGGCTGGGCGACGCCGCGCCCGCGCTGTCCTGATCCAATTCACCACAGTCCGGGGACCGACCGAGCATGGACGCCATCCGCATCGTCAAGGACGAGCATTTCGCCATCGCCGCGGTGCTGCACGCCCTGCGCCACCAGATCCGCGCCATCCGCGGCGGGGCGTCCCCGGACTTCCCGCTGCTGCACGCCATCCTCGACTACATCGTCTCCTATCCCGACCATTGGCACCACCCGAAGGAGGACCGCTTCCTGTTCGCCGCCGTCCGCCGCCGGGCGCCGGAGGCCGAGGCGCTGATCGCCCGGCTGGAACGCGAGCACGCGCTGGGATACCCGATGATCGAGATGCTGAAACGTCAGCTCGTCTGCTACGAGGCCGGCGACGAGGGCGCGGCTGAGGATTTCTTCGCCACCGCCGAACGCTACGCCACCCTCGAATACGGCCATCTCCAGACCGAGGAGGAGCAGCTGCTGCCGCTGGCCGAACGGGTGCTGACCGCCGACGATTGGCGGGAGATCGACGCCGCCTTCCGGGAGAACGACAACCCGCTGTTCGGCATCAAGCCGAAGGAGGAGGCCGAGCGGCTCTACCAGCGCATCCTGGAGCTGGCGCCGCCACCCATCGGCTACGGGCGGTAAACGGGCGATCCGGCGAGTCCTTTTGTGGGTTTGGACATGTGGGACATCCCACAAGGCCACCCGCTGCCGGCCCCCCGGTCGGGATTTTCCATCCCATGCTTACCTGTCTCCCACCGCTGTGATAGCAAGAAACAGCCGGCACGGGCGTCGGGCGATCCGGCATCCGGTCCGGTGGATGGAACAGTGAACAGGTCCGGATTCCTGTTTCATAGCGTTTCAAACGTTCCATTCGCCCTCCCCGCGGTCCCGTCCTGCCGCCGGATCCGGGCAAAAAAGAACGCCGGGTCCACGAGGGACCCGGCGCGCATCGGTCGGTGATCAGCCCCGTCGAGCGGACGGGACCGGCCGTCAGTCCCCTGCCGCCGGCTGCGGCATGGAGCCATGGCCGGGGGTGCCATGGCCGGGGCGGCGGCGGACGAACAGGCGATAGACCGCGACGAAGAAGACCGGCACGAACAGCACCGCCAGGACGGTTGCGGAGATCATGCCGCCCATCACGCCGACGCCGATGGCGTTCTGGCTCTCCGACCCGGCGCCGGTGCTGATCGCCAGCGGCAGCACGCCGAGGATGAAGGCCAGCGACGTCATGATGATCGGGCGCAGGCGCTGGCGGCAGGCTTCCGCCGCCGCCTCCTTCAGCTCCATGCCGTCGTCGTAGAGCGACTTGGCGAACTCGACGATCAGGATGGCGTTCTTCGCCGACAGGCCGATGGTGGTCAGCAGGCCGACCTGGAAATAGACGTCGCTCGGCAGGCCGCGCAGCGTCGCCGCGATGACGGCGCCGATGACGCCGAGCGGCACCACCATGATGACCGACACCGGCACCGACCAGCTCTCGTACAGGGCCGCCAGGCAGAGGAAGACGATGATCATCGACAGGGCATAGAGCGCCGGCGCCTGCGAGCCGCTGAGCCGCTCCTCGTAGGACAGGCCGGTCCACTCATAGCCGATGCCCTGCGGCAGCTTCGCCATCATCGCCTCCATCTCGGCCATCGCCTCGCCCGAGCTGATCCCGGGTGCGGCCGAGCCCTGGATGTTGATCGACGAGGCGCCGTTGTAGCGCTCCAGCTTGGGTGAGCCGAAGGTCCACTGCGCCGTGGTGAAGGCGGAGAAGGGCACCATCTGGTCGCTGGCATTGCGCACGTACCAGCGGTCGATGTCGCTCGGCTGCATGCGGTATGGCGCGTCGGCCTGGAGATAGACCTTCTTGACGCGGCCCTGGTCGATGAAGTCGTTGACGTAGGACGAGCCCCAGGCGACCGACAGCGTCGTGTTGATGTCGCTGAGCGACAGGCCCAGCGCACTCGCCTTCTCGCGGTCGATCTCCAGCTTGAACTGCGGCGTGTCCTCCAGCCCGTTGGGGCGGACGCCGACCAGTTTCGGGTTCTGCGCCGCCATGCCCAGCAGCTGGTTGCGCGCCTGCATCAGCCGGTCGTGGCCGAGCCCGCCGCGGTCGACCAGCTGCATGTCGAAGCCGGTGGCGTTGCCCATACCGGGAACCGACGGCGGCAGGAAGGCGAAGACCACCGCGTCCTTCAGCTTCGACAGGGCGCCCATCGCCCGGCCGGCGATGGCCTGCGGCTTCAGCGCCGGGGATTGGCGCTCGCTCCAGTCCTTCAGCCGGACGAAGGCCATGCCGGCATTCTGGCCACGGCCGGAGAAGTTGAAGCCGACGATGGTGAACAGGCCCTCGACGCTGTCCTTCTCCTTCTCCAGGAAATAGGTGGTGACGGCCTTGGCTGTTTCGGCGGTGCGCTGGCTGCTGGCGTTCGGCGGCGCCGACCACAGCACATACAGCTGCCCGCGGTCCTCCGTCGGCAGGAAGGAGGACGGCATCTGCACGAACAGGTAGCCCAGCCCGCCCAGGATCAGGGCGTAGACGATGAAGTAGCGGCCCAGCCGGTTCACCGCCCCACGCACGCCGCGGACATAAACCCGGCTGCCGGCGTCGAAGCCGCGGTTGAACAGGCCGAAGAAGCCGCCACGCGCGTGGCCGTGGCCCCCCTCGTGACCGGCCCCATGGTTCGCCACCGGCTTAAGGATGGTGGCGCACAGCGCCGGGGTCAGCACCAGCGCGACCAGCACCGACAGCGCCATCGCCGACACGATGGTCAGCGAGAACTGGCGGTAGATGGCGCCGGCCGACCCACCGAAGAAGGCCATCGGCACGAACACCGCCGACAGCACCAGCGCGATGCCGACCAGCGCGCCGGTGATCTGGTCCATCGACTTGCGCGTCGCCTCGCGCGGCGACAACCCCTCCTCGCTCATCACACGTTCGACATTCTCGACCACGACGATGGCGTCGTCGACCAGCAGGCCGATCGCCAGCACCATGCCGAACATGGTCAGAACATTGATCGAGAAGCCGAAGGCGGACAGCACGCCGAAGCTGCCGAGCAGCACCACCGGCACCGCGATGGTCGGGATCAGCGTCGCGCGGAAATTCTGCAGGAACAGGTACATCACCACGAAGACCAGGACGATGGCCTCGAACAACGTCTTGATGACCTCGTGGATCGACAGTTGGACGAAGGGGGTGGTGTCGAATGGGTAGATGACCTCGATGCCGGCCGGGAAGAAGGGCTGCAGCTCGGCGACGCGCGCCTTGACCGCGGCGGCGGTGTCGAGCGCGTTGGCGCCGGTCGCCAGCTTGATGCCGACGCCGGCCGCCGGCTTGCCGTTGTAACTGGCGTTGATCTCGTAGGTCTCGGAGCCGATCTCGATCCGCGCCACGTCGCGCAGACGCACCTGCGAGCCGTCCGGGTTGACGCGCAGCAGGATGGCGCCGAACTGCTCGGGCGTCTGCAGGCGCGACTGGGCGGTGATGGTCGCGTTGATCTGCTGGCCCGCCACCGCCGGCGCGCCGCCGAGCTGGCCGGCGGAAACCTGGGCGTTCTGCGTCTTGACCGCGTTGGCGACGTCGGTGGTCGTGAGCTTGAAGTTGTTCAGCGCGTCGGGGTCGAGCCAGAGGCGCATGGCGTGCTGCGGACCGAAGACGGTCACGTCGCCGACGCCCTCGACACGGCTGATCGTGTCCTGCAGGTTGGAGGTCACGTAGTCGGCGATGTCGCCCTGGCTGAGGCGCCCGTCGCCCGACACGAACCCCACCACCAGAAGGAAGTCGTTGCCGGCCTTCGACACCTGCAGGCCGCGCTGCTGGACCTCCTGCGGCAGCAGGGGCGTGGCCAGCTGCAGCTTGTTCTGCACCTGGACCTGGGCGATGTCGGGATTGGCCTCCGGCTCGAAGGTCAGCGTGATGGTCACATTGCCGGAGGAATCGCTGTTGGAGGACATGTAGCGGAAATGGTCGAGCCCGGTCATCTTCTGCTCGATGACCTGGGTGACCGTATCCTCCAGCGTCTTGGCCGACGCGCCGGGATAGCTGGCGGTGATCGACACCGTGGGCGGCGCGATCTTCGGATATTGCTCGACGGGCAGGCGCAGGATCGCCAGCGCCCCCGCCATCATGATGACGATGGCGATGACCCAGGCGAAGACCGGCCGGTCGATGAAGAATTTTGACATGGGAGGATATCCTGGGTCAGCGCGCCGATACGGCCTTTTCAGGCAATGAAGCGAGGGCGTTCTGGGCCGGGACCGGTTTCACCTCGGCACCGGGCTTGACCTTCTGCAGGCCTTCGACCACCACCCGCTCGCCGGCGGCCAGCCCGTCCGAGACCAGCCAGACATTGCCGACCGCGCGCTCGGTCGCGATGGTGCGCTGCGCCGCCTTGTTGTCGGCACCGACCACCCAGACCCGCGCCGACCCGTCCGGCCCGCGGCTGACCGCGGCCTGCGGCACGGTGATGGCGTTCTCCGCCACGCCCTGCTCGACGCGGGCGCGGACGAACAGGCCGGGCAGCAGATCCTTGTTCGGATTGGGGAAGACGGCGCGCAGCTGGACCGAGCTGGTGCCCGCATCGACGGTGACGTCGGAGAATTGCAGTTCGCCCTTCACCGGATAGGCGGCGTCATTGCCGTTGGCGTTGCTGTTCAGGAACAGCGTCACCGGGATCTTGCCGGGCTCGGCCGGACGGATGCGACCGCTCGCCATATCCTCGCGCAGCCTCATCAACTGGGATGCGGTCTGCGTCACGTCGACATAGATCGGGTCGAATTGCTGGACGGTGGCCAGCGCCGTCGACTGGCTGGCAGTGACCAGGGCTCCCTCGGTGACCGCCGACTTGCCGATCCGGCCGGAGATCGGAGCGAACACCTTGGTGTAGTTCAGATTGATGCTGGCGAGGTTGTAGGCGGCCTTGGCCGCCGCCACCTGCGCCTCGTTCTGCTTCAGCGATGCCTGGACATCGTCGAAGTCCTGCTTGCTGACCACGCTGTTCTTCACGAGATCGCCGTAACGGGCGGCCTTGTTGCGGGCGGCCTGCAGATTGGCCTCCGCCTTCTGGACGTCGGCCTGAGCGCTGGCCAGCGATGCCTCATAAGTCGCCGGGTCGATCTGATAAAGCTGGTCGCCGGCCTTGACGTCGCTGCCCTCGCGGAAAAACCGTTTCAGCACGATGCCGCTGACCTGCGGGCGGATCTCCGCCACGCGGTAGGGGGTGGTGCGGCCCGGCAGCTCGGTCGTCACCGTCAGTCGCTGCGGTTCGATGGTGGCCACCGACACCTCGGGCGGGCCGCCCTGGGGCTGACCGGCCGCCTGTTTCTGCTGATTGCAGCCCGCGAGCGCCACGATCAACAGGACCGCCACGGCCGCCGGCATGAATGGATTGGATCTGGACATCTCTTTCCTCGTCTCGGCGCCGCTTGTCTGCGGTCCCGTCTCCCTGTTGAGCCGGGCTTCGGGTGGTCCGGCACATCCCCGTTGCATAGTACTGTCTCATACAGTACAGTGTACTGGACGATACATTCAGAATGCTGCACCGCGCAAGGGGGTTTTGCGAATGCCCGACACGGGGCTGGGACACAAGGCCTGCACGCGCGCCGCTGCCGGAACGGCAGGGCCGACGATGGACGGCACGGCAATGGGAGTACGCGGCTGGACACGGTGCCGTGCCCTGCTGGATGCCGCCGCGGTCCTGTTCGTGGAAAAAGGCTACGCCGCCACCTCCCTCAGCGACGTCCTGCGCGAAGCGGGGGGGTCGCGCACCACGCTGTACAAACATTTCGGCGACAAGGACGGCCTCTTCCGCGCGATGATGGAGGAGCATTGCGCCCGTGTGCTGGACGGGATGGCGTCCGACGCTGCGACCGATGATGCCGGTGGGGTGGCGGACGAGGCCGTCGACCCGGAGGAACGCTTGATCCGCATCGCCCTGCACATCACCGCCTCGCTGACCGAGCCGCAAACGACGGCGATCCTGCGCACGTTGATCTCCGAAGGAAGCCGCGTCCCCGATCTGGTCGAAACCTTCGTCCGCGTCGGGCCGGAGCGCACGCGCGAACGGATGGCCGGCTGCTTTCGCGACCTGGCGGCGGCAGGCCACATCCGTGTCGCCGATCCGGAGATGGCCGCACAAGCCTTCTGCGGCATGGTGACCGGCAACCTGCTGATGGAGCGGCTGATCCTGCCCGGCCGGCCGGTCGACGCAGCGGCGGTCGAATCCTATGTACGCGCCAGCGTCCGCCTTTTCCTGCGCGGCGCCGCTCCGCCGCAGGCATCCCGCCGGTGATTTTCCACTCCCCCACCGCCAAGCAAGAGGCTTGCGAAATGCCCAAGGACATCGTCGTTTTCATCGAAGCGGATGAGGAGCGGGCCGGCCGGCTGGCCTTTGCCGCGGCACTGGCGCGGCGCTGGCAGGCGCATCTGATCGCCACCTTCGTCGCCAACCGGCTGGAACTGACCCCCAGCAGCAGCTTCGCCCGCGGCGGCGGCGTCGAAGCGATGTTGCGCAAACACCATGCAACCGCCCGTATGGCTGCGGCGGAGACACGGACGCTGTTCGACCGCATCGTCGCCGATGCCGATATCAGCGGCGAATGGCGCCTGTCCGATCATGAGGATGGCGAGACGCTGATGCTCCATGCCCGGCATGCCAGCCTTGCCATCGTCGGCCCGCCATTGCGTCCGACACGCCCGGCCCGGATGCTGAGCCTGTCGGAAGACGTCATCTTCGCGTCCGGCCGCCCCACCCTTCTGCTGCCGGCCGGCTGGCCGTCACACCGGATCGGCCGGCGGATCGTCGTCGGCTGGAACGGCAGCCGCGAGGCCGCCACTGCCATCGCTCTCGCCATGCCTTTTCTGACCGAGGCCGACATCGTCCATCTGGTCGTGGTGCCGGAAGCGCGCCCGAATGGCTGGCTCGGTGCCGACCCGGGCGCCGACATGTCCCGCCATCTAGCCCGCAACGGGGTGGAGGTGGTGCTGGAACAGCACCCTGGCACGGACGCCGGCACCGTGCTGCTCGACCATGCGCGGTCGGTCGATGCCGACATGTTGGTGATGGGCGCCTATGGCCGGCCCCGGATCAGCGAGTTCGTCTTCGGCGGTACGACACGCACGGTGCTGGCCAAGGCCCACACACCGATCCTGCTGTCGCGCTGATACCATCGCCGGAGCGGACCCTGCGTCCTTTTTACGCCTTTTGCCGGCTGCCTGTTCCACGCCGGCATTCTGCAGTAGCGTGCGCATCAAGGCGCAAGACGAAAACGAACGAACCGGCCGCATGCGCCGCCGCGCCGGAGGAATACGCAGGATGACCAGCAGCACCCACAAGGACTGCCCCGCCGCCGGGCCAACCACTGCCGGATTGCCCACCGTCGGGCCGCGCGGACTGGCGCGGCGTCAGGCGATCCTGACGGCCGCCCGGCGCCTGTTCATCGCGAAGGGATTCGAAAAGACCACGCTCAGCGACATCATCGCCGAGGCCGGCGGCTCCCGCGCCACGCTGTACGAGCATTTCGGCGACAAGGAAGGCCTGTTCCGTGCGATCATGGAGGAGGACAACGCCATGATCCTCTCCGGCCTGGCCCCGGCCGAGACCGACGACCGCGTCGTCACGCCGGAGGCCGGGTTGACCGCATTCGCCCTGCATCTGGTGACGGCCCTGCTGAATGAAGAAACGACCGGCACCGTCCGCATCCTGATCTCCGAAGGCGACCGCATCCCCGACATCGCCGAAGCCTTCTTTCGCATCGGCCCGGAAAACGCCATCCGGCGGCTGGCGGAATACCTGAAGCGCCTGTCCGATTCAGGCGTCCTGCGGATCGAGGACCCGGCTGCCGCCGCCCAGGCCTTCCTCGGCATGGTCACCGGCAACCTGCTGATCCGGCGCCTGATCCTGCCGGAAAGCGCCCCCGGAATCCCCGACCTCGACCGCTATGTCCGGCAGGCCGTACGGCTATTCCTGAACGGCGCGCGGGCGCCGGAAACGAAGCCGGGCTAAAGCTGGGCGATCACGGTCGGCCTTGGTCAGCGGTTCGGCGATGTCTTCCAGCCCCTTGCCTTCGGCGTCCACGCCATAGACCAGGGCCACCACGCCACCGAACATCATCACGACCGATCCCAACACATAGCCCCAGAACAGCGGATCACGCTCCGTCCCCTCTCCCACCAGCCAGCCGAACAGCAGCGGTCCGGTCGAGCCCACCACTTGGGCGATGGCGAAGAAATAGGAGATCGCCTGTGCCCGCACCTCCAGCGGAAAAATCTCGCTGACCGTCAGATAGGCCGACGAGGCCCCGGCCGATGCGAAGAAAAAGGAGACGCACCAGAAAATAGTGTGCGTGTCGGCCGTCAGCGCCCCTTGACGGAACAGGAAGGCGGAAACCAGCAGCACGCTGCCCGCCAGCAGATAGGTACTGAAGATCATCCGACGCCGCCCCACCGTATCGAACAGCGGCCCCAGAAGCAGCGGACCGATCAGGTTCCCTGCGGCAAACGGGAAAAAATACAGAGCCGTCTGCGGGGAATCGAGGTGGTAGAAATTCTGCAGCACCAGGGCATAAGTGAAGAAGATCGCATTGTATAGAAATGACTGCGTGATCATCATCGTCACGCCCAGGATGGTCCGGGACGGATACTGACGGAAGAAGACATCGACGAGCTGGCTGTACGATACAGATTCCTCAGGAATGATCCGCATCGACCGGCCAGGATCCACTGGTGTCAGAATTTTTCCCTGCGCGCGCACGCTGGCCTCGATGCCGTCGACGATACGCTCCGCCTCCGCCTCCCGCCCGTGCGTCACCATCCAGCGCGGGCTTTCCGGGATGTGCCGGCGCAGTTGGATGATGACGAGCCCAAGCAGAGGGCCGATGAAGAAAGCGATCCGCCAGCCGATGTCTTCCGGGATCAGCGCATGGTCCAACAGGAAGACGCTGCCGAGCGCACCGATCATCGCGCCTCCCCAATAGGTGCCGTTGACAGCGATGTCGACCCGGCCGCGGTAGCGGGCAGGGATCAATTCGTCGATGGCGGAGTTGATCGCCGCATATTCGCCGCCGATTCCCATCCCGGCCACGAAACGCCAAGCATAGAGAAACCATGGCGTCCAGGCGAAACCGGCGATGCCGGACGCAATCAGGTAGAGCGCCAGCGTGGCGATGAACAGCCGCTTACGTCCCCAACGGTCGGTCAACCGGCCAAAGACCAGCGCACCGACCACCTGCCCGATCAGATAGATGGTGCCGGCAAACCCGACCTCCGCACTCGACATGCCCAAGCTGTCCTTGTAGCCCGAGGCGGAGATCAGCTGTATCTCGATACCATCCAGAATCCAGCTGACTCCCAGCCCAATCACTACCAGCCAGTGAAAGCGGGCCCAGGGCAGACGGTCCATCCGGGCTGGAACAAGACTGCTCACCGCGCCGATGTTCGTCCTGGCGGCATCCGTTACGGCGGCGCGTGGTCCGATGGTCATGGCCGGGGGCACTCCAACGGTTTCAGCGGCATTCCGGGGAAAAGCGATGATCTCCGGGTTCCGTTGAAACGGCGGATGGTTGCGGAAGGTTTCGGCGGCTTCGAGCACAGGCCGCAACAGCGAACATCACGAACACAAACTATTGCATGCACGATCATTTTCCATTGCGCTTTTAGATCGATCCAATTACGGTATCCAAAGCAGTTCGCCGGGATGCCGCCATGGCAGCCCGGCGATCCGGAGGACGATCCCTGGCAAGGGCGCAGTCCGGACAACGGCCATGCGGACAATGGCAATTCGCGCGGCGCCCGCCCACCGAACGGGTATGCCCGACGCGGTTGCGGAGGAACGCCCGTGACCTACGACTTTCAATTCGACGCGGTGTTCGCGTCCTGGGACTATCTGCTGGACGGGGCTTGGCTGACGGTCAAGCTGTCGCTCAGCGCCATGGTCATCGGGCTGGCCGTCGCCATCCTCTGCGCGCTCGGCAAGACCTCCGGCCCGAAGCCGGTGCGCTGGCTGATCAACGCCTATATCGAGATCATCCGCAACACTCCCTTCCTGGTGCAGATTTTCCTGATCTTCTTCGGGTTGCCAACTGTCGGTCTGCGGCTGTCGCCCGATGTGGCGGCGCTCATCGCGATGGTGGTCAATGTCGGCGCCTACGCCACCGAGATCATCCGCGCCGGCATCGAATCGATCCACAAGGGTCAGGTCGAGGCCGGCCTGGCGCTGGGTCTGCGTCCACTCCAGGTCTTCCGCTACATCGTGCTGAAGCCGGCATTGCGCACGGTCTACCCGGCGCTGACCAGCCAGTTCATCCTGCTGATGCTGAGTTCCAGCGTGGTGTCGGCCATCTCCGCCGATGAATTGACGTCCGTTGCCAACAACATCCAGTCGCAGACCTTCCGCAGCTTCGAGATCTACATCGTCGTGACCTTCATCTATCTGGTCCTGTCGATGCTGTTCTCGGCGCTGTTCGCCGGTATCTACCGGCTGGCTTTCGCCTACACCGTCGACCGGCGCTGAGGAGGGCGACAGCATGATCCGCGTCTTCGGATACAACGAATTCCTGTTCCTGCTGAGCGCCGTGCAGTGGACGCTGCTGCTGTCGGCCATCGCCTTCGTCGGCGGCGGTATCGTCGGGCTGTTTGTGGCGCTCGGCCGCACCGCCGACGTCAAGCCGGCCCGCTGGCTGGCGACCGGCTACATCCAGATCTTTCAAGGTACGCCGCTGCTGATGCAGCTGTTCCTGGTGTTCTTCGGCGCCACCGTGCTGGGCATCGACATGAGCCCCTGGGTCGCCGCAGCGCTCGGCCTGACGCTGAACACCAGCGCCTTCCTCGGCGAAATCTGGCGCGGCTGCATCCAGTCGGTACCCAAGGGCCAGTGGGAGGCGGCATCGGCGCTCGGCCTGCGCTATCCCGGCCTGATGCGCTACGTCATCCTGCCTCAGGCGGTGAAGGTCGCGGTGCCGCCCACCGTCGGCTATCTGGTGCAGGTGATCAAGGGCACCTCGCTGGCCGCCATCATCGGCTTCGTCGAGCTGACCCGCGCCGGACAGATCGTCAACAACGCCACCTTCCAGCCCTTCCTGGTCTTCGGCGTCGTCGCCGCCATGTATTTCGCGCTGTGCTGGCCGCTGTCGCTGCTGAGTGCCCGGCTCGAAGCACGCTATGCCGCCCCGTCCCGCTGAACCAATCGACAAACCCAAGAAACACCCGATACACGGAGGAAACCCCATGGCCTTCACCGCCACCCGCCGCCTGATCGTCGCCGGCGCCCTGACAACCGCCGCCGCCATTGCCGCTTTCGGCGGCCTTGCCGCGACGGCCCATGCCCAGAGCGTCGAAGACATCAAGGGCAAAGGCAAGCTGACCGTCGGCATGCTCGTCGACTTCCCGCCCTTCGGCATCACCAGCGCCGACGGCAAGCCCGACGGTTATGATGCCGACGTCGCCAAGCTGATGGCCAAGCACATGGGTGTGCCGGTGGAGATCGTGCCGGTGACCGGGCCGAACCGCATCCCCTACCTGCTGACCGGCAAGGTGGACGTGCTGGTCGCCTCGCTCGGCATCACGCCGGAACGGGCCAAGCAGGTCGCCTTCTCCGATCCCTATGCCGCCATCGAGATCGGACTGTTGGCGCCGCAGAAGTCGCCGGTCGCCAAGGCGGAGGACCTGTCGGGCAAGAGCGCCGGCGTCGCCCGGGCCAGCACCCAGGACCAGTCGCTGAGCGCGGTGGCACCGAAGGACGCCCGCATCATGCGCTTCGACGACGATGCCAGCGCGGTGCAGGCCCTGCTGTCCGGCCAAGTCGACGCGCTGGGCGTCAGCAACGTGGTGGCGCAGCAGATCAAGGCGATGGCGCCCCAGGCCAATTACGAGATGAAGTTCGTCCTGAAGAGCCAGGTGCAGGGCGTCGCCATGCGCCAGGGCCAGGACAAGCTGCTGGCCTGGGTCAACGGCTTCCTCGACACCGTGAAGAAGAACGGCGAGTTGAACACCATCCACCAGAAGTGGCTGGGCACCGATCTGCCGGCGGCGGTCACTGCCGGCAAGTCCTGATCTCGGGCAACCGCATTTTCCCCGGTGGAGGGTTGAGACCATGGCAGTGGCGTCTGAGCCGATGAGCACGGATGTCGTCATCCGCATGGAAGGCGTCCAGAAATGGTACGATCAATTCCAGGTGCTGAAGGACATCGACCTGGAAGTCCGCCGGGGTGAGCGCATCGTCATCTGCGGCCCGTCCGGGTCGGGAAAATCGACCCTGATCCGCTGCATCAACCAGCTGGAGCGACATCAGAAGGGCCGCATCACCGTCAACGGCGTCGAACTGGGGCCTCACCACCGCCAGCTCGACGCCGTGCGGCGGGAGGTCGGCATGGTGTTCCAGAGCTTCAACCTGTTCCCGCACCTGACGGTGCTGGAGAACTGCATGCTGGCGCCGCTGAAGGTGCGCGGCGTCGGCAAGGACGAGGCGAAAGCCACCGCCCTCAAGTATCTGGAGCGCGTCCGCATCCCCGAGCAGGCCGACAAGTATCCCGGCCAGCTGTCGGGCGGCCAGCAGCAGCGCGTCGCCATCGCTCGGTCGCTGTGCATGAACCCGAAGGTTATGCTGTTCGACGAGCCGACCTCGGCCCTCGACCCCGAGATGGTGAAGGAGGTGCTGGACACCATGATCGGCCTGGCGGAAGACGGGATGACCATGCTGTGCGTGACGCACGAGATGGGGTTCGCCAAATCGGTCGCCCACCGCGTGATCTTCATGGACCGCGGCGAGATCGTCGAGCAGAACACGCCCGAGGAGTTCTTCACCGCCCCGAAGTCGGAGCGGACCCGGAGTTTCCTCGGTCAGATTCTGTCCCATTGAGGACCCTTCGCCTTATCTGAGGACCCATTGCGATGAAGCCCGAAATCCTGCTGGTCGACCCCATGATGCCCGCCATCGAGCAGGCTCTGGATGCGACCTACACCGTCCACCGCCTGTCCGCCGCTCCGGATCGCGACCGGCTGATCGCAGAGGTCGCCCCGCGGGTGCGGGCCGTCGTCACCGGTGGTGGGACCGGCGTCAAGCCCGCGGTGGTCGATGCGCTGCCCAATCTCGGGATCGTCGCCATCAACGGCGTCGGCACCGACGCGGTCGACCTGGAGCATGCCCGCGGCCGCGGCGTGCGCGTCACCAACACGCCGGGCGTGCTGACCGACGACGTCGCCGATCTGGCCATGGGGCTGGTGATCGCCGCCTCCCGCCGCATGGCAGCGGGCGACCGTTTCGTCCGCGCTGGCCAATGGCCGAAGGGCAAGCTGTCGCTGGCCCGCAAGGTCACCGGCAAGCGGATGGGCATCCTGGGGCTGGGGCGCATCGGTGAGGCCATCGCCAAGCGCGCCGAAGCCTTCGGCATGGGCATCGCCTACACCAACCGCAACCCGCGCAGCGATGTTGCCTACCGTTTCATCGCCTCGCCCGAGGATCTCGCGCGGGAAAGCGACATTCTGGTGGTTGCCGCGTCGGCCGGGCCGGCCTCGCGCAACATGGTCGGGCGCGCCATGCTCGACGCGCTTGGACCGGACGGCATCCTGGTCAACGTCGCCCGCGGCAGCGTGGTGGACGAGCCGGAGCTGCTGGCCGCCTTGACCGAGGGGCGGCTGGGCGGTGCCGGGCTGGACGTCTTCGCCGACGAGCCGAACGTGCCCGAAGGCTTCTTCGCGCTCGACAACGTCGTCCTCCAGCCGCACCAGGCCAGCGCCACGGTGGAAACGCGCACGGCGATGGGCCAGCTGGTGCTCGACAATCTGGAGGCCTTCTTCGCCGGCCGGCCGCTGCCGACCGCCGTGGTATAGGTCACTGCTCCCATGGCCCTGCGATCGGACATTTCTTCCGCCGGAAGCGGCCGCATCACCCTGACGGAGGTCGCCGAGCATGCCGGGGTGTCGCGGTCGACCGTGTCGCTGGTGCTGCGGGGCAGCCCGTTGGTGGCGGCGGACACGCGTGAGCGTGTCCAGGCCGCAATGGCGGCGCTGGGCTACATCTACAACCGTGGCGCCGCAACCCTGCGCGCCGCCCGCACCCAGACCGTCGGGCTGCTGGTCTGCGAGCTGAACAATCCCTTCTATGCCGAGCTGACCGCCGGCATGGACGACGTGCTGGACACCGAAGGGTACGTCGCCTTCATCGCCAACACCGCCGAGCAGCCCGACCGGCAGGACCGCTTCCTGCAACGGATGCGCGAGCACAATGTAGACGGCGTGATCCTCTGCCCCGCCGCCGGCACGCCGCCCGACCTGCCCGACCGGCTGGACCGATGGCGGTTGCCCTGCGTCCAGGCCCTGCGCTTCGTCTCCGCCGAAGGACACGACTATGCCGGGGTCGATTACGGGGTCGGAATGGAGACGGTCATCGACCATCTCGTCGCCTTGGGCCACCGGCGGATCGCCTTGGTCGGCGGCACCTTGGACCATTCCGCCTATGCGGGCCGGCATGCCGGCTTCACCGCGGCGCTGCGGCGCCACGGGCTGCCGGAAGGACCGGTCCTGCGCTGCCCGCTGACCCGGCGCGCGGGAGCGGATGCGGCGGAAGCCCTGCTCGATCGGCCGCAGCCTCCCACCGCCGCGCTGTGCTACAACGACGTGGTGGCGCTCGGCCTGATGCTGGGGCTGGAAGCGCGCGGCCTGCGGGCCGGGCGCGATCTGGCCGTGACCGGTTTCGACGACGTGCCGGAAGCGGCACTCAGCCGCCCGGGGCTGACGACCGTCGCCACGTCGGCAAGGCAGATCGGGCAGGAGGCCGCCCGCCTGCTGCTGCGCCGCATCGCCGATCCGCAGGGCCCGCCCGAGCGGATCATCCTGCCGAGCCGGCTGGTCGTCCGCGAGTCCTGCGGCGCCCTAACCCCTTCCCTCCACCACAGAGAATTGTCATGACCGATACCGTCGAGTCCCTGATCGCGGCGCGCGAGACCCGCCAGTGGCTGACCGGATTGACCACCCCTCCCGCCGACAAGGCGGAGGCCTATGCCGTCCAGGATGCCGTCGCCCGCCGTCTGGGGCCCGTCACCGCGTGGAAAGTCGGCGCCCCCGCCCCCGATGCCGAGCCCTTCCGCGCCCCGATCAACGCCGCCACCGTCTTCGACGGGGCCGACCGCCTGCCGGCCAAGCTCTTCCAGGTCATCGGTGTGGAGGCGGAGATCGCCTACCGCTTCGACCGCGACCTGCCGGCCCGTGAGCAGCCCTACACGCGCGAGGAGGTGCTGGACGCCGTCGCCTCCGTCCATCCGGCCTGGGAGATCGTCGACACCCGCTTCACCGGCTTCGGCAGCCAGGACGGGCTGAGCCACATGGCCGACCAGTTCAACCACGGCGCGCTGGTCGTCGGTCCCGCCATCGCCGACTGGCGTTCGCTCGACCCGCTGAAGGAATCGGTGACGCTGGAGGTGAATGGCGAGACCAAGGTGGAGACGGTCGGCGGCAACAGCGCCGGCGATCCGGTCCGGCTGCTGGTGTGGATGGCCAATGTCGGCGCCCGCAGCTTCGACGGCCTGCATGCCGGCGATGTGGTTACGACCGGCTCCTGTACCGGCACCGTCTTCGTCGAGCCGGGCAGCCGTTCGGTCGCACGCTACGGCACCATGGGCACCATCGAACTGACGGTGGACTGACCCTCCGGAAGGCCCGGGCCGGTCCCAGTCCGGCCCGGCCCTCCATTTGGGGGCGGGCATCAGGCCGGATCCAGCAGCCGCGGTCCGGCACCGCCGTCGCCCAGCTCATCCCACGGATTGCGCAGCGGGCAGTCGCGGATCGACAGGCAGCCGCAGCCGATGCAGCCGTCCAGATTGTCGCGCAGCTTCGCCAGCTTGGTGATGCGGTCGTCCAGCTCAGCCCGCCAGCGCTCCGACATCCGTTGCCAGTCGGCGGTCGTCGGCGAACGGTCCTCCGGCAGGGCGGCGAGCGCATCGGCGATGGAGGCCAGCGAGATGCCGAGCCGCTGCGCCACCTTGACGACCGCCACCCGGCGCAGCACGTCGCGGGAGAAGCGGCGCTGGTTGCCGGGGTTGCGCCAGCTGCGGATCAGGCCCTGCGCCTCGTAGAAATGGATGGTCGACACCGCGACGCCGGACCGGCGCGCCACCTCCCCCACCGTCAGCTCCTTGTCGTACTCCTCCGGCGACAGCATCCCAGCCCCTCCCCGTGCAACCCTCGGTCCCGTCAGTCTGGCGCCTTTTCCGCTTGACCTCAAGTTTTGTTGAGGTTTTAGCCTCGGCCACCTTCGGTGCCCGAGCGGGCGCTCCTCGGATGGATTGCAGGGGGGAATGGGCGGAATGATCTTGGGAAAACTCGCGGCCTTGCGCCGGAACACGGCGGAACGGGCCAAGAGGTGGGGGGAATCCCTGTTCCGGCCGATCCTGCCCGGAGCCACCCTGCGCGACCGCATGATCGCCTGTTGCGGTGCGCTGTTGGGGATCGCGGCGACCGGCCTTCTCTGCCGCAACATGCTGACCTACATGAGCAGCGCGCCGGTGCTTGTGGCGCCGATGGGGGCGTCTGCCGTGCTGCTGTTCGCGGTGCCGGCCAGCCCGCTGGCGCAGCCCTGGTCGATCGTCGGCGGCAATACGCTCTCGGCGGTCGTCGGGGTGCTGGTCGCCAGCATCATCCCCGACCCGATGCTGGCCGGAGCCGCCGCCGTGGCGCTCGCCATCGCCACCATGTCGCTGACCCGCTGCCTTCACCCGCCGGGCGGCGCCGCCGCCCTGACCGCGGTGCTGGGCGGCCCGGCGGTGACCGAGATGGGCATCAAGTTCGCCTTCTTCCCGGTCGCGGTGAATTCGGTCCTGCTTCTCACCGCCGGACTGATGTTCCACCGGCTGTCCGGTCATCGCTATCCGCACAAGGCGGTCAACACCCACCGCACCGGCGATCCACCGCCGCAGCTGCGGCCCGGCATCACCCAGGGCGACGTCGACGACGCGTTGCGCACCCTGGCCGAGACGCTGGACGTGAGCCGCGAGGATCTGGGCGCCCTGCTGGTCAATGCCGAGCTGCACGCGCTGGAAAGGCTGCATGCCGACATCACCTGCCGGGACGTCATGTCCCGCGACGTCGTCACGGTCACGCCGGACACCCATCCCCAGGTCGCCCGCGCCCGTCTGATCGAGCATGGATTCCGCACGCTGCCGGTGGTGGACCGGGAAAATGCGGTCGCCGGTATCGTCGGCCATGAACAGCTGTCGCACGGCGACCTCGGCCGCAACACCGCCCGTGTCGCCGCCGTCATGGTCCCGGCGACGGTGGAAGGGCCGGACACGCCGGTCTTCCGGTTGCTCGGCCGTCTGTCCGACGGACACACGCATGATGTGGTGATCGTCGACCAGAACCGCCGGCTGCTGGGGGTGGTCACCCAGACCGATCTTTTGGTTGTCCTGGCCCGTGCCGCCCTCGCCCTTGCGGTGCAGGATGGCGGGCCGGGAAAGGATGGCGGACTGCCCCGGGCCTATCTGCGCGATGTTTCGGTTGGACGGGCCTAGCCGCGGCACGGGCTCCCCTCCCCTCGGTGCCCGGCGATCGGAGAGGCAATCGGAGGGAGGGCCGGAGGGGGAGTGGAACGTTTGAAACAGTATGAAACAGGTTTTTGGTCCTGTTTCACTGTTCCATTCGCAGGGCCCGCCCCTATCAGCCAGGGCATGCAGCAGACGCGAAAGCCAGGGTTCCCGCTGGAAATCGCCACAGGAACGACGGGTGTTGCAAGGTTGCAGCCGTCCGGTCATGTCCGGGTCCCTCGCCTGATCAGGAAAGCAATTATTCCTATCACAGATTACGGCGGTTGGCTAAGCCGGGAGGGAAGGACGATTGCAACGTCGCCCATACAGGGAGACAGGCGCCTGAACTTTGGTGACGGCCAGCGCAGGCGGTGGAGGGTGTCACCAAAGTTCAGAAGGCGGAGGAGGACGGCGTCACCAAAGTTCAAACGCTTTTCAAGCGATGCAGGTCAAGCGATCCGGGCCATCACCCGTTCGTTGATCGGTGGGCGCGAGGGATGGAGGATAAGCCCCTCCCCCGATTCCTCCACCCGGGCGTCCGGATAGGCGGCGAGCGCGTATTTCAGATTCGGGATGAACTTGGTCTTGAACTGCCGCACCAGGGCATAGCCGGCACCGAACTGGCCATGCAGGGCCGCCCAGGTGATGGGGGTCGGCTTGTCCAGCGAATGCAGGCGGTAGGCCAGCCAGATATAGACGTCGAGCGCCATCGACTTGCCGCTGATCGCCTTCAGCGCCTCTTCCGCCACTGGAACCGGGTGTTCGCGCAAAGCCTTGAAGAAGCTGTCGCTGAGCCGCACCGTGTCGGTGAAGAGGGTGCCCTGGCGGTCGTCGGGCCGCCGCAACTGGATGGCGTCGGCGACGATCGATTCCTTGCTCTGCCGCCGTCCGCCGTCGGCATCGGTGAAGAAGGTCAGATGGCAGGCGGAAAGCCTCGCGGCCTGATCCTCGACATCGCGATAGGCCTTGCCGCAGATCGGAATGTCCATCCGTTTCAGCCAGTCATGCATCGAGCCGCCAAGCTCGACCTCAGGATTCCCGGTCTGGATGGCGCGGGTCTGGAGATAGAGCAGGATCATGCGGGCCCGGCTGCCATAGGGCACGCCGATTCGCCGGGTGACGCCGTTGCGGTCCTCGATCACGCCGGGCTGGATCACCAGCTTTACCTTGTGGCCCGGCCGTTCCCAATGCTGGTCGTCGGGAAGCTGGCGGTGAGGCAGTGCCGTCTGGCAGAATCCGGCATAAGTGATGCCGAGCTTGCTGTTTTCCGCCGCCTGGACCGCTGCCGCGATGTCGATGAGCGGCCGTTCCTCGTCGGAGACGAGGGCAAGCGCGCCATCGCGTCCGTGGGTCTCGATCAAACGGTGAATGCTGCCCATGCTGACCTCCGGACTGCGAGCCCCTGACTGTGGGTTCTGTATGACGACCTTGTGACCGATCATGTCGGATACAACACCCGGGATCGCGCCAAAGGCAATTTGAACTTTGGTGACGCAGGCTAATTGGAACCTATTTGAAACCAACTATTAGATTCGTCACCAAAGTTCAGGGGATAACCGCGAGTCGCGTCACCACAGTTCAAGCAGGGCGTCACTAGAGTTCATGGGGAAAAATGGGCGCCTGTGGACGAATCGCGCCATTCCGGGCGGTGATGGCTTGAACTTTAGTGACGCCGGAAGCGTCGATTCGAGCCGGCGATTCGGTGGGTTACTTGATCCAGCGTCACCAAAGTTCAAGTTTTCGGCGGAGAATCGGGGAGCTTCGGCGGTTTCGCGAGCCACACGCGTGCCGTAGCGTGATGGCCGGTGGGCATGCCCAGGTTCAAGTCATTCGCTTTCGGTGCTTGGAGCACCCGGAATCCTGGATTTGCGGTGGTGACCGCGACGGGGGGGGCCGGAGCGTCACCAAAGTTCAAGGCGCCTGTCGAGTCGATCCCAAGAGGCTTATCGGCGGCCTGGCTGCGGTGGGCGTCACCAAAGTTCAAACCCGCGGGCGGCCGGCGTCACCAAAGTTCATGAGTCCCGCCGAGTCGATGCTGCTGAGGGGCCGCTTGGGAGTGGCTGGGGAGCCGCTGGGGGCGTCACCAAAGTTCAAACCAGTGGCTCTGCCCTGCCCCTGCCGCCCCTTCCCGGCGTCACCAAGGTTCAAGCCATATGGTCGCGATGGAACCGGGCCGCCGCCGGGTTGTGCCCGCACGCAACCGCCGGGAAAGGAGTCGCCATGGCGCAAGACGCTTCGACGGATTCGGCCCTGGGATCGGAGGGAGAGCAGGTGAACGGTGGGTGTCGTCGCCATCGCGGCCAATCTGGCGATCACCGTCACCAGGTTCGGGGCTGCGCCCTTCACCGGCAGCGCTTCCATGCTGAGCGAGGCCGTCCATTCTCTGGTGGACACCGGCAACGAGGCGTCGATGCTGGCCGGGCTGAAGCGGTCGAAGCGACTGCAGGACGAACGTCACCCGTTCGGTTACGCGCGCGAGCTTAACTTCTGGACCTTCAGGGTGGCGCTGGTCATCGCCGCCACCTTCCTCGCCTATGAGACGAAGAGCCTGCTGATCGACGAATCCGCCCTCCCCGATCTGGTTCGCGGCGTGCGTGCGCTGCTACTGGACGAGCCGGCCGTGGATCGGGTGAATGAGGTGCTGACCATTCATCTCGGCCCGGTGGCGGTGATCGTGACCATCAGCCCCGATGTGCGGGACGATGCGACGGCCGGCGCGTCGGAACCGGCGCAGGACGCGCGCTGCATCGGGCAGGCGGCACGGTGATTGTTGTGGCAACTCCCATGGGGCTCCATTGACAAAGTTCCGGCAACTTGCTCAGACTCCGCCGCACCGGACAGGAGGGGGACATCGGAATGCTGTCGATCGTGGGCGACGACATGCGCCAGCTGCGCGAGCGCCGCGGGGAGAACCAGACGCAGTTCGCCGACTGGCTGAACGCGCAACTCGGGCGCAGCTACACCAAGGCGCGGATCAGCCGCTGGGAAAGCGGGGCGGAGCGCATCCCGCAGCAGCTGGTGGATTTCCTGATGCGCCAGCGGACCGACGAGAAGCCGCGGTCGGCCACCTTCCTGGCCATCGCCAACCAGAAGGGCGGCGTCGGGAAGACCGCGACCGCCGTCAACCTCGCCTATGCCCTGACGGACGGCGGCGCCCGGGTGCTGCTGATCGACTGCGATTCGCAGAGCAACGCCACCGTCCATGTCGGCGTCGGCAACGCTGCCATCGTCGCGCTGGAGCAGCAGCGCAAGACACTCTATTACGTCCTGCGCTCCGAAGAGCCGCTGACCTCGGTCATCATGCCGACGACGGAAAGCGGGCTGGACCTCGTCCCTGCCGGGCTATCGCTGGCCGACGCCGACGTCGAGCTGGCGGCGGATTCCACCGGCGGGCTGATCCTGCGGGAGAAGCTGGAGGAGGTGCGCCACGCCTATGATTTCGTGGTGATGGACTGTGCGCCGAACCTGGGGCTGGTGACGGCCAACGCGCTGTCGGCGGCCGAGCTGGTGGTGGTGCCGGTGCAGACGGAGGCGCTGGCCCTGCTGGGCGTCAAGCGGCTGGTCGACACCATCGGCCGCATCCGCCGCCGGGTGAATCCCGGCCTGCGCATCGCCGGCATCATCCCCACCATGTACAACGACCGGCTGACCCAGGACCGTGCCACCCTGCAGGAGCTGCACGAATCCTATGCCGGGCAGGTGCCGGTCTTCCCGCCCATCCCGCGCGCCACCGTCTATGGCAAGGCGGCGGCGGCCGGCATGATCACGCTGGCCGGCGATCCCAAGGCCCCGGGGGCCGAGACCTTCCACGAGGTGGCCCGCCAGATCCGTGACTATGCCCAGCGCCGGGAGACCGCCCATGTCGCGTAAGTTCGAACGCAAGACCCGCGAATTGCTCGGCACCGCTCCGGCTGCGGATGGCGGGATGGCCGGCGGGCTGAGCGGCGGCTTGACGGTGGGCAGCGACCGGCTGTTCGGCACCTCGGCCGGCTTTCCCCATGTGGTGGAGCTCGACCTCGACCGCGTCCACCGCAACCCCGACCAGCCGCGCCGCCATTTCGACGAGGCGGAACTGCGCAGCCTCGCCTCCTCCATCGAGCGGCACGGGTTGCAGAACCCGATCCTGGTGCGCCCCCTGCCCCAGGGCGAGTATCTGCTGATCGGCGGCGAACGGCGGGTGCGTGCCCATGAGATGCTGGGCCGCAGGACGGTCTTCGCCATCCTGACCTCCGGCGATCCGGACGAGATCGGGCTGATCGACAATGTCCAGCGTGTCGACCTGAACGCGGTGGAATACGCCATGGCGCTGGGGCGGCTGATCGACAAGCACGGCTACACCCATGATGAGCTGGCCGCCGTGGTCGGGCGCGACCGTACCGACGTCACCAAGCTGCTGGCGATCCTGACCCTGCCGGACGAGATCAGGGACGAGTATGCGGCGGGCTTCGCCCATGTCTCCCGCTCGGTGATGATCGAGATCGCCGCCGCTCCGGCGGAGCTGCATGCCGGGCTGTGGCAGCGGGCCAAGGAGGGTGCCAGCGTCAAGGCGGTCCGGCAGGCCAAGCGCGACCACGCCCAGGGCGGGCCGCGCGAGACCGTTGCGGACGACGGAGAGGAGGATACCGCTCCGCAGGAGGCGGCGCGGGCGCTGCGGGCCAGCGTGAAGCGCATCCTTCGTGACGTCGCGGTGGTGCGCGAGCAGCGCCGCCACCTCGACCCCGACAACCGCGAGCAGCTGCTGCGGTTGCGGGCGGAGATCGACGCCATCCTGGCCGGGGTGGATGCGGACGTTTAGGCGTCCGCCCCCAGCATCGCCTTCGGCTCCAGGAAGGCTTCCAGGCCGAAGCTGCCATACTCGCGGCCGATGCCGGAGTGCTTGAAGCCGCCGAACGGCGCCTTCGGATCGTGGGCGAGGCTGTTGACCAGCACCCGCCCGGCGACGATCCGCTCGGCCATGCGGCGGGCGCGGGCGGTGTCGCCCGACAGCACATAGGCCTGCAGGCCATAGATGGTGTCGTTGGCGATGGCGACCGCCTCCTCCTCGTCCCCGTAGGCGATGATGGAGAGGACCGGGCCGAAGATCTCGTCGCGCGCGATGGTCATGTCGTTGCGCACGCCGCTGAACAGGGTCGGACGCACGAACCAGCCGGTGGTGCCGTCGGGCCGACCCTCGCCGCCGGCCAGCAGCTCGGCGCCCTCCTCGATGCCGATGCGGATGTAGCGCTGGACACGCTCCCACTGGGTCCGGCTGACCATCGGGCCGACATCGGTGGCGGGATCGCGCGGGTCGCCGGCCCGCACCGCCTCGACCGCCGTCCGGGCCAGCGCTTCGATTTCGGCGAGGCGGCTGCGCGGTGCCAGCAGGCGGGTGCCGGCGATGCAGGCCTGGCCGCTGTTCATGAAGGCGGCATTGACCGCCAGCGGGATCGCTTGCGCCAGATCGGCGTCGTCGAGGATGATCGTCGGCGACTTTCCGCCGAGCTCCAGCGTCACCCGCTTCAGGGTGTCGGCGGCGGCGCGCAGGATCGCCTTGCCGGTCGCGGTCGAGCCGGTGAAGGAGATCTTGGCGACGTCGGGATGGCTGGCGATCTCGGCCCCGACCGGATCGCCCCGGCCGGTGACGATGTTGAACAGGCCCGGCGGCAGGTCGGCGGCATGGAGCGCTTCGGTCACGATCTGTGTCTGGCGCGCGCTCATCTCGCTCGGCTTGATCACCGCGGTGCAGCCGGCGGCGATCGCGGCGGCGAGCTTGCCGCAGATGAAGCCGGCATTGCTGTTCCAGGGCGTGATCAGCCCGGCGATGCCCAGCGGCTCCATGCTGACATGGGAGGTTCCCATCCGCCGGACGAAGGGATAGTCGGCCAGCAGCTCCGCGGTGTCGCTGAAGAGGCTCACCGGGTGGTCGACCATGAAGCCGGCGCGCGAGACCGGCGCGCCGTACTCATCGATCACCGCGTCGAGCAGGTCGGCACGGCGGGCGGCGACGGCATCGCGCAGGCGGTGCAGCATGGCGATCCGCTCCGCCCTGCCGGTGCGGGAAAAGGCGGGAAAGGCGCGCTTGGCTGCGGCGATGGCGGCGCGTGCGTCCTCCGCGTCGGCAAGGCGGACTTGGCCGGTGACCGCGCCGGTCGCCGGGTTGTGCAGGTCGAACAGCTCGGTCCCGTGCGGGGTGACGAAGCGGCCGTCTATATAGATGGTGTCGATGATGCGCATGGGGGCCTTCCAAACCGGAGCGATTGGGCTGGCCTTCCAGGTAGCGCCTGGCCATCGATCGAATAAGATGGACAATCCTGCATGAGGCGGTGAAGGGAGCGGGACAATGGAGACGACCGGGCTGTCCGAACTGGAAGCGGTGCATGCCGTTGCCCGGCATCGCGGCTTCCGCGCCGCGGCGGTCGAACTCGGGGTGTCGCGCTCCGCCCTCAGCCATGCAGTGGCGGCGCTGGAGGCGCGGCTGGGGGTGCGGCTGTTCCACCGGACGACGCGCAGCGTCGCCCCGACCCAGGCGGGCGAGCGGTTCGTCGCCGACACCGCCCCTGCCCTGCGGGACATCCGCGCGGCGCTCGACCGGCTGGCCGGCCAGCGCGCCACCCCGAGCGGGACGCTGCGGATCAACAGCTCGGCCGGGGCGGCGCGGATGATCATGCAGCCGGTCGTCCTGGAGTTTCTGCGCCGTTATCCGGAAATGACCGTCGACATCGTCACCGAAGGACGGCTGGTCGACATCGTGCTGGAGGGATTCGACGCCGGCGTCCGGCTGGCGGAGCTGGTGCCGCAGGACATGATCGCGGTGCCGCTCGGCCCGGAGCTGCGCTTCGCCGTCGTCGGCTCGCCCGGCTATTTCGCCGACAGTTTCATTCCGACGACGCCGGCCGACCTTGCCCGCCACCGCTGCATCCGCAGCCGCATGCCCGGCGGCAGCCTCTATCGCTGGGAGTTCGAGCGCCATGGCGAGGCGGTCGCCATCGACGGAGCCGGGCCGCTGATCCTGGACGATTCCCTGCTGATGCTGGATGCGGCGCGGGCCGGGATCGGGCTGGCCTATGTGACGGAATGGCAGGTCGCCGAGGACCTGGCGGCCGGGCGGCTGGTGCGCGTGCTGGAGGAGTGGACGCCGCCCTTTCCCGGCCTCTGCCTCTATTATTCCGGCCGGCGCCATCTGCCGACGGGGCTGCGGGCGCTGGTCGATCTGGTGCGGGAGATCGGGGCGAAAGCCGGTATATGATGATGAATCCGCTCCGCAGGGACCCGATCGACATGACCGAGAACTTCTTCGACATCCTGGCCGCGCGCTTTCCCGCCGATGCCGACGCGCCCTTCATCGAACTCGAGTCCGGGCGGTCCTACAGCTACCGCGACCTGCTGGACATCAGCGGCCGCTATGCCCGGCTGCTGGCCGGTCTCGGCGTCGTCAAGGGCGACCGTGTCGCCGTGCAGGTGGAGAAGTCGGCGGAGGCGGTCTTCCTCTATCTGGCCTGCCTGCGGGCCGGGGCGGCCTATCTGCCGCTGAACACCGCCTACACCCGGGCGGAGGTCGGCTATTTCCTGGGCGATGCGGAACCGCGGGTGTTCGTCTGCGCCCCGGCCACTGCGGCGGCGCTGGCCGGCACCGCGGCGTCGGCCGGCGTCGGCACTATGCTGACGCTGGGCGCAGGCGGTGACGGCAGCTTGGCGGACCGGGCGGCCGGGCTGGATCCGGACTTCGACAGCGTGCCCTGCGCGTCGGACGATCTGGCGGCGATCCTCTACACCTCCGGCACCACTGGGCGGTCCAAGGGGGCGATGATGAGCCACCGCAACCTGTCCTCCAACGCCGCGACGCTGCATGAATATTGGGGGTTCCGGCCCGGCGACGTGCTGCTGCATGCCCTGCCGATCTTCCACACCCATGGGCTGTTCGTCGCCACCAACTGCGTGCTGATGAACGGCGGCGCCATGCTGTTCCTGGCGAAGTTCGACGCCGACGCCGTGTTCCGCCTGCTGCCGCGGGCGACCGTGATGATGGGGGTTCCGACCTTCTACACCCGCCTGCTGGCCGATGCGCGGCTGACGCGCGAGGCGGCGGCGCACATGCGGCTGTTCGTCTCCGGCTCCGCCCCGCTGCTGGCCGACACCCACCGGGAGTTCGAGGCGCGCACCGGCCACGCCATCCTGGAGCGCTACGGCATGACCGAGACCGGGATGATCACCTCCAACCCGCTCGACGGGGAGCGCATCCCCGGCACGGTCGGCTTCCCCCTGCCCGGGGTGTCGCTGCGGGTGGCCGACGGGGAGACCGGCGGGCCGGTGCCGGACGGCGAGGTCGGCGTGCTGGAGGTGAAGGGGCCGAACGTCTTTTCCGGCTATTGGCGGATGCCGGAGAAGACGGCGCAGGAGTTCCGCCCCGGCGGCTGGTTCATCACCGGCGACGTCGGCCGGATCGACGGGCGCGGCTATGTCCACATCATCGGCCGGGCCAAGGATCTGGTGATCACCGGCGGCTTCAACGTCTACCCCAAGGAGGTCGAGACGGTGATCGACGCCATCGACGGGGTGGTGGAGTCCGCGGTGATCGGCGTCCCGCATCCCGATTTCGGCGAGGCGGTGGCGGCGGTGGTGCGGCGGCCGGATGCCGGGGCTGGGGGCACGGTGCTGGACGAGGCGGCGGTGATCCGCGCCTGCAAGGAGCAGCTCGCCAACTTCAAGGTGCCGAAGTTGGTGGTGTTCGTGGACGAATTGCCGCGCAACGCCATGGGCAAGGTGCAGAAGGCCCTGCTGCGCGAGGCGCACAAGGGGGCGTTCGGGGGATGAGCATGGGGGCGCTGCTGCCCCCACCCTGACCCTCCCCCGCTCTCAGCGGACCTATGGTCCGCCTGTCGCGTCAGCACAAAGCATAGCTTTGTGCGATAGCTGGGCGGGGGAGGGAACCCAGGCGCGCTTCCAGCCTCGCTGAGTTTCCGAGAAACCGCTTGTCCGTGGCCGATGGCCGGCGCAAAGCTCGCGCTCCGTCCGGCCTACCCCGTTCGGGGAGTGCTGGCCCGATCTTTCGCGTGTGCCGTCGATGATCAGTCTCTTCCGCCGTGCCGTCCTGCCGCTCGGGCTGGCGGCCTCGCTGCTCGCCCTGCCCTGCCCGCTTCTGTCGGCCTCCGCCCTCGCCGGGCAGCGCAGCTATGCCGCCACCCATGGCGCGGCGCCCTTCGAGACCCGGCATCTGATCCCCGGATCGGACTTGGCGCTCGGCGACGTCGATCTCCGCCGGCCGGAGACCCATGTGGTGGCGCTGACCATCGATGACGGGCCGGACGACAACGACGCGCGCATCCTCGACATCCTGCGCGAGCATGGGGCCAAGGCGACCTTCTTCTACATCGGCGCCAAGATCCCGGCGCACCGCGACGTCGCCCGGCTGGTCGCCGCGTCCGGCAACGAGGTCGGCAGCCACACCCAGACCCACCCGATGACCACCGACCTGCCGCCGGCACAGCGGGAATGGAATTTGGCCCAGGCGGAGGCGGCGCTGGCCTCGGTCGGGGTGCGGGCAGCCTGGTTCCGGCCACCCTATGGCGATGTCGACGACGCGCTGGCGGCGCTGGCCCGCCACCACGGCATGGCGACGGTGCTGTGGACCGCCGACAGCCAGGACTGGAAGGACACCGGAACCGATATCATCCGCCGCCGGGTGACCGAGCGGCTGGCCCCCGGCGCCGTCGTCCTGATGCACAGCACCAAGGCAGCCTCGGTCGCGGCGCTGCCGGCGATCCTGGAGGAGGGCGGGCGCCGGGGCTACCGCTTCGTCACCATGAGCGAATGGGACGCGGCGATGCGCCAAGCGGTCAGCCCGTCGCTGGCCCTCCTGCACCACCCTGCCCCGCGGCGGTAACGGCCGGGCGTGGAAGTCCCGACCAGGGATGCAAGGATGTCCCATCGAAGGCGGCGGCGGGCTGATGTAGGATACGGGCGAGCGCCGGCCCGATCTCCGCAGTCGTTTCCACAGCCGTTGCCGGGGCCGCTGCCGGGAATGCCGCCATGCCAGTCGAGCCCATCACCCTGATCCTCTCGCTGCTCCAGCAGATGTGCGTCTATCTGGTGATCGCCTATCTGCTGAGCCGGACGCCGCTGTTCCTGCCGCTGACCCATGTGACGGTGCGCTGGCCGCACAAGCTGGCCTGCTATGTGATCTTCTCGATCTTCTGCATCATGGGAACCTATTTCGGTCTCCACATCGACGACAGCATCGCCAACACCCGCGCCATCGGCGCGGTGCTGGGCGGCATCTTCGGCGGGCCGTCGGTCGGGCTGGCGGTGGGGCTGACCGGCGGGATGCACCGCTATTCGCTGGGCGGCATGTCGGCGCTGGCCTGCGCCATCTCGACCATGGCGGAGGGGCTGATCGGCGGGCTGGTCCATCGCCACATGGTGCGCCAGGGGCGGATCGAACCGCTGTTCAACCCGCTGCGCGTCGGTGCGGTCACCTTCGTCGCCGAGGTGGTCCAGATGTTGATCATCCTGGCGGTCGCCCGGCCGTTCGAGGCGGCGGTGCATCTGGTCGAGGTGGTGGCGGCGCCGATGATCGTCGCCAACACGCTGGGGGCGGCGCTGTTCATGCGCATCCTGCTGGAGCGCCGCGTGCTGGACGAGAAGCAGTCCAGTGCCTTCTCCGCCAAGGCGCTGAAGATCGCCGCCCGCTGCGACGGCGTGCTGCGCGGCGGCTTCAACAGCGCCAACAGCACCCGCGTCGCCCGCATCATCTATGAGGAGACCGGCGTCGGCGCCGTCGCCATCACCGACCGCGAGAAGCTGCTGGCCTTCATCGGCATCGGCGACGACCATCATCTGCCCGGCACGCCGATCAGCTCGCGCCAGACCCATCAGGCGATCGCCAACAACCAGGTCATCTATGCCGACGGCAACGAGGTGGCCTACCGCTGTTCGATCAGCCCGACCTGCCGGCTGGGGGCGGCGCTGGTCATCCCGCTGGTCGGCGAGGATGGCGGGGTGATCGGCACCATCAAACTGTACGAGCCGAAGACCAAGATCTTCTCCACCATCAACCGCACGCTCGGCGAAGGTGTCGCCCGGCTGCTGTCCAACCAGATCCTGGCCGGCCGCTACGAACAGCAGAAGGCCCTGCTCGCCCAGTCGGAGATCAAGCTGCTGCATGCGCAGGTCAACCCGCATTTCCTGTTCAACGCGCTGAACACCATCTCCGCCGTCATCCGCAACGACCCGGAACGGGCGCGCCAGCTGGTGCAGAACCTGTCGACCTTCTTCCGCAAGAACCTGAAGCGGCCCAGCGAAACCGCGACGCTGAACGACGAGATCGAGCATGTCAGCGCCTATCTGCAGATCGAGCTGGCCCGCTTCACCGGCCGGCTGAAGGTGGAGATCGACGTGCCGGACGAGCTGCGCCATGCCCGGCTGCCGGCCTTCTCGCTCCAGCCGCTGGTCGAGAACGCCATCAAGCACGGCACCGCCCAGCTTCTGGGCGACGGGGAGGTCCGTATCGCAGCCCGGCGCGAGGGCGGCGACCTGCTGCTGTCGGTGGAGGACAATGCAGGCCTCTACGAGGCGAAGCCGGGCGGCGACGGGCTGGGGATGACCATCGTCGACCGCCGCATCCGCAACCGCTACGGTGAAGCCTTCGGCGTCACGGTCGCCTGCGATCCCGACCGGTCCACCCGCGTCACCCTGCGCCTGCCCCTGGAAGAAACCGTACCCGCATGATGGCTCCACCCATGATGGCCCGACCCTGATGCCCCCTGCCATGATGACCGTCCTGATCGTCGACGACGAGCCGCTGGCGCGCGAGGAGCTGCGCCGGATGCTGGAGGAATCCGCCGACATCCGCATCGCCGGGGAATGCGCCAACGCCATCGAGGCGATCGGCGCCATCAACCGGCAGGCGCCCGACGTGGTCTTCCTCGACATCCAGATGCCGCGGGTCAGCGGGCTGGAGATGCTGGGGATGCTCGACCCCGAGCGCATGCCGCGCATCGTCTTCCTGACCGCCCATGACGAGTATGCCGTCCAGGCCTTCGAGGAGCATGCCTTCGACTACCTGCTGAAGCCGGCCGACCCGGCGCGGCTGGAGAAGACCCTGCAGCGGCTGCGCCGGCAGCAGGCCCCGCAGCAGGATGTCCGCGTCCTGCCGGGAGCGGCCGAGCTGCGCCACATCCCCTGCACCGGCGTCAACCGCATCACCCTGATGAAGCTGGCCGACGTCGAGTATGTGGTTTCCCGCCCGGCCGGCGTCTATGTGGTGGGAGAGGACGGGCAGGAGCGCTTCACCGAGCTGACGCTGCATACCCTGCAGGAAAAGAGCCCGCTGTTCCGCTGCCACCGCCAGCATCTGGTCAATCCGGACCGCATCCGGGAAATCCGCTTCGCCGATGGCGGGCTGGCGGAAATCCTCACCACCGGCGGGCACGGCGTTCCGGTCAGCCGGCGCTTCCTGGGCGCGCTGAAGGAACGGCTGGGGATGGGCTGAGCACCGTCACATCCCGGCCATCACATGCCGGCGGTCGCCAGCTCCACCGCGGCCTCGGCATGGATCGCCGTGGTGTCGAAGAGGGGAGCGGCGCTGTCCTCCGCCCCGACCAGCAGCATGATCTCGGTGCAGCCGAGGATGACCGCCTCGGCCCCACGCTCGACCAGACGGGCGATGACCTCGCGGTAGGCCTGGCGGGAGGCGGGCTCGACGCGGCCCTGGACCAGCTCGTCATAGATGATGCGGTGGACGGTGGCGCGGTCGGCCTCCTCCGGGATCAACACCTCCAGCCCGTGCCGGTCGGCCAGCCTGCCCTTGTAGAAGTCCTGTTCCATGGTGAAGGCGGTGCCGAGCAGCCCGACCCGGCGCAGGCCGGCGGCGCGGATGCGGTCGGCGGTGGGATCGGCGATATGCAGCAGGGGAATGCCGACGGCGGCCTGCACGTCGGCCGCCATCCGGTGCATGGTGTTGGTGCAGATCAGCAGGAAATCGGCGCCGCCGCGCTCCAGCCGGCGGGCGGCGTCGACCATCAGGGCGGTGGCGTCGTCCCAGCGGCCGGCATGCTGCAACGCCTCGATCTCGGCGAAGTCGAAGGACCACATCATGCAGCGCGCCGAGCGCAGGCCGCCCAGCCGGTCGCGGACCTGCTCGTTGACGATGCGGTAATATTCGGCCGAGCTTTCCCAGCTCATGCCCCCGATCAGGCCGATCACCTTCTGCGACACCGGTTGCGCTCCCGTCCTGGGTTGAATGGAACGTTTGAAACCGGGTGAAACAGTGTCCGGCGTTCCGTTCCATTGTTTCATCTCCACCCCGTCGGCCGGCAACGGCCGACGGGGTGGAGGGCCAATTCCTATCATGGACCGGCGAGGACGGGTAGGCGCAGGCGGCAAATTTGTTCCCCCTGGCCGGCGGCCATGACCGAATGGCCGCGCCGGGCGTTATCCCAGCCACGGACCGTAACGTCATGGACCGGAGGGGAGGCGGCGATGGGAGCCTTGCGGCGGGGATGGGGCATCGTAGTCGATGCGGCCTATGGCTGGATCGACCATGACGCCATGAGCATGGCCGCGTCGATCGCCTTCTACACCATCTTTTCGCTGGCGCCGCTGGCGATCTTGGTCATCGCGCTCGCCGGGCTGGTGTTCGGCGACGAGGCGGCGCGGGGCGCGCTGGTCGATCAGCTGTCGACGCTGATCGGACGGGATGCCGGGCAGACGGTGCAGGATCTGATCGCGCGGGCCGGCAACCGCGACACCGGCATCCTGGCGAGCATCGTCGGCCTCTGCACCATCGTCGTCGGCGCCACCACCGTCTTCGTCGAACTCCAGACCGCGCTGAACCGGATCTGGAAGGTGGAGGCGCCGCAGGAATCGACCATCACCTGGCTGGTGCGGGTGCGCCTGAAGGCACTGGCGCTGATCGGCGCCATCGGCTTCCTGCTGATCGTCTCGCTGGTGGTCAGCGCGGCCCTGGCGGCGGTCGGCAGTTGGGCGGCCGGGTGGGCGGGTGGCTATCTGCCGGCGATGCCGTCGCTGCTGTGGTTGCTCGACATGTTGACGTCCTGGACCGTGCTGACCGGCCTGTTCGCGATGATCTACCGCATCCTGCCCGACACCCGCATCCGCTGGACCGACGTCTGGCTGGGGGCGGCGGCCAATGCATTCCTGTTCGCAGTGGGGAAGCTGCTGATCGGCTTCTACATCGCCACCAGCGGCGTGGTGACGGTCTATGGCGCCGCCGGGTCCTTCGTGCTGATCCTGCTGTGGGTCTATTATTCGGCCGTCATCTTCTTGTTCGGGGCGGAACTGACCCGCGCCTATTCGGAACGCAGCGGCAGCCGGTCGCATCCCCCGGCGGTGGGCCACGCCGCCGGCCACCCTTCTGCTACCGGCCGCAGCAGCCGCGCCCAAGCGTCATCAGGATCTGGCGCGCCTTGAAGGCCCGGCGGTCTAGCGGCGGCTCGTCGGGGGCGAGGCGGGCCTGGGCCTCGCGGTAGCGGTCGTAGGAATCGTCGTTGAACAGCCGGCGCAGGTTGGACAGTGCCTTGCGCAGCGGCGTGCGGGGGCAGGGGGCGGGTTGTGTGGTCATGGGAGCGGCCTCCGGGTGAAGCGGTGTCGGCGATGTGGGACGTCCCACACTAGCGCCGCCGGGGCAGGGAAGGGGCCGATTCCCGGCGAGCGGCGGCCTGGAGCGGACGAACGGCGCCCATCGCGGCTTGAGCGGCGCCGCTCGCCCCCCGCCGGTTCAGATCGTCGATATGCCCCGCGTATCGGCGGTATGGTATTTCAGCAACATTGGTGTGAGAAATTGTTTTCTCCCCTTAAAGCAGTCGAATGAGGTAAGTGAATCGGAGAAAGCGCAACCGATGGGAGTGTGCTGTGCTGATTTCCATCCCGCCTCCCTACGAATTCCGTTTCGTCGATTCCGGTCCGTACAATATGTGTGTGACCGACATCTCGATGGATCTCGATCTGCAATGGAACATCTCCGCAGCAGCCGGCTTGCAGGACATGGGCGACGGACGGCACGAACTGGTTCATGGCATCTATGTCTACGACCTGGACCTGGACACCGACTGGATGGTCTTTGATCGCAAGAAGGCGAAGGCGACTTACCATTTCGACGTGAAGCTGGCTGTCCTCGATCTTTTTCACGAGGGAACGAAGCGTCTTCTCGACCGTCTTCAGCCACAGACGATCATTTGCAAGACCGAGGAACCGATGCCGCTGAACGAACTGCCCGAGCGGTTCAAGGCCACGATCTGTTTCCTGGAGAGCCACGGTTATCCGCAGTCCTGCATCTATCAGGCTGACGATTTGCGTTGGCACTGGGGGCACAACCGCCGGCGATCACCAGAAAGGACGATCACCCGCGAACCTGTGTGAACCTCCCTACCCTTGGAGCGTTGTGTGTGGTATCAATCCCACAGGACTACAACTTGGCTTGTAACCGAGAAGGAGGCGGAGATGGCCACAGCACAGCGAAAGCCCCAGGAGGCTCCGCAGAGCCTCATGGATTTCGTCGCTGCTCATGACGGCCGGCTTCCCGAAGATCTGTCGGCTGCGATGCGGCAATCCTCCCGTGAGGCGTTCCAGCGTCTGCGTGAGCGGCTCGGCAAGTAAACGCGGTTTTATCCCATCCTGGATTGGAAGGCCGGTGAGCACCAACGCTCCCGGCCTTTTTTTATTGTGCGTCCGAAGCAGGCAAACTCCAGGCAAATCGACGCTGCCGGGAGGGCAGGGCCGACTCCCGACGAGCAACAACCTGGAGCGGGCGCCCATCGCGGCTTGAGCGGCGCCGCTCGCCCCCCGCCGGCTGCCGCTCGCCACGTCCTGGCTGCCGCTCGCGGCATTCCACCCCACGGGCATCCGGGAACGGCCTAGACCTTTCGGCAGGTCCTTATTCAGGAGAGCCGTCATGGATCACGCCCTAACCTTTGTGATCGCGACACTCTGCATTCTTGCGCTCTGCTACCGCTTTTACGGCGTGTTCTTCGTGCGCAAGGTTCTCCGTGCCGACGATTCGGAAGTCACCCCGTCCCATATCCTGGCCGACGGGAAGAACTATGTGCCCACCAAGAAGTGGGTGAATGCGGGTCAGCATTTCGCGGCGATCGCCGCCGCCGGCCCGCTGGTGGGCCCGGTGCTGGCCGCCCAGTTCGGCTATCTGCCGAGCTTCCTGTGGCTGCTGATCGGCTGCGTCATCGGCGGCGCCGTGCATGACACGGTCGTGCTGTTCGCCTCGATGAAGCACAAGGGCCAGTCGCTTTCCGAAGTCGCCAAGGCCGAGCTCGGCCCGGTGGCCGGCTGGTGTACCGGTCTGGCGATGCTGTTCATCATCACCATCACCATGGCCGGCCTGTCGATGGTCGTCGTCCATGCGCTGGAACGCAACGCCTGGGGCACCTTCGCGGTGTTCATGACGATCCCGATCGCCATCGCGCTCGGCCTCTATGAGCGGGTCACCGGCTCGTCCAAGGGCGCCACCCAGGTCGGCATCGCCGCCATCGCCGCCTCGGTCTTCGCCGGCCCCTACATCCAGGGAACGATGGTCGGCGAGTGGCTGACGCTGCATGCCGAAACCGTGGCGATCGCCCTGCCGGTCTATGCCTTCTTCGCCACCGCCCTGCCGGTGTGGATGCTGCTGACCCCGCGCGGCTACCTGTCGAGCTTCATGAAGATCGGCGTGTTCGGTGCGCTGGTCGTCGGCGTCGTCTTCATCAACCCGGAAATCCGCTTCCCGGCCCTGACCGACTTTATCCATGGCGGCGGCCCGGTGCTGAACGGCCCGGTCTGGCCCTTCATCTCGATCACCATCGCCTGCGGCGCCATCTCCGGCTTCCATGCCTTCATCGGTTCGGGCACCACGCCGAAGCTGATCGACAAGTGGAGCGACATCCGTCCGGTGGCCTTCGGCGGCATGCTGGCGGAATGCGTGGTCGGCGTCATGGCGCTGATCGCCGCCACCTCGCTGCACCCGGCCGATTATTTCGCCATCAACTCCGCGCCGGCCGCCTTCCAGGCCCTGGGCATGAGCGTCGTCGACCTGCCGCGGCTGAGCCAGGAGATCGGCCTCGATCTCTACGGCCGCACCGGCGGTGCGGTGACGCTCGCGGTCGGCATGACCGAGATCTTCACCCGCGTTCCGTGGTTCGGCAACCTCGCCTCCTACTTCTTCCAGTTCGTCGTCATGTTCGAGGCGGTGTTCATCCTGACCGCCGTCGACAGCGGCACCCGCGTCGCCCGCTACCTGCTGCAGGACCTGCTCGGCGACGTCTATGCCCCGATGAAGCGGCTCGACTGGGTCCCCGGCTCGATCCTCGCCAGCGTGCTGGCCTGCCTGGCCTGGGGGTATCTGCTGACCTCGGGCGACATCAACTCGGTCTGGGCGCTGTTCGGTGTGTCGAACCAGCTGATGGCCTCGGTCGGCCTGATCATCGGCGCGACCATCATCCTGCGGCTGGCGCAGAAGCGGGTCTACATGCTGACCTGCCTGATCCCGCTGGCCTACCTGTTCGTCACCGTGAACGTCGCCGGCTACTGGATGATCGCCAACGTCTACCTGAACAAGGCGGCCAAGGGCTACAACCCCTTCAACGCCGGCATCTCGATCATCATGCTGGTGCTGGGCTTCGTGATCCTGGTCGCCGCGCTGAAGAAGTGGCGGGAGCTGTTCCAGGCCCGCGCCGCCATGGCTCCGATGATGGCCACCCCGGCCGAGTAAGGGTCCGGTTTCCCCGATCCCCTGGCTGGGGGAGGTGAAATCAGGAAGCGGGCCATGTGGGACGTCCCACATGGCCCGCTTCGTTTTGTCCGGATCCCGGTCTGCCGGGGGAGTGGGGTGGGCGGGGGAGGGCGGTTACACCGCCTGCCACGCCATCAGGCCGGCAGCCACGACGACGACCGCGAGCAGGGAGAGGACGGAGGCCAGCCCGATCGGCAAGGCCAGCCGGTAGATCGATCCTTCCGCCTTCTCCAGCCCGACGAGGCCGGCGGCGAGCACGATGCGGCCGGGGTTCAGCATGGTGCAGATGCTGCCGGCAACCGTCTGGATCGCCGCGGTCAGGATCGGCGGCAGGCCGCTTCCGGCGGCGAGGCTCAGCTGGATGTGCATCATCAGGGCGTTCGACGCGGTGTTGGAGCCAGTCAGCATTCCCGCCGCCCCGCCGAACACCGGCGTCGCCAGCACGGCGAAATGCCCGGCCACCTCCCGCCACGCCTGACCGAACATCGCCGCGCCGCCGGACGCGGCCATGAAGGCGGCGAACTCGACGAAGACCAGCGTCGCCGCCATCGGCACCAGGGCGGCGCGAAGGGCGCCGCTGGCGACCTCGGCAGCATGGGGGCCGGCCTGCGGGGCGGTTTTCCCCTGGGGCAGCCGGGCGAGCAGGATGGCGGCGATCACCACCAGCCATGTCGCCGGATGGCGCAGCACGGCCAGCGGGGCGAGCCCGCCGAACGGGTCGAGCACCAGCCAGCGCCCGGTCCAGTCGGACAGCGGCGGCAGCAGCCGCGTCGCCATCAGGGCGCCGACCAGCATGACATAGGGCCACAGCCGGGCGAACAGGCCGCGGAGGTCGGCATTGCCGCGCAGCAGCCGCGGCCCTTCCACCAGCACCAGCAGGATGCCCGTCGCCAGCCCGCCGCCCAGTTCCGGCGCGACGAACCGGTTGGTCGCCCAGATCAGCGCGGCCAGCACCAGGACCAGCGCAAGGTCGGCCGCCCGGTCCCGCAGGGTGGAGCGCAGCCCCGCCGCGTGGATCAGGCCCCAGAACACCGGCAGCAGGCAGGGCAGCACGACCGCCATCAGCAGGGCGCTCGCCGTTCCAAGCTCGGCGAAGGACACGCCGACCAGCTCGGCCCCGACCCGGGTGCCGACGCCCATCGCCCCCCAGGGGGCCAGCACCTGGCTGAACAGGCCGAGCGCGGCAGCATGGACCGGCGGCAGCCGCATGGGCCGCAGCATGGCAAGGGCGACCACCAGCCCGACGCCGAAGCCGGTCACCGATTCGGCGAAGGGGCCGACCAGGAAGCAGGCGACCAAGACGGCGCGGCGCCGGTTCTCCTGCGGGACGGCGGCGGCATCCAGGCCACGCGCCTCGAAGGCGCGGTGGAACAGCAGGCCGGCGGCGATGATCGACATCGCATGCCACGCCAGCCACGCCCCTTCGCCCGCCTTGACTGCCGCCACCCCGAGCGCCGTGTCGAACGACGGCTGGACCGCGATCAGCGTGGCGAGCGCCAACGCCATGCCGACCAGTCCGGCATTCAGCAGGCTGACGCGGCGGGAGGCGAGCAGGAGGATCGTGCCGAAGAGCGGCATCATGTGGAAGGCGAGGGCCATGATCGGAAAGGACTGCCACGTAAGGAAGGAGGACGGCGCAGGGCGCGGCCGGAGTATCCGGATACTAGTATATCTTGAGCAGTGCAATCATGGCGTGCCTGCATTCCGGCCAAGCATTCCTGTCGCGCGTTTGGGCCGAATGCCTCTGCCGCGCAGATCGGGGGATGTGCATCAGGGCCGCGGCGGCAGGCTGGAGAAGTGGGGCGGGTTCAGGCCCGCAACCTCGGTCAGCAGCTGGGTGAAGCGCTCGGCGGCCGGCGACAGCGAGCGGTTCGCCTTGCGGATGAAGCCGATCCGGCGCACCAGCCCCGGCGTGCGGATCGGCTCGACGGCGATGCCGTCGCAGTTGGCGGAATCGACCGCGGATTCGGGCAGCACCGATATCCCCAGCCCGGCACGCACCATGCCGACTGCCGTCGACATGTAGTTGGCTTCGCAGGCAAGCCCGATCTCCAGCCCCTCCTTTTCCAACACCCGCTCCAGCAGGGAACGGACGCTGGTGCCGCGGGCGGTGAGGATCAGCGGGAAGGCCGCAACCTCCTTCAGCAGCAGCGGCCGCCGTCCGGCCAGGGGATGGTCGACGGGGAAGAAGGCGCACATGCGGTCGGACAGGAAATCGATCACCTCGACGTCGCGGTCCGGCCCGACCCGGCTGCCGATGCCGAAATCCACCTCCTCCGCCTTGACCAGCTGGATGATCCGCTCGGCGACGACGTCGCTGACCTTCACGTCGATGTTGGGATGATCGGCGGCGAAGCGGCGGATGGCGAGCGGCAGCAGGCCGGCGGCGACCGACGGCAGGGTCGCCACCGATACCGAGCCGCGCCGCAGCCCGGCCAGATCGTGGCCGGCATCCATCACCGCCTCCAGCTCGCTCAGCACGCGCTGGAGCGCCGGGAGCAGGTCGCGGCCGGCCTGGGTCAGCACGACCTGTCGCTTGTTGCGGTCGAACAGGCGGACGCCGAGCGACTCTTCGAGCTGGCGGATCTGCACGGTCAGTGCCGGCTGCGACACATTCACCTCGGCGGCGGCGCGGGTGAAGCTGCCCAGGCGGGCCACCGCGACGAAAGCCTTGATGTGCCTGACCCCTTGCAGCATGGCCGAAATCCCATAAAAAAAACGGAATACCGTAATCCAACAAATTCATTTCTCTAATCTGATTGGCGGTTCGTACCATGTCAATCACGGACGCTGCCATCGGACAGAGACGGAACCGCTTGAGGAAACCGGACACGGTCCGGCAACGGGAGCGGCTTGCCGATCAGGGGCGAAAATGCGTCCGCCCAAGAAGAAAACAATAAGAACATCAAGGTTAGCGGAGGTCCCATGCTTGCCATACTCGGTCTGGCCACCATCGTCGTGCTGCTGGTGGTCATCATGTCCAACCGGATGTCGCCCCTGGTGGCGCTGATCGCCATACCGATCATCGCGGCTCTGATCGGCGGCTTCGGCTTCGGCACGAGCAAGTTCATCATCGACGGCATCCGCGCCATCGCGCCGACCGCCGGCATGTTCGTCTTCGCCATCATCTTCTTCGGCGTCGTCACCGATGCCGGGATGATGGACCCGATCATCGACCGCATCCTGCGGCTGGTCGGCACCAAGCCGGCCCGCATCACCGTCGGCACGACGCTGCTGGCGCTGCTGATCCATCTCGACGGGTCGGGCGCGGTCTGCTTCCTCGTCACCATTCCGGCGATGCTGCCGCTCTATGAGCGGCTCGGCATGGACAAGCGCATCCTGGCGCTGTGCGTGTCGATGGCGGCGGGCGTCAATTTCCTGCCCTGGACCGGGCCGATGATCCGCTCGGCCGCGGCGCTGAAGGTGCCGGTGACGGACATCTTCAATCCGCTGATCGCGGTGCAGGGTGTCGGGCTGGTCTTCATCTTCGCGGTCGCCTATCTGCTCGGCAAGCGCGAGGAACGCCGCCTCGGCCTGTCGGTCGCGGCACTCACCCCCGGCGAGGCGCGCTCGGTTGGCGCCATGGGTGCAGGCAGTGCCGCCGCGGCGGGACCGGCGCCGCGGGTGCTGACGCCCGAACAGCAAAAGATCCGCCGGCCGAAGCTGTTCTGGGTCAATCTGGCGCTCACCCTCTTCATCATGGGCGTGATGATCGAGGGGGCGGTCGACCCGGTGGTGATGTTCATGATCGGCACCGTGCTGGCGCTGATGATCAACTACCCCGACGTCAAGATGCAGAAGGACCGCGTCGACGCGCATGCCAAGGCGGCGCTGATGATGGCGAGCATCCTGTTGGCCGCCGGCGTCTTCACCGGCATCATGGGCGGCACCAAGATGCTGAGCGCCATGGCGCAATCCGCCGTGGCCTTCGTCCCGCCCGACATGGCGCAGCACATCCCCTTCGCGCTGGGCATCCTGTCGATGCCGCTGAGCCTGCTGTTCGACCCGGACTCCTATTATTTCGGCATGATGCCGGTGATCGCGGAGGTCTACAAGACGCTGGGCGGCGATCCGATCCAGATCGCGCAGGCCTCCGTGCTGGGCCAGATGACCGTCGGATTCCCGGTCAGCCCGCTGACCCCCGCCACCTTCCTGGTCGTCGGGCTGTGCGGCATCGGCCTCGGCGAACACCAGAAATTCTCCATTCCCTTCCTCTTCGCGGCGTCGGTGGTGATGACCGTCACCGCTGCGGTCCTGGGCGTCATTCCGTTCTGACCTCCGGGCATCCGCAAGACAGGAGCACATCATGAAAAGCATCCGTATCGGGTCGGGCGCCGGCTATTCGGGCGACCGCATCGAACCGGCGGTCGAGCTGGCCGAACAGGGCGATATCCAGTATCTCGTGTTCGAATGCCTGGCCGAGCGCACCATCGCCATCGCCCAGGGCGCCAAGCGCAAGGATCCGGCCAAAGGCTACGACCCGCTGCTGGAAGCGCGCATGCGGGCGGTGCTGGAGCCCTGCCACAGCCGGGGCATCCGCATCGTCACCAACATGGGGGCGGCCAATCCGGCGGCCGGGGCGGCGAAGATCCGCGAGATCGCGCGCTCGCTCGGGCTGGAGGGGCTGAAGATCGCCGCGGTGTCGGGCGACGATGTGCTGGAGACACTGGTCTCCGGCGGCCACCGCATCGAGGAGACCGGCGCCCCGGTGGCAGAGCTGGCCGACCGGCTGGTCTCCGCCAACGCCTATCTGGGAGCGGCGCCGCTGGTCGAGGCGCTGCGGGCCGGCGCCGACGTGGTGATCACCGGCCGCGTCGCCGATCCCGCCCTGTTCCTCGCCCCGCAGATCTTCGAGTTCGGCTGGTCGATGGAGGACTGGGACCGGCTGGGCAAGGGCACCGCGGTCGGCCATCTGCTGGAATGCGCCGGACAGGTCACCGGCGGCTATTTCGCCGATCCCGGCGTCAAGGACGTCGCCGGGCTGGCCCGGCTGGGCTTTCCGATCGCCGAGGTGGCGGAGGACGGCAGCGCGGTGATCACCAAGGTCGCCGGCTCCGGCGGGGCGGTGACCACCGCGACCTGCAAGG
The DNA here is from genome assembly GCF_001305595.1 of Azospirillum thiophilum. NCBI lineage: Bacteria > Pseudomonadati > Pseudomonadota > Alphaproteobacteria > Rhodospirillales > Azospirillaceae > Azospirillum > Azospirillum thiophilum. The sequence continues at coordinate 481,467 of NZ_CP012406.1, forward strand.
AACAGCTGCTCTACGAGATCCACGACCCGTCAGCCTACGTTACCCCCGACGTGGTCGCCGACTTCTCGCACGTCACCTTCGCCCAGGAGGGGCCGGACCGTGTGCGGGTCGCCGGCGCCAGCGGGAGGAAGCGGCCGGACACGCTGAAGGTCTCGGTCGGCTATCTCGACAGCTACATCGGCGAGGGGCAGATCTCCTATGCCGGGCCGGGGGCGGTCGCCCGCGGGCGGCTGGCGCTGGAGATCGTGCGCGAGCGGCTGGAGTTGACCGGCGTGCGCGCGACCGAGCTGCGCTTCGACCTGATCGGCATCGATTCCATCCATGGTGACGCGCTTTCGACCGCCGGGGAACAGGAGCCCTACGAGGTCCGCGTCCGCGTGGTGGGGCGCGCCGACAGCATGGCCGAGGCGGTGCGCATCGGCAACGAGGTGGAGACGCTCTACACCAACGGCCCGGCCAGCGGCGGCGGCGCCACCAAGTCGGCGAAGGAGGTGGTGGCCATGCTGTCGGCCCTGCTGCCCCGTGCCCTGGCGAAACCTGCCGTCGACCATGTGGAGGCCTGACATGAAACTCCGTGACATCGCCCATTCCCGCACCGGCGACAAGGGCGACATCTCCAACATCTCGGTCATCGTCTTCGACGAGGCCGACTATCCGCTGATCGAGGCCGCGGTCACGCCGGAGCGCGTGAAGGCGCTGTTCGCCGAGGTCGTGCATGGCGAGGTGGTGCGCTACACCGTCCCCAGCATCGGCGCGCTGAACTTCGTGATGCAAAAGGCGCTGGGCGGCGGCGTCACCCGGTCGCTGGCGCTCGACGCCCACGGCAAGTGTTTGGCCTCGGCCCTGCTCGATCTCGACATCCCGGGCCGGGCGGCCTGACCGGCGTCCGAGCGATTGGCTTTCGGTGTCGCGGTGGCCCGCCGATCGGGGGACATGCTTCCTCCGATCGGCGGGCCTTTCCGTTCGCGCCGTCAGCCGGCGCGCACCTGGGTCAGGAAGCGGTGGACCTCGCCGCGCAGACCCTCGGTGCGGACCGAGAGCTCGCGGATGCATTCCAGCACTTCGTAGGCGACTTTGCCGCTCTGTCCGGCGGCGGTGTTCACGCCGCCGATGCTGGTCGACACCTCGTGGCTGCCCTGGGCGGCCTGCTGGATGTTGCGGCTGATCTCGCGGGTCGCGGCCCCCTGCTGCTCGACCGCCGAGGCGATGGAGGTGGCGACGTCGTTGACCCGGCCGATGACGCGGGCGACGCCCTGGATTTCCTGGACGGCCTGCGCGGTCTCGCTCTGGATGTTGGAGACCTGGGCGGCGATGTCCTCGGTCGCCTTGGCGGTCTGGTTGGCCAGCGCCTTGACCTCGCTCGCCACCACGGCGAAGCCCTTGCCGGCCTCCCCGGCGCGGGCGGCCTCGATGGTGGCGTTCAGCGCCAGCAGGTTGGTCTGGCTGGCGATGGAGTTGATCAGCTCGACCACCGCGCCGATGCGCTCCACCGCGCCGGCCAGCCCCTCCACCTTGCTGTTGGCGCGTTCGGCGCTCTCCACCGCCTCGCGGGCGATCTGCGAGGACTGGCCGACCTGACGGCTGATCTCGCCGATGGAGCTGGACAGCTCCTCGGTGGCGGATGCCACGGTCTGGACGTTGGCGGAGGTCTGTTCGGTCGCCGAGGCGGCGGCGCCGGCCAGCTTGCCGGTCTGGTCGGCGGCGCGGGTCATGCCTTGGGCGCGCAGCTCGATCCCCTCCGCCTCCTTGGCGACGTCGTGGATCAGGTTGCCGACCGACTGCTCGAACTGGTCGGCGAGCCGGGCGGTGGCCTGACGCTTCTCAGCCTCGGTTCGGTGCGCCAGTTCGGTCTGCCGGGACTCCAGCTCCGCCTTGGCAACGGCGTTCTCCTTGAAGACCTGCAGCGCCTGGGCCATGCCGCCGATCTCGTTGCGCCGGGCGGCTTCCGGGAAGGTGACGGCGAGGTCGCCGGCGGCGAGCGAGGTCATCTTGTCGCGCAGGCGGTGCAGCGAGCCGACGATGTCGCGGTTGATCAGGAAGGCGATCAGCATCAGGCCGCAGATCAGCGCCGCGGTGATGCCGCCGATCCTGATCAGGAATTCGCGATAGGCGGCATCGATGTCGTCGGTGTAGACGCCGGAACCGACGATCAGGCCGAGCGGCTGGTAACGCTGCACATAGTTGGTCTTCAGCAGCGGAATGTCGGAGCCGAGCTTGGGCCAGACATAGCGGACGATGGCGTCCTCCTGCGTCCGCATCGTGTCGACGATCTCGCGGACGAAGTATTTCCCGGCCTTGTCCTGGAGCTGGGTGCGGTCGGTGCCGACCGCCTTGTGGTTGGACGGGTTGGCGACGGCGACGCCCTTCATGTCGTAGGCGAACAGATAGTCGGCGCCCTTGTGGTATGACATCGCATGCACGGCGTTGCGGAAGCGCGTCAGCGCCTCGTCCCGGCCGATGGCCTTGGACTCGACCTCGGCGTTCAATCCCTTCGCCAGGCCGACGGCCATTTCCACCACGGAGCGGATGGTGTCGATGCGGTCGTCCACCATGCGCTGGTGGGAGACTGTGCTGCTGACGGCGATGACGATCAGCGACGCCAACACGGAAACGGAAACGAGGGCGATCAGCTTCACGCGGATCGTCAGATTTTCAAGCAGCCTCATGCCACGGTCTTTCCTGAGCTGACGGTTTTTTCGGTCGTGCGGCGACGGCTTCCCGGCTCTCGGCGGGCCCTTGTCGGATGGAGTCTGAACAGGAAGTCATCGCGGGAAAATTGCCGCGCCGAAGGGCTGGAGCCGGACGGGATGCCCGGGCGGCCGGACGGCGCACATACTGGGAGTCGCCGCCACGTTAGCCGCGATGCTTTAAAACTTTCTTTGCGTCAGGATATTTCGCGCCTGGAAAACACCCTGTCGTCGGCTTCGGCGGAGCAGGCGGCCTCAGGGCAGTTGGGTCGCTGATTGCCACAGTTTCAGGAAATGCCGGTGCTTCAGCGGGTCGAGGAAGACCAGCAGCGCCGCGCTGAGCGCGATGGGATGGAGCGGTGCAACGGTGCTGGAACGCAGGCCGGAGGCCGAAGCCTCGCGGGTCACGGTGGAGGAGAGGGCGTAGAGGGCGGAGCGGCCGGCGACCACCTCCTGGCCGCGGGTGGACAGCAGGTAATCGATGAAGCGGCCGGCCAGGCCGGGGCGGGGGGCCGATTTCGGAATTACCGCGACGCGCGAGATGACGAGCGTGTAGTCCTCCGGCATCACGATGCCGATGGGCGCTCCCGCCGCCACCCGTGCCCGTGCGTAGGAGCCGAGGACATTGTAGGCGATCAGCGCCTCGCCCCGCTCCACCATGTCGAGGAGGTCGGCGGTGCAGCAGGCCGTCCGCACCTGGGCGTTGCCCATCAGCCCCACCAGCTGCCAGTACTGGCTGAACAGCAGCGCGTCGTGGGAGGCCAGCAGGTAGCCGATGCCGCTGCCGGCCACGTCGTAGGTGGCGACCAGCCGGCCGTAATGGGCGCGGTCCTCGCGCAGCAGCCGGATCAGCGCGTCGCGGGTGCGCGGCACCCGGTCGTCGGGGAGGCGGTTGCGGTCGTAGGCGATCACCGCCGGCTCGAAGGTGAAGCCGAAGGCCTCGTTCCGCCAGTTGGCCCAGCCCGGCAGGAAATGGGTGTCGGCGGGGACATGGGGCTGGGTGTGCCCGTCATTCACCAGCTTGACCTGGAGGTCGGCGGCGGAGCTGATCAGCAGGTCCGGCTTGTCGGTGTCGGCATCCCTGACCGCGCGGGCGTACAGCTCGGAGGTGCCGACGTCGACATACTCGACTGTGACGTCCGGGTTGACGCGCTGGAAGTCGAGGACCAGCGGTTCCATCGCCTGACGGTCGGTCGCCGCATGGATGCGCAGCCGCTCGCGCGCCGTGCCGGGGGCGGGATAGGTGAGGGTGGTCTGGGCCGCCGTCTTCGCCGCCGCTTGCGCCATGGCCTGGGTGGGCGGACAGAGGGTGGCGATGAAGGCCAAGGTCGCCGCCAGCAAGGCCGCCCGGCCGGCGGACGTGCCGGGCGCAGCGCCGGTGGAAACGGGGGCCGGAGCGGGGAGATCGATCCGCGCGACCAGCCCGCCGCCGGGACGGTCGAGCAGCGACAGGGCGGCGCCATGCGCCTCCGCCACCGAATGGACGATGGCCAGCCCCAGCCCGCTGCCGGCGATGCCGGCCGCCGAGCTGCCGCGCCCGAAGCGGGTCAGCACGGTGGCCTTCTCCGCGTCGGGGATGCCGGGGCCGCGGTCGGCCACTTCGATGCGCAGCCCGCGGTCGCCGGGGCGGCGGGCCAGCGACACCTCGATGGCGGCTTCGGCACCGGCATATTTCACCGCATTGTCGACGAGGTTGGTCAGCGCCTCGCGCAGGCTGATGGCGTCGCCGGGGACAAGGCCCGGTTCGGCCTCGGGCTCGATCTCCAGCCGGATCGCGGTTTCCCCGGCGACCGGACGCGCCCGCTGGATCACCTGCTCCAGCAGGGCGCCGACATCGACGTCCGCCGGCTTCAACGCTTCGCTGCGGTGCATCACCATGGCGTGGTTGAGAAGCTGGCTGGTGAGGTGGCTCGCCTCCACGGCGTTGCGGTGGACGCGCTGGGCGATCCGGCGCAGGGCGGCGGGGTCGTCCTCGTCCGCCGCCAGCTCGGCCTGGAGGCGCAGGCTGGCGAGTGGCGTGCGGATCTGGTGCGCGGCGTCGGCCAGGAAGGTCTGCATGGTGTCCAGGTTGGATTTCAGCCGTTCCATCAGCTGGTTGATGGCGTGGACGAGCTGCGACACCTCCTGCGGCGGTGGCATGGCGATGGGGGAGAGGTCGCGGGCGTGCCGGTCGCGCAGCGCGCGTTCCAGCGTGCCGAGCGGGGCCAGCGCCTGCCGGATGCCGAACCACACCAGCCCGGCCACGGCGAGCAGGGCGAAGACGATGGGCAGGAAGGCGTTGGCGAGGATGTCGCGGGCCAGGGCCTGCCGCTCCTCCCGCGTCTGGGCGACGGCGATGGTCACCCAGCCGGCGAGGCCCGGATGCGCGACGAAGCGGTCGAGGGTGGCGATTCGCACTCGGGCGTCGCGGTAGGTGGCGTCGGCGAAGCGCGGGCGCACGCTGGCGCCGGGCCTGGCGGTCACCGGCAGGTCGTCGTAACCGGTGATGGGCGAACCGTCGGGCGCGGCGATGCGGTAGAAAAGGCGGTCGCGTCCGCCCTGCGGCCCGTCCTCCACCCCATCCTGTGCCCCGCCCTGGGCCAGGATGCTGAGCGAGGAATAGGGCAGGTCGACCAGGAAACGGCCATCCTGCACCCGCACCGCGTCGGCGATGGACAGGGCCGACGCTGCCAGCAGCCGGTCGAAGGCGGCGTCGGCGGCCCGCCTGGCATAGGCGTCGACGAACAGGAACAGCCCGCCGGTCAGCACCGCCAGGACGCCGAGCAGCCGGACGAACAGGCGGCGGCGCAGCGAATAGGTGCCGTCAGTCGCCGATGCGGATTTCCGCCACATATCCCAGCCCCCGAACCGTGCGGATCTCCATGGACGATCCCTGCATCTTGCGCCGCAGCCGCGACACGTACAACTCGATGGCGTTCAGCGCGGTGGGCTGGTCCAGGCTGAACAGGCGGTCCATCAGATCCTCCTTCGACATCACGCTGCCGAGCCCGCCGAGGAAGAGTTCCAGCAGGCGGAATTCGCGCCCGCCCAGCTCGACCGGCCGGCCGTCCACCTGCACCGTCTTGGCCGCGGCGTCGAACAGTATGTTGCCGAACTGCGTGCGCGACGACGCCATGCCCTGGGAGCGGCGCAGCAGCGCCCGGCAGCGTGCCTCCAGCTCGCGCAGGTCGAAGGGCTTGACGATGAAGTCGTCGGCGCCGAGGTCGAGCAGGTCGATCTTCACGTCGACCTGCGAGCGGGCGGTCATCATCAGCACCGGGGTGGCGTTGCGGCGCCGGCGCAGTTGGCCAAGCAGCGCCTGCCCGTCGATGCCCGGCAGCATGATGTCGAGCAGGACGAGCTGGTAGGGTTCCCGGCGCAGCAGCTCCTCCGCCTCGTGGCCGTCGGCCACCCAGTCCACCGCGTAGCCCAGCTTGCGCAGGCGGTGGACGATGGCGTCGGCCAGATCCTCGGTGTCCTCGACGACGAGAATGCGCATGGGCTGCCCCTCCGGTCTGGACCTGTCCGACGCCTCAATGGGCCATTAGGATCGGCAGGGTAGGCGGTTCCCGCAGGATGTCGAGCGTCACCCCGCCCCAGACCCGTTCGCGGACCCGGCTGTGGCCGTAGCCGCCCATCACCAGCAGGTCGCAGCCGAGGGTCTCGGCGGTCTCCAGCAATGCCCGGCCGATCCCCTGGCCGGAAACGGCGATGCCCTGGACGGTCGCGGCGATGCCGTGCAGGGCGAGATAGCCGGTCAGGCGGTCCGGGTCGGCCGAGCGACAGTCCTGCGGCGTGTCGGTGGACAGCACCACCACCTTTTCGGCCCGGTGCAGGAAGGGGATCGCCGCGGCGACCGCGCGGGCCGCCGCCGCGCCGCCGTCCCAGGCGACCGCGACCGAGCCGCCCAGCGTCGAGGGCTCCGCCCGCGGCGCCAGCAACAGCGGCCGGCCGGAGCCGAACAGCGCCGCCTCGATCACCGGGCCCATGGCGTTGGTGCCGTCGGACGCCTGGGCGATCACGGTGACGTCGGCCAGACGGGCCTCCTCCGCCACCGTCTCCGCCAGCGGGCCGGTCGCCTGCTGCCAGCTGGCGGCGACGCTGCCGCCGTGCTGGCTGCCGAACTCGTCGAACAGGCGGTGGGCGGCGTCGACGACCTCGGCCTGCTCGGCCTGCCCGATGCGCATCAACTGGTCCACCAGCGCCTTGGGGATGGCGGCGCTTTCGATGGAGGTGCGGATTTCGACCTGGGGCATGACACTCAGCCCCTCCAGCCGGGCGCCGAAGCGTTCGGCGACCAGGAAGGCGGCGGCGACGGCGCGGCGGTCCAGCGGACGGCCGGTGAGGGGGACGAGAACCTTCTTCATGGCATGTTCTCCCTGCGGGGGGCCGGTTACAGAATCCAGGCGGTGTGGCGAAGCACCTCCCGGCTGCCGCGCCAGATCATGTCGATGGCGACGTAGGTGATGATCAGCAGGCCGACCCAGCCGATCCAGCGGTGCTTGTGCAGCAGATGCGCGATCATGTTGGCCGCCGCACCCATCAGCACCACCGACAGGATCAGGCCGATGACCAGGATGGTCGGATGGTCCTTGGCCGCTCCTGCCACCGCCAGCACATTGTCGAGCGACATCGACACGTCGGCCACGACGATCTGCCAGATGGCGGCCCCGACCGTGGCGCCGCCGGCCGCCGCTGCCGCCGCGGTGCCCATGGCGGCACCGGAAACGCCGCCGCCCGGGCCGCCACCCGGGGAGATGTCCGGGGCGTCCATCGCCTCGTCGGGGGCGACCTCGTCGGTGCCGTGGGAGCGCAGCTCGCGGAACATCTTCCAGCACACCCACAGCAGCAGCACGCCGCCGGCCAGCGTCAGCCCGATGATGGCGAGCAGCTGGGCGGTGATCAGGGCGAAGAAGATGCGCAGCCCGATGGCGGCGGCGATGCCCCAGAAGATGACCTTGCGGCGCTGGGCCAGCGGCACCGCGGCGGCGGCCATGCCGACGACGATGGCGTTGTCGCCGGCCAGCACCAGATCGATCGCGACGACCTGCCCCAGCGCGACGAGCTGGGGCCAGAGATCGAGGGAGTCCATGAACCGGGATCCTTATAGATTGCGGGCCAGAATACGGGCCGGAATGCAGGCTGTGGAGCGCGGGGCCGGTCAGGTCGCCGCGGCGCGGCTGCGGCGGCGCATCAGCAGCGGGCCGACCACCAGCAGGACGGCGATGGCGAGCAGCGCCGCCGAGATCGGATGGGTGACGAACACCGTGGGGTCGCCCTGGCTGATGGCGAGCGCCCGGCGGAACTGCTGTTCGGCCAGCGGCCCCAGGATCAGCCCGACGACGCAGGGCGCCACCGGCACGTTCAGCACCCGCATGCCGAAGCCGACCAACCCGATCACCCACAGGATGACCAGATCGACCACGTTGTTGTTCAGCGTGTAGGCGCCGAGCGTCGAGAACACCAGGATGCCGGCATAGAGCCACGGCCGCGGGATCAGCAGCAGCTTCACCCACATGCCCACCAGCGGCAGGTTCAGCAGCAGCAGCAGGACGTTGCCGATATAGAGGCTGGCGATCATGCCCCAGACCAGTTCCGGGTTGCTGTCGAACAGCGTCGGACCGGGTTGCAGGCCGTATTGCTGGAAGGCGGCCAGCATGATCGCCGCGGTGGCCGAGGTCGGCAGGCCGAGCGACAGCAACGGCGCCAACACCCCGGCGGCGGACGCGTTGTTGGCGGCCTCCGGCCCGGCGACCGCCTCGATGGCGCCGTGGCCGAACTCCTCCGGCTTCTTGGCGAGGCGCTTTTCGACCAGATAGGAGAGGAAGGTCGGGATCTCGCTGCCGCCGGCCGGCAGGGCGCCGATGGGGAAGCCCAGCAGGGTGCCGCGCAGCCACGGCTTCCACGAGCGCGACCAGTCCTCCCGGCTCATCCATTTGGAGCCCTTCAGCGCGAAGATCTCCTCGGTCTCGAAGCGGTAGCGCGAGGCGACGTAGAGCGTCTCGCCGACCGCGAACAGGCCGACCGCGACGACCACGGTGTCGATGCCGTCCAGCAGTTCCGGCACGCCGAAGGCGAGGCGGGCCTGCCCGGTCTGCATGTCGATGCCGACCAGCCCCAGCGCCAGCCCGAAGAACAGGCTGCCCAGGCCGCGCGCCAGCGAATTGCCCAGCACCGCGGTGACGGTGGTCAGCGCCAGCACCATCAGCGCGAAATATTCGGCCGGTCCGAACAGCAGCGCCATCTTCACCATCAGCGGCGCGACGAAGGTCAGCGCCGCGGTGGCGATGGTGCCGGCGACGAAGGAGCCGATGGCGGCGGTGGCCAGCGCCTGGGCGCCGCGGCCCTGGCGGGCCATGGCGTGGCCGTCGATGGCGGTGACGATGCTGCCGGATTCGCCCGGCGCGTTCAGCAGGATCGAAGTGGTCGAGCCGCCATACATGGCGCCGTAATAGATGCCGGCGAACATGATGAAGGCGGAGGTCGGCTCCAGATGGTAGGTGACCGGCAGCAGCAGCGCGACGGTGAGCGCCGGGCCGATGCCGGGCAGGACGCCGACCGCCGTGCCCACGGTGACGCCGATGGCCGACCACAGGAGATTGTACGGCGTCAGCGCCACGAGGAAGCCGTGGCCGAGCGCGGCGAGGGTGTCCATGGTTTTGTTTCCTTCCCGGGGCGACGCTTATTCGGCCGGCGCGAACCACTCGCCGACGCTGCCGATGGGCAGGTTGAGGTCGAGGCCGTAATTGAAGACGACGAAGGTGCCGCCGGCGAGCAGCAGCCCGAGCGCGGCGTTCGGCAGGTAGCGCCGGCTGCCGAAGGCCCGCGCCACCGCAACGAACAGCAGGGCGGCGGACGGTATCCAGCCGAGGAATTCGATCAGCAGGAACTGGGCGGCCAGCCCGGCGGCGACGAGCGCCACCGCCCGCAGGTCCAACTCCAGCCCGGTTTCATGGGCGATGTGGCCGGCGAAGGCCTCGCGCAGCAGCGACAGGCCGATCAGCACCAGCCCGCCCGAGATCAGGTAGGGGAAGAGGGCGGGGCCGACGACGCTGCGGCCGGCGGACGGGGTCAGCATGGTTTCGATCGCGATCAGCGCGCCGAGGGCGGACAGGCCGCCGCCGAGCAAGGCTTCGCCGATCCGCAGGCTGCGGGCAGTGGTCATCCGTTCCTCCCGGTTTCTCGTATGGCCGGCGGGCGCCGGGCCCAATTCCCCGCGCCCGCTTCGGCGGCCTTGTCTGTCAGGCCTTTGTTTGGTCGGGCCCCCTACTTGGTCAGACCGATGTCCTTCAACGTGCCTTCGATGCGGGCGCGCTCCTCCTTCAGGAAGGCGGCGAACTGGTCGGCCGGCTGGTACTGGTCGATCCAGCCACGCTGCTTCAGGATGTCCTGCCATTCCGGGCTGGCGACCGCCTTGGCCACCGCCTCCTGAAGCTCCTTCATCTCGGCCGGCTTGGCGCCGGTCTGGGCGAAGACGCCGCGCCAGTTGACGAACTCCAGGTCGACGCCCTGTTCCTTCAGCGTCGGGGTGTCGCTGCCGGCCAGACGCTGCGGTGCCGAGACGGCGATGGCGCGCAGCTTGCCGGCCTGGAACTGCGGCGCGAACTCGTTGTAACCGCCCATGCCGAGCGTCACATGCCCGCCGAGGGCGGAAGCCAGCAGTTCGCCGCCGCCGGCGGTGGCGACATAGTTGACCTTGGCCGGATCGACGCCGACCGTCTTGGCGATCAGCCCGGCGAGGATCTGGTCGCTGCCGCCGGCCGACCCGCCGCCCCAGGACACCGAGCCGGGATCGGCCTTGAACTTCTGCAGCAGGTCGGCGAAGGACTTGATGGGCGAGTCCGCCGGAACGACGATGGCGGTGTATTCGCCGGTCAGCCGGGCCAGCGGCGCCACCTGGTCCAGCGTCACCGCCGACTTGTTCATGACGATGGCGCCCAGCATGATCTGGCCGCCGACCAGGATGGCCGGCGAGCGCTTCTTGGCGGTGACGAACTGCGCCAGCCCGATGGTGCCGCCGGCGCCGGGAATGTTGGCGACCTGGATGCCGGAGGCCAACTTCTGGTTCTGCAGCACCTGCTGGAGGGTGCGGGCATGCTGGTCCCAGCCGCCGCCGGGGCTGGCCGGGGCGATGATCTCCAGCCCCTTCAACTCGGCCAGCGACGGGGTGGCGGTGAGGGCGGCGGCGGCCAGCGCCGCGGCGGTGAAGAGGCCCTTGAAGAGACCCTTGGAGAGGCGGGAATGACGGGAGCCCATGCGAATCCTCCTGGTGGTGTTTTTCGTGGAAACACGCGTGACTTGATGCCGTTACTTGACGAGGCCGAGCTCGGTCAGGACGCCGCCGATCCGGGTGCGCTCCTCCTTCAGGAAGGCGGTGAAGCGGTCGGACGGCAGATAGAGGTCGATCCAGCCGCGCTCCTTGGCGATCTGCTTCCACTCGTCGGTGCGGACCATGGCGCCGACGGCCTCGTCCATCGCCTTCAGTTCCTCCGCCTTCAGGGTTCCCGGCGCCATCACGGCCCGCCAGTTCACCAGCTCGACGTCGACGCCCTGCTCCTTGAAGGTCGGGATGTCGATGCCGGGGACGCGCTGCGGCGCCGAGATGGCGAGCGCCCGCAGCTTGCCGGCCTGGAGCTGCGAGGCCATCTCGTTGTAGCCGCCGGTGGCGACGGTGATGTGCCCGCCCAGGATCGACGCCATCATCTCGCCGCCGGCCCCGGCGGCGATGTAGTTCATCTTGCCGACGTCGCCGCCGACCGCCTTGACGATCAGGCCGTAGAGGATGTGGTCGGGGCTGCCGACGGCGAAGCCGCCCCAGGACACCGAGCCGGGATCGGCCTTGAACTTGGCGATCAGGTCGTCGAGCGTCTTCAGCGGCGAATCCGCGGCGACGACGATGGGCTGGTATTCCCCGGTCAGGCGGCCCAGCGGCGTCACCTGGTCGAGCGTCACCGGCGACTTGTTGATCAGGATCGCGCCGATCATGCCGAGGCCGCTGATCATCATGCCGGGGTTGCGCTTCTTGGCGGTGACGAACTGGCTGAGCCCGATGGTGCCGCCGGCGCCGGGGATGTTGACCACCTGGACGCCGGCCGCGAGCTTGTGGTTCTGCAGCACCTGCTGCATCGCGCGGGCATGCTGGTCGTAGCCGCCGCCGGCATTGGCCGGCGCGATGATCTCAACGGATTTGAGCTCGGTCTGGGCCGAAGCCTGGGTGGTGAAGGCCGCGGCGGCGAACAGCATGGCCGCGGCGAGCGCGCCCCTGGCCGGAATGGCGATTATCATGAGGATCCCTCCCGTCTGGATTTATCGTTGGCCGGATTTGTCGCTGACCGGCTTTATCGCCGGGCAGGCGGGCGGCAGATCCGAGAGCAGGATCGAGCCGCCGGCTCCCGCCCCGTGCGCGGCGCCATGGAAGGCGGGGCGGAGGGTGGGTTGGAAGGCGGGTTCCGGCTCTTCCGCCGCCGGCTTTGCAGCGGGGGTGTCCGCCATGACGTTTCTCCCGGGACTATGGTTCGTTCTGACGATTGTTTACCAAACGAAGCTGTCATGAACCTGTCAGCCGTTGGGTGAGTACGCGAAATATCCGCGGCGCCGGCAACCAGCCGTCAGGGGAGGGCGCGGGCGTTACCTTGCGGGCGGCGGCTGGCAGATGATCAGCAGCAGGTCGTTCGGCTGGATGACGTAGCGGTCGCGTTCGGTGAAGGCGATGTCGCGGCCGTGGCTGTGGACCTGCACGACGATGCCGGCGGGCACCTCCGCCATGGTCCGGCCGATCTCGCCGGGTTCCGCCCGGCGTTCGCTCAGCACCATCCGCCCGCCGGCCGACATCAGGTCGCACAGGAAGGGGGTCGCGTGGCGTGTCTCCACCGCGTCGGCCATCAGATAGCCGCCGATCTTGGGTGGCGACACCACGAGATTGGCACCGCTGAGATTGGCGAGCTTGATGTTCTCCTCCTGCTTGATGCTGGCGACGATCTTGGCGGCGGTGGACAGGTGGCGCACGGTCAGGACCACCAGGATCGTGGTGTCGTCGCGCCCGGTGCTGACGATCACCGCCTTCGCCTGTCCGACGCAGGCCTTGACCAGCGTCTCCTCGCTGGTGGCGTCGCCCAGCAGGCCGATGAGGCCGGCTTCGGCGGCCAGGTGCATGCGGTCCTCGGACTCGTCGATGACGACGATTCGGTCGCCGGGATGGCCCTTGGCGAGGGTTTCCTGCGCGGCGATGAAACCGCTGTGGCCGAAGCCGCACAGCACGATGTGCCCGTTCAGCTGCTTCTGAATCCGGCTCAATCGGAAATCCTCCACGATCCGTTGCACGACGAGTTCGTAGGCGGTGCCAAGGAAGATGAACCAGATGAAGATGCGGATCGGCGTGACCGCGAAGGCGTCGATCAGCCGGGCGGTGTGGCTGACCGGAACGATGTCGCCATAGCCGACGGTGGTCACCGTGATCATGGCGAAATAGAGGATGTCGGGGAAAGTGACGGTGCCGTCGATCTGGTCCTTCAGCCCGTCGCGGTCGAACCAGAACACCGCGACGACCAGCATGAGCAGGACGGCGACGATCGCGACGCGGACGAACAGGGTCTTTTCCGCCGACAGGCCGGAGCGGACATGGAGCAGCCGCCCCTTGCGCAAGGAGGGCTTCGTCCGACGCCTGTCCCGGATATGCGGCTCCGCCGGTTTGCGCATCGACCATCCGTCCCTTCGGGCTCCCCCGCGAGCACCGACCATCTGAACGCGGAGCGGCATGAGTCGGATTTGCGACGCGGTGGAAAAAAGGACGGCCTTACGTCAGGGAACCCGCTTCTTCTCCAGTTTGCGCGCCAGGGTGCGCCGGTGCATCCCCAGCCGGCGCGCGGTCTCGGAGATGTTGAAGTTGGTCTCCACCAGCGTTTCGTGGATGCGTTCCCACTCCAGGTTCTTCAGCGAGGTGGTGCGGGCGGACGGGGCGATGGAGGGGTCGCCTTCGGTGCGGTCGAAGGCCGCCTCGATGTCGTCGGTGTTCGAGGGCTTGGCCAGATAGTGGCATGCGCCCAGCTTGATCGCCTCGACCGCGGTGGCGATGCTGGCGAAGCCGGTCAGCACGACGATGCGCATCTCCTCGTCGGCGTCGTGCAATTCCTTCACGCATTCCAGGCCGGAGCCGGTGGCTAGCTTCAGGTCGACCACGGCATAATCGGGGTCGACTGTCAGCAGAAGCTCGCGCATCTCTTCCAGCCCGGCGCAGCCGTGGACCGCGTAGCCGCGGCGTTCGAAGGACCGCCGCAGCGCCCGGGCGAAGGACGCGTCGTCCTCGACGATCAGCAGGGTGCGGACGCCTCCCTCCGACTCAGTCGTCTCCAGCTCAGTCGTCTCCATCGGAGCCTCCGGGGGACAGGGCGGACAGCGGCAGGGTCAGCGTCACGGTGGCGCCGCCGCCGGCGCGGTTCCTGGCCGAGACGGTGCCGCCCAGTTTGCGCAGCACATTGACCACCAGGAACAGGCCGAGCCCGCTGCCCGGCCGCCTCTTGGTCGAGCGGTAGGGCTTGCCCAGCTCCTCCAGGATGGCGGGATCGAAGCCGGGGCCGACGTCGTTGACCGCCACCACCAGATTATCGCCCTGGCGCAGCGCCGCGACGCCGACCCAGCCGGGCGACGCCTCCAGCGCGTTGTCCAGCACGTTGAACAGCACCTGCTTCAGCGCGAGGTCGGCGATCATCCGCTCCTGGGGGCCGACGGTGTTGTCGTAGTCGAAGCGGGCCGGCGAGCGGGCGGATTTCCAGTCGTCCACCAGCCCGTCGAGGAAGCCCTTCACCGTGGTGCGCACCGTGCCCTCGCCACGCGCCTCGCCGGACGACATCAGGATGCCCGACACGATGGCCTTGCAGCGGTCGATCTGGCTCTGCATCTCCGCCACCTCCTCCGACAAATCGGGGTCGGACATCAGCGCGGGCATGCGGCGCCAGTCGTTGAGGATCACCGACAGGGTGGCGAGCGGCGTGCCCAGCTCGTGCGCGGCGCCCGATGCCAGCAGGCCCATGCGGACGATGTGCGCCTCCTCCATCGAGCGCTGGCGCAGCTCGGCCAGATAGGCGTCGCGGGCGCGCAGATTGCGGTTGATCTGGGTGAGGAAGGGGACCAGCAGGCTCGCCGCCAGGACGAAGCAGATGAACATGCCCTGGATGTGCAGGTTGAACAGCTCGCCTTCGTGGGCGGGGGGCAGCGGAAGCGGGCGGTAGGTGCCGGTCAGCCAGGTGAAGCCGGCGGTCGCCACCAGCACCAGCGCCCAGGCCGACCATGCCTCCAGCAGCACGGCCCCCAGCGCCACCTGAAGCAGGTAGAGCGAGATGAAGGGGTTGGACGCGCCGCCGCTGAGATAGAGCTGCAGGGTCAGCGCCCAGACGTCGATCAGCAGCTCCAGGAACAGCTGGGTGTTGGAGACGGTGGAACTGCGGCGGATCTGGATCAGGCTGGCGAGGTTCAGGGCGACCAGCACCAGGATCACCGCGGCCATCGGCATCAGCGGCAGCCGGATGCCCATCTGCAGGTGGACGATCAGGATCGTCACGATCTGTCCGACGACGGCGAGCCAACGCAGTTGCACGAGCAGGAACAGGTTTTTGCGGTCGGTGGTGTCGAGCACGAAAGACGTCCTGTTCCTCGCCCGGGTCATCAGTCCACCGACTTATATAGACTGTTACCGGCGGGTGGGGAGGTTTAGGCGCCGGCTTCAGGTACGCCGGCGCTTCATCTCGCTGCGGACGACGAACAGGACGGCGGCGATCAGCATCAAATCCAGCGCGAACCAGGTCAGCGCGTAGCCGAGATGGCTGTTGGGGAAGCTGACCACCGTCAGGCCGCCAACGGGAAAGCCGCCGGGGTTGCGGGCCGAATCGGCGTCGATGAAATAGGGGGCGGCCCGTTCCAGGCCGTTGGCGGCGGCGATGGCGGCGACGTCGCGCGAATACCAGCGCCCGGCGGCCGGGTCGTTGGAGCGCAGGAAACCGCCCTTCGGCTCGGTCAGGCGGAGGAGGCCGGTGACGGTCACGTCGCCCTGCGGCTGCCCGGCGGCACGGCGGGCTGGATCGCGCTTCTCGGGGGGGACGAAGCCGCGGTTGACCAGGACGGTGAAGCCGCGGTCGGTGACGAGCGGGGTCAGCACCCAGAAACCGCCGCCGAGATCGCTGACCGCCTGCACCAGCGCCTCGCGGTCGTGGAGGAAGCGTCCGGTGGCGGTCACCCGCCGGTATTCGTCCGAAGAGGTGGAGACGGCGGGCCATTCCTCCGGCCCGGGTGCAGGCACCGGGGCGGCGTGGATGCGGGCCTCCACCCGATCGATCAGGTCGAGCTTCCAGGCGCGGCGTTCGAGCTGCCAGACGCCGAGCGCGGTCAGGCCGGCGATGCCGGCCAGCGCCAGAAGGCCGAAGAGGGCCAGCGCCCAGACCGGGCGGGCCCCCTTCGGCGCGCCGCCCGCGGGAGGTGCGGGCGGCGCTGCGGGTTGCTGGCTCTTGCGGCCGGCGGATGTCACGGCAGCTTGCTCATGTCCGGGGTCATGCCCGGCATCATGTTGTGGTTCAGGTGGTACATGACCCACAGCGAGCCCGCGAACATGATGACGACGACGATCAGGGTGAAGATCATCGCCAGCATCGACCAGCCGCCTTCGACGCGGCCGTTCATGTGGAGGAAATACACCATGTGGACCAGGATCTGGACCACGGCGAGCGCCAGGATGATGACCGTGGTGGTCATGGTGTCCAGCGTGCCGGTCATGACCAGCCAGAACGGGATGACCGTCAGGATCACCGAAAGGACGAAACCGATCATGTAGCTGCCGAAGGTGCCGTGGGCGCCCGCGGGGTGGCCGTGGTCGTCATGCCCGTGGCCGTCATGGCCATGACCGTGGCCCTGATGGGCATGATGATCGCTGTGCGCGTGGGTGCTCATCGCAGCATTCCCATCAGATAGACGTAGGTGAAGACACCGATCCAGATGACGTCCAGGAAGTGCCAGAACATGCTGAGGCACATCAGGCGCCGGCGGTTCGCCGGGATCAGGCCGCGGCGGGAGACCTGCACCATCAGCGTCACCAGCCACACGCTGCCGAAGGTGACGTGCAGCCCGTGGGTGCCGACCAAGGTGAAGAAGGCCGACAGGAAGGCGCTGCGGCCGGGGCCGGCCCCCTGGTGGATCAGGTGGGCGAACTCGTACAGCTCGATCCCGAGGAAGCAGAGGCCGAACAGCAGCGTGATGGCGAGCCACGCCTGTGTCTGTCCGGTCCGGCCCTTCTCCATCGCCAGCATGGCGAAGCCGTAGGTGATGGAGGAGAGCAGCAGCATCGAGGTGTTCAACGCCACCAGCGGCAGGTCGAACAGCTCCTTGGGCGTGGGACCGGCTGCATAGCTGGTGCCAAGGACCCCGTAGGTGGCGAACAGGACCGCGAAGATGAGGCAGTCGCTCATCAGGTAGATCCAGAAGCCCAGCGCGGTGCTGGCGGCCTCGTGGGCGTGCTCGTCCCTGACGTAGAAGACGGGAGGGGTGGCGTCGCGCGGGGCATCGTGCCCCGCGTGGCCGCCATGCATGGCATCAACGGTCGTCGTCATGGCGTTACACCTGTCCGGAGAGCAGACGGGTCCGCTCGTTCTCGGTCGCCACGACCTCCTCCACCGGAATGTGGAAGTCGCGGTTGTAGTTGAAGGTATGGCCGATGGCGACCACCAGCAGGGCGATGAAGCTCACCGCGGCGAGCCACCAGATGTGCCAGACCATGGCGAAGCCGAGCGCCACGCTGATCCCGGCCAGGATGATGCCGGTCCCGGTGTTGCTGGGCATGTGGATCGGGCGGAAGCCGTCGAGCGGACGGGCGTAGCCGCGCTTCTTCATGTCCCACCACGCGTCGTTGTCGTGGATCATGGGGGTGAAGGCGAAGTTGTAGTCCGGCGGCGGCGAGGAGGTCGCCCATTCCAGGGTGCGGCCGTCCCACGGGTCGCCGGAGACGTCGACCAGCTGCTTGCGCTTCAGGATGCTGACGGCGATCTGGATCAGGAAGGACCCGATGCCGAGCGCGATCAGGAAGGCGCCGAAGGCGGCGATCTGGAACCAGATCTGCAGCGACGGGTCGTCGAACACGCGCAGGCGGCGGGTGACGCCCATCAGGCCCAGGACATAGAGCGGCACGAAGGCGAAATAGAAGCCGATCACCCAGAACCAGAAGGACAGCTTGCCCCAGAACGGGTCGAGGCGGAAGCCGAAGGCCTTCGGCCACCAGTAGTAGATGCCGGCGAACAGGCCGAACAGCACGCCGCCGATGATGACGTTGTGGAAGTGGGCGATCAGGAACAGGCTGTTGTGCAGCACGAAGTCGGCCGGCGGCACCGCCAGCAGCACGCCGGTCATGCCGCCGAGCACGAAGGTCAGCATGAAGGCGATGGTCCACATCATCGGCAGCTCGAACCGGATGCGGCCGCGGTACATGGTGAACAGCCAGTTGAAGATCTTCGCACCCGTCGGGATCGAGATGATCATCGTCGTGATGCCGAAGAAGGAGTTCACGCTGGCGCCCGACCCCATGGTGAAGAAGTGGTGCAGCCACACCAGGTAGGACAGGATGGTGATGACGACGGTCGCATAGACCATCGAGGTATAGCCGAACAGCTTCTTGCCGGTGAAGGTGGAGGTCACTTCCGAGAAGATGCCGAAGCAGGGCAGGATCAGGATGTAGACTTCCGGATGGCCCCAGATCCAGATCAGGTTCACGTACATCATGGGGTTGCCGCCCATGTCGTTCGTGAAGAAGTGGGTGCCGGCATAGCGGTCGAGCGACAGCAGCACCAGCACCGCGGTCAGGATCGGGAAGGAGGCGACGATCAGGACGTTGGTGCAGAGCGAGGTCCAGGTGAAGACTGGCATCTTCATCATGGTCATGCCGGGCGCGCGCATCTTGATGATCGTGCAGATCAGGTTGATGCCCGACAGCGTCGTGCCGACGCCCGCCACCTGCAGGGCCCAGATGTAATAATCGACGCCGACGTCCGGGCTGGCCTCCAGCCCCGACAGCGGCGGATAGGCCAGCCAGCCGGTGCGGGCGAACTCGCCGACGAACAGCGAGGTCATGATCAGCACGGCGCCGCCGACGGTCATCCAGAAGCTGAAATTGTTCAGGAACGGGAAGGACACGTCGCGTGCGCCGATCTGCAGCGGCACGACATAGTTCATCAGACCCGTCACGAAGGGCATCGCGACGAAGAAGATCATGATCACACCGTGGGCGGTGAAGACCTGATCGTAATGGTGGGAATTGAGGTAGCCCTCGCTGCCGTTGAAGGCGATGGCCTGCTGGGCGCGCATCATGATGGCGTCGGCGAAGCCGCGCAGCAGCATGATCAGGCCCAGCACCATGTACATGATGCCGATGCGCTTGTGGTCGACGGTGGTGAACCACTCGTGCCACAGGTAGCCCCACAGCTTGAAGTAGCTGAGGGCCGCGACCAGCGCGATGCCGCCGAGCACGACCGCGCAGAAGGTCGCGACGAGGATGGGCTCGTGGTAGGGGAAGGACTCCAGGCTGAGGCGCCCGAAGAGGAAGGTCGTCAGTGTCTCAAGCATGCCGGTGTGCCCGATCAGGGATTGGCCAGCCGCTGCGGCCCGGCCGGGAACCCGGTGGCGGACGCGCTGGTCGGCGTGACGTTGGGGCGCTGCACGGCGCCCGCGTTGGTGGCGCCCGCGACGGACGCAGCCGTGCCGGCGGCGGCCGCTTCGACCACCTCGGCGACGGTGCAGAGGCCGGTCTGGCCGGCGTCAGGGAAGCCGGCCAGCGTGTTGGCCCGCAGCACGCCGTTGGCGGCGGCCATGCCGCCGGCGTTCAGGCCGCCCGCACGGTCGATGGCGGCCATGTCGCTCATGCACATGGTGCCGGGACGCACGCACATGTTGACGACGGCCTGGAACAGCTTGGGATCGACGGCGCCGAAATGCTGGACCGGCACGTTCTCGCTCGGCTTTTCCAGCGCGAGGTAGCCGTTGCGGTCGAGCGAGCCGCCCGCCGACCTCACCTTGGACACCCAGCCGTCGAAGTCGCCGTCGGACAGGCCGAGGAAGGCGAAGCGCATGTGCGAGAAGCCGGCGCCGCTGTAGTTGGACGAGAAACCCTTGAAGGTCCCCGGCTCGTTGATGACGGCGTGAAGCTTCGTCTCCATGCCCGGCATGGCGTAGATCATGCCCGCCAGCGCCGGAACGTAGAAGGAGTTCATCACCGTCGAGGCGGTGATGCTGAAGCGGATCGGCCGGTCGACCGGGGCAGCCATCTCGTTCACCGAGGCGATGCCGTATTCCGGATAGACAAACAGCCACTTCCAGTCGAGCGCCACCACCTGCACGTCCAGCGGCTTGGTGCCGGCCGGGACGGGCTTGCCGGCCGCGATGCGGTCGAGCGGACGGTAGGGGTCGAGCTTGTGGGTGGTGACCCAGGTGATGGCACCCAGGCAGATGATGATCAGCAGCGGGGCGGCCCAGATCACCAGTTCGAGCTGCGTCGAATGGTCCCAGTCCGGTTCGTAGCGGGCCGTGCTATTCGACTGACGGTAACGCCAGGCGAACAGCACGGTTAGCGCCATGACCGGGACGATGATCAGGAGCATCAGCAGGGTGGAGATGACCACGAGGTCACCCTGCTGGCTTGCAACGTCGCCGGACGGGTTCAGCACGACCAGGTTGCAGCCACTCAACGCTGCCATCAGTGGCAGCAGGGCGATTGCGCGATAACGGCTCAAGGCAGGACCTGTATCAAAGGTTTGCTTTGGGGAGACAGCTAGCGACAATGCCCTAGCTGCGACATTGGACAATTTGTCCAATGCGCCCGCCTGCGCGCTTGACAGATCACCGAAGGTTAAGGTGACATATTGTATGATCTGCGGATCATCGCAAGCGAAACTCTATCTCTTTGTTTGACGATCGGATTCACGCTTCAAATCGATTCCGATTTTACGCGATCCGATCTAACGCAGCCGGAGCCGACATGATGACTTCATCGATTGCGGCGGTCGAACGGGATGCGAGGCTGGTGAACGCGCGGCATCACGGGATCAATCCCGGCGAGATCGCCATCGGCGTGATCATCGGCCGAACGTCCGAGTTCTTCGATTTCTTTGTTTACGCCATTGCTTCCGTGATCGTCTTTCCGAAGCTGGTGTTCCCCTATGTCGATCCGCTGACCGGGACGCTCTGGTCCTTCGCCATCTTCGCGCTGGCCTTCGTCGCGCGGCCGATCGGCACCTTCATCTTCATGGCCATCGACCGCAATTACGGGCGCAGCGCCAAGCTGACCATCGCCCTGTTCCTCTTGGGTGGGTCGACCGTCTCGCTGGCCTTCCTGCCAAGCTACGAGGCCATCGGCGTCGCATCGGCCTGGCTGCTGGCTCTGTCGCGGATTGGGCAGGGCGTGGCGCTCGGCGGGACCTGGGACGGGCTGGCCTCGCTCCTGGCGATGAACGCGCCGGAGAAGCGGCGCGGCTGGTATGCCATGATCCCGCAGCTGGGTGCGCCCATCGGTCTGATCGTGGCGAGCGGCTTGTTCGCCTATTTCGTCAACAGCCTGTCGGCGGAGGATTTCTTCGCCTGGGGCTGGCGCTATCCCTTCTTCGTGGCCTTCGCCATCAATGTGGTGGCGCTGTTCGCCCGCCTGCGGCTGGTGCAGACTCCGGAATTCGAGCGACTGTTCCAGAACCGCGAACTGCAGCCCGCCCCGGTGGTCGAGACGCTGCAGATGGAAGGCCGGCGGGTGGTGATCGGTGCCTTCGCGCCGCTGGCGAGCTTTGCCCTGTTCCACATGGTCACCGTGTTCCCGCTGTCCTGGATTTTCCTGTTCGCGCGGGAGGAGACCGGGGTCTTCCTGCTGATCGAGGTGATCGCCGCCGTGTTCGGCACGCTCGCCATCGTCGCCTCCGGCTTCATCGCCGACCGGGTCGGGCGGCGGACGCTGCTGGGCGGCTGCGCCGCCGCCATCGCGGTGTTCAGCGGCTTCGCCCCGCTGCTGCTCGACGGCGGCAAGGTGGGCGAGTTGGTCTTCATGGTGCTGGGCTTCGTGATCCTGGGCCTGTCCTTCGGCCAGTCGTCGGGATCGGTGGCGTCCGGCTTCAGCCAGCAGTACCGCTATACCGGGTCGGCGATGACGTCCGATCTGGCCTGGCTGTTCGGGGCCGGCTTCGCGCCCTTCGTGGCGCTGTTCCTGTCCAGCCAGTTCGGGCTGATCGCGTCGGGCCTCTATCTGCTGTCGGGAGCGGTCTGCACGCTGGTCGCCCTGCGGGTCAACAAGACGCTGTCGTCCTGACATCGGCCAGCTTGTCCGGCAGCCGCGTCCCGCGTGGCGGCTGGGCAGACTGAGCGCCCCCGGCGGGCCGGCCGCCGTCGGGCCGCCGACTCAGCCGGGCGTCTGCCCGGCGGGTTGAAAGCGGAGGATCGCGGGCGTCCGCATGTCCTCGGCGATCGGAGCGTCGCCGGCGGCGCCGCGCATGGCGGAAACCGGACGGGGAAAGCCGCTGCGACCGCTGTAGTCCGGCACCGGCAGGCTGCGGTACCGGGCCTCTTCCCGGTGCAGAGCCTGGGCGCAGACCAGATCCAGCGCCGTCGTCGCCACCACCGCGCCGAAGGCGATTCGGGCATTGTCGGCACGCGGGTTGTCTTTCGATCCAGAGGCCATTCCGGCGGCCAGCGTCGCCATGTCGGCAGCGTCGCCGGCGATGCGGCTCCAGATCCAGGGTTTGGGATCGCCGAGCGCCAGCAGGCCGACACCGGTGACGATCTCACGCACGCCGTAGGCGCGGATCAGGGTGGTCTTGTCCTCCATTCCCATCCAGCGGGCGATGCTGCGGCCGGCCATCAGTTCGGCGACGCCGAGGCCGATGCTGAACCAGCCCAGGCCGCGGGCGAGGGTATCGGCGGGGGATGATCGGTCGTAATAGGCCATGGCGTCACCTTCAGGGCTTGAGGACCACCTTGATGCAGCCGTCCCGCTTGTCGCGGAAGGTCTTGTACATCTCGGGGCCCTGGTCGAGCGGTACGGTGTGGGTGATGACGAAGGACGGGTCGATCTGTCCCTCCTGGATGCGGTTCAGCAAGTCGTCGGTCCAGCGCTTCACATGGGTCTGGCCCATGCGGAAGGTCAGGCCTTTGTTCATCGCCATGCCGAAGGGGATCTTGTCGACCAACCCGCCATAGACGCCGGGGATCGACAGCGTGCCGGCCGGGCGGCAGACATACATCATCTCGCGCAGCACATGCGCCCGGTCGGATTCCAGCATCAGTGCCTGCTTGGCACGGTCCATCATGCTGTCGATGGTGGCGGTGGCGTGCGCCTCCATGCCCACCGCGTCGATGCATTTCTCGGGGCCCTTGCCGCCGGTCAGCTCGTTCAGACGCTCGACGACGCTTTCCTCTTCGAAATCGATGGTGATGGCGCCGCCGGCCTTGGCCATGGCCAGGCGTTCCGGCACGCGGTCGATGGCGATGACCTGCTTGGCGCCCAGGAGCACGGCGCTGCGGATCGTCATCTGCCCGACCGGGCCGCAGCCCCAGATCGCCACGGTGTCGGTCGGCTGGATGTCGCACTGTGCCGCCGCCTGCCAGCCGGTGGGGAAGATGTCGCCCAGGAACAGCACCTGTTCGTCGGTCAGCCCTTCGGGGATCTTGATGTGGGTGCGGTCGGCGAAGGGCACCCGCACATATTCGGCCTGGCCGCCGGCATAGCCGCCGGTCAGGTGGGTGTAGCCGAACAGCCCGGCGGTGGTGTGGCCGAACAGCTTGTCGGCCAACGCCTTGTTGCGGTTGGAGCGTTCGCAGACCGAATAGTTGCCCCGCCTGCACTGGTCGCATTCGCCGCAGAAGATGGTGAAGGGCACCACCACCCGTTCGCCGACCTTCAGCGCACTTTTGGCCTCGGCGCCGACCTCCATCACCTCGCCCATGAATTCATGGCCGACGATGTCGCCCTTCTCCATGCCCGGCATGACATTGTCGTGCAGGTGGAGGTCCGAGCCGCAGATGGCGCAGGTCGACACCCTGACGATGGCGTCGCGTGGATGCTCGATCTCCGGATCCGGAACCGTGTCGCAGCGGATGTCGTTGGCACCGTGCCAGACCAATGCTCTCATGGCGGTTCCCCGATGATGGCGGCGTGAGTTTCATGCACAGCAACAGGACCTGCGGGCGGAGCGTTCCGCCGCCGGTCGCGCCCGGCACCGGGATCAGAGGATCAGCGCCTTTTCGCGGGCGACGCTGCCGGACAGGGTCGCAGTCTCGCGCTCGTCCAGGCAGTTACGCAGGGCGGGGAAGTCGATCTCCTCCTCCTGCCGGATGTGGCCGTCGACGATCCGCTTCAGGTCCAGCGCGACGGCGAGCCAGCGCGGATCGTC
Organism: Azospirillum thiophilum; assembly: GCF_001305595.1. Lineage (NCBI taxonomy): Bacteria > Pseudomonadati > Pseudomonadota > Alphaproteobacteria > Rhodospirillales > Azospirillaceae > Azospirillum > Azospirillum thiophilum. The sequence goes on from NZ_CP012406.1 coordinate 505,522, forward strand.
CTTCGGCGTCCGTTCCAGCGTGAAGAGATGCATCTTCATCTCGGCATGCTCGCCATAGAGATGCCTGGCATCCTCCTCCTTCCGTGCCTGCTCGTGAAGCATCGGATAGACGACATCCTCCTCGGCCATGGCGTGGGCGGCGAGCCGGCGTTTCAGGCGCAGCAGCAGCTGCGTCCGCCGGATCGGCGCGTCGATGGAGGTCTGGACCATCTCCGCCAGCAGGGCCTGGATGTGGCGGTGGTCATGGATCAGCGCGTCGAAGCCGTCGCGGCCGGTCGACGCGCGGGCCGAACCGGCCAACTGCGCCACCACCGGCGGCAGCAGGCGGCTCGCCACCACGGCCACCACCGCTCCGCCGGCCATCATCGCCAGCCCGCGCGCGGACAGCCAGCCGGTGGTCCCGCCTTCATCCGAATAGCGTGGCATGACAAGCCTCCTTCCAGTCGATTGGATCTTCAGGCCGGAAACAGGCGGCACGGCCGGGCGTTCCGGGTTTTCATACGGCGGGGGCGGAAGGCCGAACGGCGGTCGTCACCAGAAGCAGGAGCACCACCAGGGCGGTGAAGAACAGGTAGGATTGCAGGATGTTGAGCGGCGTGCCGGCGAGGTCGCTCAGCGGTTGGAAGAAGTCGTTGCTCATGATCGCGAAGGCGACGCCAAGCACCAGCAGGTCGCGCAGGCCGTTGGGCAGGCCCATCCTGGCGCGGTCGATCAGGACGAACAGCAGGAAGGCGAAGGCCGGCAGCAGCACGCCGTAATGCGGTACCCACGAGATGGGGGAACCGACGGTGAAGCACAGCCCCGCCACCAGGAAGGAGGCCATCCGGTCGCGCATGCCGCCGCCGATCCGCCAGAACAGCCCGAACAGGACGAACAGGATGCCGGACAGCAGGGTCGCGGCATGGACGAGCGGGTGGTAGGGGGCGAAGGCGCTGCCCCGCCATTCGGTATCGCCGTTGGTGGTCGACAGCAGGTTGGGTCCGTTCTGGAGCAGGCGGTGCAGCAGCCCGTTGACGGTCTGGTTCGAATAATAGCTTTCGCCATGCTGGCCGAGGAAGGAGAGCACGTCGAGATAATGCAGCGACGGGCGGAGCCCGTAGAGGGCGCAGGCCGCCGCGAAGCCGGGTCCGACCACCGCTGCCCAGCCGAGCGCGAAGCGCCATTCCTTCCGAACCAGCGCCCAGACCAGGAAGAGCGACATCTGCGGCTTGATCAGCGTCGATGCGCCGAGCAGGGCGCCGGCTAGCGCGCGCCGGTCGCGCAGGAAGAACAGGGCGGCGAAGACGAAGGCCATGTTCAGCCACACCTGGATCTGGCCGACCGCGAAAGCCTTCACGATCGGGTAGAAGCACAGGGTGGCGACCGCGCCCAGGGCGGCCAGGGTCAGCCGGCCGACGCCGTTGCGGGCCGTCCGGTCGAACCCCATGCGTTCGGCCAGCTCGCGCATCAGCAGCGCCATGCCGGCCGCCGTCGCGACGACCATCAGCAGGTTGATCAGGGCATAGACGCGCAGATGCAGCAGGCCGACCGCGGACATCGCCTCCATCACCAGAAGGGAGGTCAGCGGGTACTGGAACTTCACATGCTGGGTGAAGAAGACCGCATCGTAGACGTTTCCCTGCCCTCGCCCCTGCCCGTGCTCGTGCAGCCAAGTGAAGGCGGTCATCATGGGTTCCCAGGAATCGAGCGGCAACCGCCCCGGCGATCCCGCGAAGATCAGGACCAGGACGTCCCACACCGTGGTATCGCCGCTGCCGCCGTCCAGATAGGGCCGGAACACGACGCCGAGCAGCGTGTCGGCGCACAGGACGAACAGGAAGGCGGAGGCAAGCGCCCAGGCAGCGAAACGGTGGGCGCGTTCCAGGTCGCCGGCACGTCCCGGCGACGCGCCGGCCGCGGCCTTTGCGCCCCTTTCCGCAACCCCGTCCGCGGCGTGCACGAATGGCTTCGATTTCATTTGGCAACCACTCCCTGGCGTTTCTTTTCCGGCTTCGACCGCCGTCGAACCGGAAAACTATGCCAGAGGCCGCAGGCGGGGGAATGTGCCCCTCCCGTGCCGGACAGGAGTAACGCCATTACATGCCATGGCTCCGCAGCGGTAGCCGACTACCCCAGGGTTTCCAGGGTGGGGGCATTGGGGCACAGGCGGCCATGCGCCGCGCAATCGCCGCCATTCGCGCCGCCATTCGCGCCGCCATTCGCCAGGATCCGGGCGCAGGCGCGCGCCTTGCGGCAATGCATGCACACCCGCACCAGATCCTGCATCAGGTCGGCCCGGTCCGCCTCCAGCGCCGCCGCGTCGATGCCGTGCAGGACGAGAGCGGCAGGCAGAAGGGACTGGACATGGTCGGCATGCGCGGCGGCGGTAAGATCGGCCTCCGTCAGGCCGGCATCCTGCAGGACGGCCTTGCGGTCCAGCGGCTCCAGCGCCAGCAGCGCATCCAGCTGGCGGCTGGTGCGCCAGCGGTCGAGCAGGGTGGCGCACCAGCCCTTGCGGACGAAGGCATCCGGAGAGGCGTTCGGAGGGATGGAAGCGGGAAGCGGCATGGCGGGCGTCCTCCAATTAATCACTCGATTAATATTGCCGGAGGATGGCCACGGTGCCTTGATCCAGATCAGCCCTTCGCGGAACCGGGGAGCAAAGAGCCGGCGTTGCCGGGGGCCGGGGCCAGCATGCCGGCGGTGACGAAGCTGGTGATGGCGTTCAGAATTTCGTCGGGATCGTCCAGATTGACGATGCCGGGCGCCATCTCCTCCAGCCGGTGGGTATCGGAGAAGGCGTAGAGGTAGGCGCCGATCATCAGCGTCATCCGCCAGTAGACGTCCTTTCCCGACAGGTGCGGCAGCGCTGCCTGCAACGCCTCGGTGAAGAGGCGGGTGGAGGGCTCGTAAGCCTCGTTGCGCAGCTTGTAGGAGATTTCCGGCGGTTCGGTGTGCAGGCGGGCCTGCAGGCGCATGAAGGTGCGGCCGGCCGCCGTCGCCCGCATCGACAGCGCGGGCATCAGGAAGGCACGCACGATGTCCTCGACCGAGGGCGGCGTGCCGGAGCGGCGCAGGGCGTCCATCCGCTGCACCCGGTCCTCGGCGATCTGGCGGCCGCGGCGCAGGAAGACCTCTTCGAACAGGCCGTATTTGGAGCCGAAATAATAGTTGATCAGCGCCTGCGTCACCTGGGCGGCATCGGCGACGTTGCGCAGGCTGGTCCCGGCATAGCCGAGGTTGGCGAACTCGATCTCGGCGGCGTCGAGGATCTCGTCACGGACGTTGCTGACGCCCTCCGGCCGGCCGGGGCCTGCCCGGCGGCGTTGCGCCGGACGTCCCCGCTTGCCTGCCGTCCGGGATTCGGCTCCGTCATCCGGACCCTTGGCAACCGCCTTCGACTGTGAACTCGTTGATTTCATGGTGTCCGTAGAGGGTTCTTCCCCGTCGCGGACACGTATATCACCGTTGGACAAAGGCGCATCCAGTCCTTTTACAGGTTCAGCACACGGTCCGCGGGCACGACGTCGCCGTATTTCTGGGCGATGTCGAACAGGTTGGCCTCGTGCGGGGCGAGCGCGCGATCACCGACGCAGTCCGACAGCACCACCGGGCGGAAGCCGTGGCCCATGGCGTCCACCACGCTGGCCCGCACGCAGCCCGACGTGGTGCAGCCGGCGACCAGCAGCGTCTCCACCCCCTTCTGCGTCAGCCACGGTGCGAGGCCGGTGCCGAAGAAGGCGGACGGGTTGGTCTTGCGCACCACCAGCTCGCCTGCCGCCGGGGTCAACTGCGGGACGATGGCGCTGGCGGGGGCGGCCTCGGTCAGGGTCAGCATGCCGGGAACCTTGATCGAGAAGATGGTCGCGTCGGACCCGTCGTCGGCATAGACGATCCGGCTGTGGGCGACCGGCCAGTCACGGCTGCGCGCCTCGGCCAGCACCGTCACCGTGCGGTCGATGGCGGCGGGGATGTTGCCGCCGCCGAATATGGCAGGATCGGCGAAGCCGTTGACAAAATCGACGATCAGCAGGCCGATCCGCCCCTGGAGGCCGAGCGACCGGCCGAAGCCCTGGCGCTCGTAGACCGCTTCGGTCTTCTCGCTCATGACACGTTCTCCTCTTCAAGAATGCGGCCCTCTCGGACCATTTCGCGGCCGTCGAGCGCCACCGTGCAGTTGCGCATGGGGATGTCGATGTGGCAGGCGGTGGTGCGCGATCCGCCGCCCTCGTTGTTCGGTCCCATCGAGAACAGGAAGTTGCCGGCGAAGGCGCGGGCGTCCATGCCGATGGTGCCCTCGCGGTCGTAGAGGCCCAGCGTCGACCAGCGCGCCCGCCGTTGCAGGCCCCAGCCGATGTGGGAGACGGCGTAGGCCTCCGGATCGGCGAAGACCTCCATGTAGTCGTTCAGCAGATCGGCATCCATGCCGCCGGCGATCGCGGTGACATAGCCCTTCTCTACCGTCATCTCGATGCGGTCGGTGACGTAGGACTTCATCGGCAGCAGGATGTCGCCGCGCTCCAGCACGACGCGGCCCTCCGCCTTGCCCTCGTTGGGGAAGGTCAGGCCGAAGCCGCTCGGCCAATGGTCCCAGCGGCCGGGCGCGTCGACGAAGCCGTATTCCTGGACGGCCGGGAACTCGCCCAGCGGCATGCGCAGGTCGGTGCCGGCCTTCGAAGTCACCGTCATTTCCTTCGCAGCCGCCATCAGGGCGGCGGCGCGGCCGACGCGCTCCTTGTCCTCCAGGCTGGGGAGCAGGCGGACCAGCACTTCGGGCGGTTCGACGGCCAGCAGGATGCGGGTGCCGCTCTCCAGGATCTCCGCCTGTTCGGGGGAGAAGAGCAGCGTCATCAGGTCCAGCACGATGTCGCTTTCCTTCAGCGCCGCGATGGCGGCGCGGTTCCCGGTCAGCGGCGTGGTGCCGAGATAGGCCAGGCTGTCGCGGCTGTGCGCGTGCTCCGCGTTCATCGGCGGAAGATCGAGCCGGTTCACCACCGCGCCCATCAGCCCGGCGGCGATCCCGGCGGTGCGCAGGGTCTGCGGGTGGGTGCCGGCGCTGGTCAGCAGGGTGACGGTGTTCCCGGGCTTCAGGTTGGACAGGGTGAGGACATGGGTCCAGGCACGGACCATGTCGGCGTCGCTGACGGACATCGTGGGGGTCCTTTCATGTGGGGAGTGATTGGACTGCTTGACCTTTTGCCCCCTCCCTAGCCCTCCCCCGCTGACGCGGGAGAGGGGGACTGCCGCCGATCTGGCGCGTGCTCCCTCTCCCGTGAAACGGGGGAGGGTCGGGGAGGGGCAGAACGCCGTGCTTCAGACCAGCTTGCCGAGGAAATCGCCGAAGGCGCGGTAGAAGCCCTCCTCGTCGTCCCAGGGGATCATGTGGCCGGCATTCTCCACCCGGACTAGACCGATGGCTGGGTTGAGGGCGCGGATTTCCGCCTCCTCCTCCGGCAGGATCACGTCGCCGCGGCCGGCGGCGATCAGCAGGGCGGGGCAGGGGATGCGGGGGAGGTCGACGTGGATATCGTCGGTGCTAAAGCCGTCATAGGCGGTGACGATGGCCCGCTCGTCGCAGGTGTGCAGCCATTCGGCGCGCAGGCGGAGCTGACCGTCGGTCCAGGTCGGACAGAAGGGGCGCATCGCCTCCAGATCGGCGCCCTGCGCCATCAGCCGGATGGAATCGACGTACCAGGGAAGTTGCGCTGGATAGGGACGGCGGCCCGGCCCCGACACCGGCGGATCGACCATGGCGAGGCAGCCCGGTGTGGCACCATGGCGGCTGACCGCGCGCAGGCCGATGCGGGCACCCATGGAATGGCCGACCAGGGCGTAGTCCTCCAGCCCCAGCGCCACCGCAAAGGCGGCGACGTCGGCGGCCATGGCGTCCAGCCCGTAGTCGAGGCAATCGGAGGCCTCCGACAGGCCGCGGCCGCGGATGTCCAGCACATAGGTGTCGAATCCGCGGCCGAAGCGCTCGGCGACGAAGCCCCAGGTCACCGCCGGGCTGGTGATGCCCGGCACGATCACCACGGGGCGGCCGGAGCCGCCATAGCGCAGGTAATGCTGGCGGATGCCGTTGGCGCGGATGTTGGCGCCGTAGAGGAAGCTGCTGTCCGATCCGTTGGTCATGCCGTCCTCCCTCAATATGCGCCGGACAGCAGGGCGCCGGCACCGGGTACTGCCGGCTTCAGGTCCAGTGCCTTCAGCATGGCGTAGGTGGTGGCGACGGCGGCGGTGATCACCGGCTTGCCGGTCATCGCCTCGACCTTCGCGATCACCGGCAGCGATGGCATCTGGACGCAGGCCGACAGCACGATGGCGTCGACGGTGCTCGTGTCCATGCCGGCGACGATTTCCGGCAGGCGTTCCGGGTCGTGGCGGCCGACGGCGATGTTGTCGGGGATCTCCAGCGCCCGCCAGTCGGCGACCTCCACCCCCTCATGCTCGATGTAGTCGATGACGAGTTTCGTCAGCGGCTTCATGTAGGGGGCGACCAGGGCGATCCGCCTGGCGCCGATGACGGGAAGCGCGTCGACCAGCGCGCCGGCGCTGGTGATGACGGGGGCGGGGGCGCCGTTCTCACTGGTGCGGCCTTGCAGGCGCTCCTGCGAGACGCGGTGGTAGCCGCGGCCCATGCTCATGATCGCGACGAGGCAGGCATAGCCCAGCACATCGACGCGGGCGTCGGTCAGCTCAAGCGCGCAGCGGTCGGATTCGGCGTCCATCGCCGCCAACTCCTCCTTGGCAACGGTCTTCATCCGCATGCGGCTGGAATGGAAGGTGAAGCGGGTGCCGTGCGCCAGCGCGTGCGCGGTCAGCATCGCCGGGATCTCGGTCTCCATCGTCGTGTTGGAGCTGGGGACGATCTGGCCGATGCGGTAGGTTTTGGTGGTCATTCGGGCGGTCCCTCAGGCGGCGAGTTCGGAGGTGGCGGCGACGGCCGGGCGGAACTTGCGGGCGTCGTATTCGTAGACCCAGTTGGCCTGGATGCCGGTGGCCTGGGGATTGATCAGGCCGCGCAGCCAATAGACGAGGTCGCGCTTGGCCTGGGCCAGCGGGGAGGGCAGGTGGTAGGTGCGCCCGCGTTCCCGCGCCTCCAACTGCACGCGGCTGGTGCGTGGCAGGCGCTCGCGCTCGTAATCACGCAGGGCGGAGGCGACGTCGTGGCCATGCCCGTCCAGCGAGGCGGCCAGGACATAGGCGTCCTCGATCGCCATGGCGGCTCCCTGCGACAGGAAGGGCAGCATCGGGTGGGCGGCGTCGCCCATCAGCGTGACGCGGCCCTTCGACCAGCCGGTCATCGGGTCGCGGTCGAACAGGCCCCATTTATAGACGGTGTCGACGCGCTGGAAGAGAGTTTCGACATTGCGGTGCCAGCCCTGGAAGGCGTTCAGCAACTCGGTGCGGCTGCTGGGGGCGTTCCAGTTCTCCTCCACCCATTTGCTGGTCTCGGCGACCGCGACGATATTCACCGCCTTGCCGCCGCGGACGTAATAGGTGACGACGTGGCTCTTGGGGCCGAACCAGAAGGACGCCTCGGGCGCCACGAAATCCACCGGGCCGCCAACCGGCACCACGGCGCGATAGCACATGTGCCCGGTGAAGCGCGGCGCTTCCGGCCCGAACAAGGAGGCCCGCACGGCGGAGCGCACGCCATCCGCGCCGACGATCAGGTCGGCCTCGTATTCGCTGCCATCGTCGAAGGTGGCGACGGCGCCGTTGGCATCCTGCCGGACGCCGGTGCAGCCGACGCCGAAGGTCGCGATGCCGTCCGGCACCACCGAAGCGAGGATGGAATGTAGGTCGGCGCGGTGGATGTGGATGAAGGGCGCGTCGTACAGGGTCTGGCAGTCGGTCAGCGGCGTGCGGAAATTCTCCCGAGCCGTCCGCCAATTGCGGCCGGCCAGCGCCCGCGGCAGAAAGCCGGCCTCCAGCATCCTGTCGAGAAGGCCCAGCGTCCTGATGACCTTGACGGCGTTCGGCGTCATCTGGATGCCGGCGCCGATCTCGCCAAAGCCGGCGGCGCGCTCGAACAGGCGCACCTCGAAGCCCCGTTGCAGCAGGCAGCCGGCCAGCGCAACGCCGCCGATGCCGCCGCCGACGATTCCGATACGCGGTTTGGTTCTCACTCTGGCCCTCCAAGGGAATAGCCGATTATTAATCGGTCGGTCGTTTAATTAATGTCGGTCTGGGACGCCGGGGATTTGGCGGCAGGCGGCCACCTCCCTAACCCTCCTCCTCTTCGAGGGAGAGGGGACTGCCGCCGTCCTTCGCTTAACCCTTCAAGTGTCCTGCCCCCTCTCCCGCCAGAGGCGGGGGAGGGATGGGGAGGGGGCCGCCGCCCCCGCCGTTCACCCGCCCAGATAGGCCTTTAGCAACTCCGGATCACCGCGCAGCTCGGCGGAGGGCCGGGCGGTGGTGATGCGGCCGGTCTGGACGACGTAGGCACGGCTGGCGACCGACAGCGCGTTGTGGATGTTCTGTTCGACCAGCAGCACCGTCACGCCATGGGCGTTGATGGCGCGCACCACCTCGAACACCTCGTCGGCCATGCGGGGGCTGAGGCCCAGGCTGGGTTCGTCCAGCATCAACAGGCGGGGTTCCGACATCAGGGCGCGGGCGATGGCCAGCATCTGCTGCTCGCCGCCGCTCAGCGTCCCTGCCATCTGTTTGGCCCGTTCGCGCAACCGTGGGAAACGGTGGAAGGCCATGCCCATGCGGGTACGCACCTCGTCCTTCGAGCGGCAGAGATAGGCGCCGAGCGCGATGTTCTCCTCCACCGTCATGCCGGGCCAGACATGGCGCTCTTCCGGGCAATGGGCGATGCCGGCGGCGACGATCTCTTCCGGCGGGCGGTTGGCGATCGGCTGTCCGTTCCAGAGGATGCTGCCCGACCGCGCCTTCAAGAGGCCGGAGATGGCGCGCAGCGTCGTGCTCTTCCCGGCGCCGTTGGCGCCGATCAGGGCCACCGTCTCGCCGGCATGGACCTCCAGCGAGATGCCGTGCAGCGCAGCGGTGCTGCCGTAGGACACATGCAGATCCTGCACCTGCAGCACCGGCTCGCCGGAAGAGGACGTCCTGACCGGCGCGGTCATCATGTCGATGCTCATGCTGCCGCCTTTCCCAGATAGGCTTCGGCGACCTTCGGGTTGCTCAGGATGGCGCGCGGCTCCCCTTCGGCCAGCATCTGGCCGAAATTGAGGACGACGATGCGGTCGCACACGCCCATCACCAGCTCCATGTTGTGCTCCACGATCAGCAGCGACTGCACCGCGGTGCCGACCAGCGTCTTCAGCGTCTCGCCGAACACGCCGGCCTCGTGGCTGTTCAGGCCGGCGGCCGGCTCGTCCAGCATCAGGAGCGTCGGCTTGGCGGCCAGCGCCACCGCGACCTCCAGCAGGCGCAGCTCGCCGCAGGACAGCAGGCTGGCCTGGACGTTCATCCGGCGGGACAGACCCATTGTCTCGACGATGGCGGATGCGCTTTCCCGCGCCTCCCGCTCCGCCCGGCGGACCGTCTCTCCGGGGAAAAAGGTGGCGAGAAGCGACTGGCGGCCCGCCATGTAATGGCCGGTCAGCACATTCTCGAACACCGTCAGCCGCTTCATCACGTTGGTCTTCTGGAAGCTGCGGATCAGGCCGAGCCGCGCAATGGCGTGCGGCTTGTGGCTGGTGATGTCGGTGCCCTTGAAGAAGACCCGTCCCTCGGTCGGCGTGTAGAAGCCGGTCAGCATGTTGAAGCAGGTGGTCTTGCCGGCGCCGTTGGGGCCGATCAGCCCGACGATCTCGCCGGGGTTCACGGTGAGTGCGACCTGCTTGACCGCGGTGATGCCGCCGAAGCGCATGGTCAGGTTTTCGGCGCGCAGCAGCGGCCCGGCCTGGGGGGAGGCGGTCATACGGTGCGCTCCTCTATGGCGTGGGAGATGGCGGGGCGGTCGCCGCGCTGCTCGCGGCGCTGGGCGATGAAGCCCATCAGGCCGTTGGGCAGGAAGAGGACGATCGCCATCACGATCAGGCCGAACAGCGACAGGCGCAGTTCCTGCAACTCGCGCAGGTATTCCTCCAGCAGCGTCACGATGACGGCCCCCACCACCGGGCCGATCAGCGTGCCCTTGCCGCCCATCAGCACCATTATGATGATCGTCGCCATGAAGGAGAAGCGGAACACCTCGGGCCCGACGAAGGAGATGTAGAAGGCGTAGAAGCCGCCGGCCAACCCGGCCAGGAAGGCGCCCAGGACGAAGGCTTGCATGGCGGTGCCGAAGGGGTTCACGCCGATGGACTGCGCGACGTAGCGGTTCTCTCGCACCGCCACCGCGGCGCGGCCTGCGTTGGAATAGACGAAGCGGTAGGACAGGTAGAAGGTCAGCGCCGTCAGCCCCAGCACGATGGCGAAGAAGGCGCGCTTGTCGGCGATGCCTCCTTGCCCGATGCCGGCCAGACCCATGGGGCCGTTGGTGACGCCGATCCAGTTGTTGGCGATCAGCCGCAGCACCTCGGCGAAGGACAGGGTGACGATCACGAAATAGGGGCCTTGCAGCCGCAGCGTGACGGCGCCGATGGCGAGCCCGAACAGGGCGGCGACCACTCCCGCCGCCGGAACCGCGGCCCACATCGGCCAGCCGGCATTCACCGACAGCAGCGCCGCGGTGTAGGCGCCGGTGCCGAGGAAGGCGGTGTGGCCGAGCGAGAATTCGCCGACATAGCCCACCACAAGGTTCAGGCTGTTGGCGAGGATGGCGTAGAACAGCGCCATGACGGCGAGGTGCAGGATGTACTGGTCGGTGACCGCGAAGGGCAACAGCGCGGCCAGCCCCAGGAAGCCCAGGAGGATGTTGCGTTCGAGCGTCATGTCAGGCCCTCTCCGCCCGGATCGAGAAGAGACCCTGCGGCCGCAGCACCAGGATCAGGATGACCAGGATGAAGCCGATGATGTCGACCATGCCGGTGGCGACGTAGCCGCCCCACAGCGCCTCCGCGACACCCAGCAGCAGGCCGCCGGCGATGGCGCCGGGAAAGCTGCCCATGCCGCCCAGGATCACCACGACGAAGCTCTTCAGGCTGACCAGCCCGCCGACCGACGCCTGGGCCGAATAGATGCTGGCGAGCAGCATGCCCGACAGCGCCGACAGGGTGCAGCCGAGTGCGAAGGTGGCGGCATAGACCTGTCCGGTGCGGATGCCGGCAAGGCTGGCGGCCATCGGATCCTGGAAGGTCGCCCGCATGGCGCTGCCCAGACGGGTGCGGTGGATGATGGCATGGGCGGCGAAGATCAGCGCCACGCCGATGACCATGGCGAGCAGGCGCATCTTGGTGATGGTGACCGGGCCGAGGAAGATCGGCCCTTCGGTGATGGCGCGAACGACCTTCATCGGGGCCGGGCCGACCGCCAGCAGGGTGATGTTCACCAGGAAGATCGACAGGCCGATGGTCAGCAGGATGCCCGGCTCCTCCCCCTGGCCGCGGACGCGCTCGATCAGGAAGCGGTCGACCGCCCAGCCGAAGCCGCCGATGACCAGCGCGACCACCACGAGGCCGGAGAAGAAGTCGAGCCCGAGATGGGTGGTGACGAACCAGCCCACCACCCCGCCCAGCATGTAGAACTCGCCATGGGCGAAGTTCACCACGCGCATCAGCCCGAATATCAGCGTCAGCCCGAGCGCCGACAGCGCGTAGAAGACGCCGACGACCAGCCCGTTCGCCAGGAATTGCAGGAACAGATCCATTGCGGTCTCGCCTCAGTATGGCGTGGCGGAGGACGGCGTCACTGCGGGGCCTCGACGGGCGAGGATGCGATGACCTTCGGCATCCCGCCTTCGATCCGCACCAGCACGGCGTCGAAGCCGTAGGCCTGCCCCTTGGCCGTGAAGCGGTAGACGCCGTTGGGGGCCTCGTAGCTGGTCTTGGCCAGTGCGGAGCGGATCGCTTCCGCATCGGTGCTGCCGGCCCGCGCCACGGCCTGGACGACGATGTTCAGCGCGTTGTAGCCGGCGGCGCCGTACTTGCCCGGCTTCACGTTGTATTTGGCCTGATAGGCCTTCACGAAGTCCTGGTTGCGCGGGGTCTCGACGCTGGAGACGTAGGGGACGGCGGCGTGGATGCCCTCCGCCGCGTCGCCGGTCAGGTTGATGAAGTCGGCGGTGGCCCAGGATCCGACGCCGAACACCTTGCTTTGCAGGCCCATCTCCTGGAACTGCTTGACCAGGATGGAGCCGTCCTGGGTTTCCGCGGCGACGAAGATGCCGTCGGGCTTGGCCGCGCGCAACTTGGTCAGCAGCGTGAAGAAATCGGTGGTGCCGTGGTCGAAATACTCGGTCAGCGCGGTCTTGACGCCGAGCGCCGAGAGGTCGCGGGAGAATTCCTCCACCCCGCCGCGGCCCCAGTCGTCGTTGACGCCGACATAGGCGACGCTCTTCAGCTTCAGGTCGGTGGCGAGGATCTTGGCGAAGGCCTTGGCCATCAGCGCGTCCGTCTCGGCGGCGCGGAAGAACCAGGGGTTGTTCTGCTCGGTCAAGGCGGCGCTCGACGACACGCCGGTGACCAGCGGGATCTTGTATTTTGCCGCCACCGGCATGATCGCGGCGGTGGCGGAACTGCAGAAGGCACCGACCAGGACCGCGACCTTGTCCTTCTGCACCAGCTTTTCGACGGCGTTGACCGAATTGGCCGGGGCGCATTGCCCGTCCTCGATCACCAGTTCCACCGGCTTGCCGAGCACGCCGCCCTTGGCGTTGATCTGTTCGATCGCCAGCCTGGCGCCCTCGACCACCGATTTGCCGTTATAGGCGACGGAGCCGGTCAGCGGCTCGACGAGGCCGATCTTGACGCTGTCCTGCGCATCGGCGGGACCCGCCGCGGCAAGGGTCGCGGTAAGGGCCGTCAGCGCGCATCCCAGAACGTACCGGTTCATCTCAACCCTCCTGTTCGATTGTGGTTTTGGCTGCGGGCGGATTTCGTGGTGTCCACGCATATCGCCCGGCCACCCTGCCCAGCCTTTGTCTCCGTCGTGAGGCCAAGCGTGGCGGTAGCCCCCATTCGGGGTGCTTATGTGTCTGTTTTCATATCGTTGATCGATTTTATTATTCGATCAATTAATTTCTTGGCCAACGTTAATGAGGGCTGATGCCCCCTGTCAATCCTGTTTTTGGGCCGGCTGCCCGTTCAGGTCCCACCGGCTGTTTCGCCATTGCCGGGGCCGAAAGCGATCCGGCAGCCATTCCATGGGCTTACCGCACTGCAAACTGTGGGCCATCAGTGAGGGGGATGCTGAGCGGAGCGATGCGGAGGCGCGCAGGGGTTGCGAGCCGAAGAGTGTAGCGCGGGTATTGGACGAAACGTGAGCAGTCGATGGACTGGACGGCACTCTGCCGATTCAGGAGGCAGATTCTGGCAGGGTTAAGCTGGGCCGTTCCATAGGCTGGCTGAGCAGCCTGAGGGCGTCCGACTGTCGAATGGTGCTGTTCGGCAACCCGCCGTTGATGAACGCATGGAGGTTATGCATTCAGGGAATCCCTCCGTTCTTCCATCTCTATTGTTCTGGAGGCGGAGAGTGTCCTAATATCAGACTCCCCCCAATTTCGGGTTTGGCGCCGATGCCGTCCCGACAGAACCCAGCTTCAGGCCCCGCGGTGACCGACGGTGATGGCGTCTTCTCACATAATCGTCGGTGGCGCCACCTGGTTCTACCTGTCGAGCCGGTATGGCGTGGGATTCGACGTGGTCGCCTTCGGGGCGGCCATTGTGGGAGCGTTGGCGCCGGACATCGACCATCCGAAATCGATGCTGGGTCAGTTGGTGAAGCCGCTGTCCACCGCGATCTCCAACATCTTCGGTCACCGCGGCGTCACCCATTCGGCGCTCGCCATCGCCGGCTGCCTGTGGGTGCTGCATGAGCATGCGGCCTATCAGCACCTGCTGATCCCCTTCATCGTCGGCTATCTCACCCATCTGGCAGGCGACCTGCTGACACCGGCCGGTTTGCCGCTGCTGTGGCCGATCAAGCGGCGGCGCAACTTCGCCCTGCCGATTTTGAAGACCGGCGGCTTTTCCGAACAGCTGGCGGTGACGCTGATGGCGGGATGGATGATTTCCGGCCTGTTTGCCGGGGGCTGGCCGGAATGGCCGCTGCAACGTCCGTGGCGCTCGGTCGTGGCCGCGGCGCAGACCTATCTGGGAGAAGGCGGGACGGAGAAGGCCGCACCCCCGGTCCCGGTCCGCAAACCGTCGGAAGCTACAAGGCAGAGGCCGCTGAAAGGTTAGCGTTTCGTGCGTTTAATATGAAACGCACGAAACGCTAGCCTTATGTTTGGCGATCGGATTCACGCTTCAAATCGATTCCGATTTTACGCGATCCGATCTAAACCGCGGGGCCATACGGGGAATCGCGTATTCCCGATTATCGGCAGCTCTTCGAAGATCGATGAAAGCAAAGGGAAACGGCCGCCGGTCAGGCGGCTCCGGCGGCGTCCGGTTGCGCCGCCCCCCTCGTCCCGTCTTCGCAACCGGCCGGCCGGGTCCCGTCCATACGCCTGCCAAACCCAGGGAGATTGCGATGATCCATGGCGACATCACCAGCAGCAACGACACCGTCGGCGTTGCCGTCGTCAATTACAAGATGCCGCGCCTTCACACCAAGGCGGAGGTGCTGGAGAACGCGCAGAAGATCGCCGATATGCTGATCGGCATGAAGACCGGCCTGCCGGGCCTCGATCTCGTGATCTTCCCCGAATATTCGACCCACGGGATCATGTATGATTCCAAGGAGATGTACGAGACGGCCGCCACCATTCCCGGCGACGAGACCGAGATCTTCGCCACCGCCTGCCGCAAGGCCAAGGTGTGGGGCGTCTTCTCGCTGACCGGCGAACGGCATGAGGAGCACCCGCACAAGGCGCCCTACAACACGCTCATCCTGATGAACGACCAGGGCGAGATCGTGCAGAAATACCGCAAGATCATGCCGTGGGTTCCCATCGAGGGCTGGTATCCTGGCAACTGCACCTATGTGTCGGAGGGCCCGAAGGGCCTGAAGGTCAGCCTGATCATCTGCGACGACGGCAACTATCCGGAAATCTGGCGCGACTGCGCCATGAAGGGGGCCGAGCTGATCGTGCGCTGCCAGGGCTACATGTATCCGGCCAAGGACCAGCAGGTGCTGATGGCCAAGGCGATGGCCTGGGCCAACAACGTCTATGTCGCGGTGGCGAATGCCGCCGGCTTCGACGGGGTCTATTCCTACTTCGGTCATTCGGCGCTGGTCGGTTTCGACGGCCGCACGCTTGGCGAATGCGGCGAGGAGGAGTACGGCATCCAGTACGCCCAGCTGTCCAAGTCGCTGATCCGCGATTTCCGCAGGAACGGCCAGTCGGAAAACCATCTCTTCAAGCTGGTGCACCGCGGCTACACCGGCATGATCAACAGCCATGACGGGGTGAAGGGCGAGGCGGCCTGTCCCTACGACTTCTATCGCCAATGGGTGAGCGACCCGGAGGGAACGCGGGCGATGGTGGAATCCTTCACCCGGCCGACCGTGGGGACACCCGAATGCCCGATCGACGGTATCCCGTCGGAAGAGCCGGCGCACCGCTGACCGGCGGCGCTCCGGATCCATGGCAAAAGGCGGCGGCATGGTGCTCCAGACCTACCGGTTGGACCGGGAACCCTATTACTGCCCGACCGGCGACGAGATCGCGCTGTTCGAGGCGGCCCATGCCGACCGCATGCCGGTGATGCTGAAAGGGCCGACCGGTTGCGGCAAGACCCGCTTCATCGAGCATATGGCCTGGCGGCTTGGCCGGCCGCTGGTCACTGTCGCCTGCAACGAGGATCTGACGGCGTCGGACCTCGTCGGCCGCTACCTGCTGGAGGCGGAGGGAACCGTGTGGCAGGACGGGCCGCTGACGCTGGCGGTCCGCCACGGCGCCATCTGTTATCTGGATGAGATCGTGGAGGCGCGTGCCGACACCACCGTCGTCATCCATCCCCTGACCGACGAGCGCCGGGCGCTTCCGCTCGACAAGCGCAATGAGCTGGTGGCGGCGCATCCCGACTTCCAGCTCGTGATCGCCTACAATCCCGGATACCAGAGCGTGGTGAAGGATCTGAAGGAATCCACCAAGCAGCGCTTCGCAGCCCTGGAGTTCGGCTATCCAGCCGCCGGGATCGAGGCCGACATCGTCGCGCATGAGGCAGGGATCGGACCGGATCTGGCCCGCCAGGTGGTGGCGGTCGGCGAGCGCAGCCGCAACCTGCGCGGCCGTGGGTTGGAGGAGGGGGCGTCCACCCGCATGCTGATCCATGCCGGCCGCCTCATCGCCCGCGGGGTGGCGCCCGAGGCCGCCTGCCGTATGGCCATCGTGCTGCCGCTGACCGACGATCCCGACCTGCGCGATGCGCTGGCGGCGGCGGTCGGCGCCTGCTTCTGACCGGCGATGACGAGCGGGATCGCGCTGGCCGGTGCCGAACGCCGGTTGAAGGCCTATGTCACCGCGCTGTGGGGATTCGATCCGCCGTTGCGGGCGCTGGCGGAGGACGGCGATCCGATGGCGGCGCGGCCCCGCTTCGATGCCCACCTCGTCCGGCTGCCGGCGGTCTGGCCCGGCATGGATGTCTACCGGGCGGCGCTGGCCCATGTCGCGGCGCACCGGGTGTTCTCGCGTCCCTGGCCGGCCAAGGGGCTGAAGCCGCTGCTGACCATCGTGGTGTCGCTGGTCGAGGACGCGCGGGTCGAGCATCTGGCGATGCGCCGCTTTCCCGGTCTGCGCCGGCTGTGGGCACCTTTCCACCGGGTCGAGCCGTCCGGCTCGCTGATGGCTGCCGACCTGATGGAGCGGCTGGCACGGGCGCTGTTCGATGCAGAGCACCACGACGGCAACGCCTGGGTCGACAAGGGTCAACACCTGTTCTTCGAGCGGCCGGATCGTTGGGACGACCCGGCCTTCAGCCTGACCGTCGGCGGCATCCTTGCCAACGAGCTGGGCAAGACGCGGGTGCAGATCAACGCCAAGGGGCACCGCGTCGACCCGCCCTATCGTGATGACAATGCCGGCTTGTGGCTCTACGACACTCCGCCGGAGCCGCCGCGCGACGCCGACGACCCGCTGGAGGCGGCGCGGCCGGAACGGGTGGAGGAAGACCACGCGGATCGGCGCGACGGGTTGCCCGAGCCTGTGCCGGCGCCGGCACCGCTCGCCGTTGCCGAAACCGCGGCCCTGCGGCCGGTGGCGCGCTATCCGGAATGGGATTACCGCATCGGCCTGCACCGGCCCGACTTCGTCCAGCTGGTGGAGTGTGATCCGGTGCCGGCGCCGCCATTGGACATGGCTGCCGATCCGTGGTTGGCGGGCCGCGTGCGCGCCCTGGTCCGTCACGCCGTGGTGGCAAGGCCGGAGCGGTTGCGGCGGCAGAGGGAGGGCGATCGGCTCGACCTCGACGCCTGCATCGGCGCGGCTGCCGCCCAGCGCCACGGCCACGCACCGGACACCCGTGTCTACCAGTGGGTGAGGCGCGAAGGGCGCGACCTGTCGGTCCTGCTGCTGCTCGATACCTCGCACTCCACGAACGATGCGGTCGGTGACGGCACGGTGCTGGAGTTGGAACGCCGGTCGGCGGATCTGCTGGCCGGCGCGCTGGCTGCGGCGGGGGACCGTTTCGCGCTGGCCGGCTTCCGGTCAGACGGCAGGGAAGCGGTACAATGGCTGCCGGTCAAGCGCTTCGGCGATCCCTATGACGAGGCGGCGCGCGGGCGGCTCGCCGGTCTCGACGGGCGCTGGTCGACGCGCATGGGGGCGGCGTTGCGCCATGGTGGCAGGGAGCTTGGCCGCCAGCCGACGCTGCGCCGCCTGCTGCTGCTGGTCACCGACGGCGAGCCGTCCGACATCGACTGCCCCGATCCGCGCCATCTGGTGGAGGACGCCCGCAAGGCGGTGCAGGAACTGTCAGGGCGCGGTATCGACGTGGTCTGCGTGGCGCTGGGCGGTGATCGCCCGACGCTCCACCACATCTTCGGGTTTCGCAACGTGCTGCCCGTCGACCGGGTGGAGCAACTGCCGGAGATCCTGCCGGCGATCTATGTGCGGCTGACCGGGTGACGCCGACAGGGTGACGCGGACGGGGGCAACCTCCTACCGGCCGTTCAGCGCCCGCACCGCCATCGCAGCGGCGGCGGCCCGGTTCTCGACGCCGAGCTTGGCGTAGATCTGCTCCAGATGCTTGTCGACGGTGCGCGGGCTGAGGCCGAGGATTTCGGCGATGTCCCGGTTGGGCTTGCCGTTGGCGACCCACATCAGCACTTCGGCTTCCCGCGTGGTCAGGGACAGCCGGTCCTTCAGCAGGGCGTCATCGCCGGCTCCGCTCTCCTCGGCCAGCTGCAGCAGGAACTCGTCGGGGCCGGTCTGGCCGACCGGGCTCAGGCGCAGGCTCCGGCCGTCCATGCCGGTGGCGATCGTCACGCTGTCGGGCTTGCGCCCCGGACCGCCGGCCTGCCGGTCCGCCAGCCAGCGCCGCGCTTCCTCCGGCAACGAGACGCCGGCTCCACCTGCGGCTCCGCCATCGGTTCCGAACGCCGCCTCCAGCATGCGGGTGGTCTGTGGCGTGCACCACAGCACCTCGCCCTTGTGGTTGGCGGCCAGCAGGGTGCGGCCGGTGACGTCCAGCGCCGCCCGCGTGCTCTGGGCGACGCGGGCGTTGGCCAGATGGGCGTACATGCGGGCGATCAGCGTCTCCGCCACGATCGGCTTGGTGACGTAATCGACGCCGCCGGCGGCGAAGGCCTTCAGGATATGCTCGGTCTCGGTCAGGCCGGTCATGAAGAGCACGGGGACATGGGCGACCTGGCTGTTGCGCTTCAGCTGGCGGCAGGTCTCGAAGCCGTCCAGCCCCGGCATGATGGCGTCCATCAGGATGACGTCGGGCGTCACCTGCTCCAGCAGCGCCAGCGCCTTGCGGCCGTCCAGCGCGACCAGCACGGTCACTCCGGCCTCTTCCAGCGCGTCGGTCAGGAAGCTGAGCGCCTCGGGGGAATCGTCGACGACGAGAACGACGTCACGCGGTTTGGTTACGGCTGCTTTCGTCATGGCTGTCATCGCGGTACACCGCCTCCAGCGCGGCCATATACTGGTTCAGGTCGTAATTGCTGACGAGCGCGCGCATGCGGCCGACGAAGCGCTCCAACTCGGGATGGGCGGCGGCGATCTCCGCCAGCTTGGCTTGCATGCCGCGGACATAGCCGATGCGGCCCAGATGGATCAATTCGGCGATGTGGTGCTGCGGCGGTAGCTCCGACGGGGTGAAGACCGGCGGGCCGGACTCGGCGCCGGCCGGCTCCTCATACACCCAGTCGATGCCGCGCAGCCGGCCGATGCAGGCCAGAAGCTTGGGGATCGACACCGGCTTGGCGACGAAGCCGTCATAGGGGCGATCCGGGACGGCCGAGGAGCGGTCCTCCCGCGTGTCGGCGGACACCAGGATGATGGTGGTCTCGACATGGCCGGCGTCGCGCAGGCGCCGAGCCACCTCCAGCCCGTTCATGCCGGGCATCGAGATGTCGAGCAGCAGGATGTCCGGCCGGTGCAGATCCGCCATGGCGAGGCAGTTCGGTCCATCGGTCGCCTTCACCACGGTGAAACCCAGCTCTCCCAGGATGTCGGCCAGCAGGTTGCGGTGGGCGAGGTCGTCGTCGGTCACCAGTACGGTCAGGCGCGGCCCGCGATAGCCGCGGATCAGGTGATCCGGCTGGGCCGGCGCGGTCGACAGCATGGCCGCCGACATCATCAGCCGAACCCGGAACAGGCTGCCCTTGCCGGGGGTGCTGGTCACGGTGATCTCGCCGCCCATCACCTGGGTCAGCAGCTTGGTGATGGTGAGGCCCAGGCCCATGCCGGGCACCATCGGGTTGGCGGCCGACCCACGCTCGAAAGGCTGGAAGATGCGTTCGCGGTCGTCGGGCGCGATGCCGGGGCCGGTATCCTCCACCTCGAACTCGGCGATCTGGCTGCGGTGGCGCACGCGCAGGCACACCGTGCCGGTGTCGGTGAACTTGATGGCGTTGGACAACAGGTTGATCAGGATCTGGCGGATGCGCCCCTCGTCGGTGAAGACCACCGGCGGCAGTTCCTCCGGCGCCTCGAAGCTGAAGACGATGCCCTTGGCCTCCGCCTGCAGGCGGAACATGCCGACGAGCTGGTCGAGCAGGTCGCCGAACCGCACCTCGGCCCGGTTCAGCTGGAGCCGGCCGCTTTCGATCTTCGACACGTCGAGCAGCCCGTCGAGCAGCCCCGACAGATGCTCCGCGCTGCGCCGGATGACGCGGACGGCGTCGATGCGGTGCGGCGGCATGGCGGGGTCGCGCTCCAGCATCTGCGAATAGCCGAAGATGGCGCTGAGCGGCGTGCGGAATTCATGGCCGATGCCGACCAGATAGCGGCTCTTGGCGAGGTTCGCGGTCTCCGCCGCCTCCTTCGCCTTCTGGAGCTGGGCGTCGGTGCGGTCGTGCGCCTCGATCTCCTGCATCAGCAGCGCGGTCTGCTTCTGCGTCTCCTCCTGCGCCACCTTGCGGCTTTCGCGGGCCAGCACGAACAGCCAGGTGGCGACGCCGGCAACGATCATCAGGATGAAGAAGACCTTCCACAGCGTGCTGCGGATCAGCGCCTGCGCCTCGGCATTGACCGAGGCGACCTCGACATAGACCAGGGACAGCACCGCGCCGATGGCGAGCGCCAGCATGAACAGGACGGCCAGATAATGGCCGAGCCGGGCCTTCAGCGCCGTCGCCGCCCGTGGAGGCAGGATGGCGTCCAGCGCGTGGCGCAACTGCACGCCCACCCGGGCGTCGCTCTTGCAGCCGTCGCCGCAGCGGGCGTCCAGCGAACAGCAGAGCGAGCAGATGGCGCCGGCATAGACCGGGCAAAAGGCCATGTCGTCCGGCTCGAACGCATGCTGGCAGATGCGGCAGCGGATCGCCTCCTCGCCGTTCCAGCCCTCGAAGGGGCGGCGCGCGATGTAATACTCGCCGCGGGTGGCCCAGGCGATGGCCGGAGCGGCGGCGAAGGCGGTGGCGAAGGCGAGGAAGGGTGCGCAGACCTTCAGCGTCGGTCCCAGCGCACCCAGGAAGGCCAGCATCGATAGCAGCGTCGCCAGCAGCATGGCGCCGACACCGACCGGGTTGATGTCGTAGAGGTGGGCGCGCTTGAACTCGACATGGCGCGGGCTGAGTCCGAGCGGCTTGTTCACCACCAGATCGGCCACCAGCGCCCCGATCCAGGAGGCGGCGACGCTGGAATAGAGCCCCAGCACCGGCTCCAGCGTCTTGTAGATGCCGAGTTCCATCAGCATCAGGCCGATGACGACGTTGAACACCACCCAGACCACGCGGCCCGGATGGCTGTGGGTCAGGCGCGAGAAGAAGTTGGACCAGGCGATGGAGCCGGCATAGGTGTTGGTGACGTTGATCTTCAATTGCGACAGGACGACGAACAGCCCGGTCAGGCCCAGAGCCAGCTGCGGAGAGGGCGTCACATACTGGAAGGCGACCAGATACATGCGCGTCGGCTCCGCCGCCAGTTCCAGCGGCACCGCGTTCTGCAGGGCCAGCACCACGAGGAAGGAGCCGAGCAGGAGCTTGATCATGCCGATGACGATCCAGCCCGGTCCCGCCGCCACCAGCGCCACCCACCAGTTCAGCCGCTTGCGGCCCTTGGCATCGGGGTCGTAGGGCAGGAAGCGGATGAAATCGACCTGTTCGCCGATCTGTGCCAGCAGCGAGAACACCACCGACGCCGCGGCACCGAACAGCATCAGGTCGAAACCGCCGGCGCCGGCTTCCGCCGACTGGCCGGTGAAACGGGTCCAGGTGGCGAAGGCGTCACCGTCGTCGAGCGCGATGAACAGGAAGGGCAGCGCGTGCAGGGCCAGCCATAGTGGTTGCGTCCACAGCTGGATGCGGCTGATCACCGTGAAGCCATAGGCGACCAGTGGGATCACCAGGAGCGAACTGACCACATAGCCGGCGGCCAGCGGCAGGCCGAACACCATCTCCAAGGCGGTCGCCATGATCGCCGCCTCGATGGCGAAGAAGATGAAGGTGAAGGAGGCGTAGATCAGCGAGGTGATGGTCGAGCCGATATAGCCGAAACCGGCGCCGCGCGTCAGCAGGTCCATGTCGACGCCGTAGCGGCTGGCGTAATAGCTGATGGGCAGCGCGCTGGCGAAGATCAGGACGGCGGCGGCCAAAATGGCGAAGACCGCATTGGAGAAGCCATAATTCAGCGTGATCGCGCCGCCGATGGCCTCCAGCGCCAGGAAGGAGATCGAGCCGAGCGCCGTGTTGGCGACCCGTGACGGCGACCAACGCCGCGCTTTGCGCGCGGTGAAGCGCAGCGCGTAATCTTCGAGCGTCTGGTTCGCGACCCACCTGTTGTAGGTCCGCCGGACCGCGACGACCCTCTGGCGCTTGCCCTTCACCCCTGTCCGCCCTCCAGTTGTTTGTTTGTTGTGCTGACATTCTCCGGGGTCGTTCAAGGACCTTCTTCCACAGTAATGTCCATCATATCGCAGTCTGGCAAAAAGAATTCCGCAGACCAAGAAAAATGAAAATGCGCGAGTTCTCTGCGAGAGCATATAGCGGCGTCACTCGCTTTTCGGTGGTTGCGAGCAGCATGCCATTCCCGGACTGTTGACAGTTTATAACGATTTGCGGGCTTTCGCCCCTATACGCAAATCCACGTATTGCTGCGCCGCACCGTTCGGCCAACCATCGGCACGTCCTATCGCGGTACGCTCCGCCAACTCCCCAAAAAATCCCGCCTTTCAAAAAGGCCCGGCTCCGTCGCAGGCGACCTTTTTCAGGGCGACAACGGCCAACATCAGGAGGTTTCATGTCCTCGGACAAGATCAATGCGGACAAGATCAACGGTGGCCTGCCTTCGCCGCTCCGCCGCAAGCTCCTCCTCGGCATGGCGGTGCTGCCCGCCGTCGGCCTGCTGCCGCGCGGCGCGCTGGCCCAGGCGCTGCCGACCGATGCGGTGAACACGACGAAGCTGGCGGTCACCGACAGCACGGTGAAGGTCGGCATCCTGCATTCCACCACCGGTACCATGGCGATCTCGGAGACCGGCTCGGTCCAGGCCGAAAAGCTCGCCATCGCCCAGATCAACGAGATGGGCGGCGTGCTGGGCCGCAAGATCGAGGTCATCCAGGAGGACGGTGCCAGCGACTGGCCGACCTTCGCCGAAAAGGCGCGCAAGCTGCTGGTCGAGGACAAGGTGGCGGCGGTGTTCGGCTGCTGGACCTCGGCCTCGCGCAAGGCGGTGCTGCCGGTGTTCGAGCAGTATAACGGCATGCTCTATTATCCCACTTTCTATGAGGGGTTGGAGCAGTCGAAGAACGTCATCTACACCGGCCAGGAAGCGACGCAGCAGATCCTTGCCGGCCTGGACTGGGTGACGAAGGAGAAGGGGGCGAAGACCTTCTTCCTGATCGGCTCCGACTATATCTGGCCGCGCACCTCCAACAAGATCGCCCGCAAGCACATCGAGATGCATGGACAGAAGGTGGTGGGCGAGGAGTATTTCCCGCTCGGCCATACGCAGTTCAACTCCGTCATCAACAAGATCAAGCTGACCAAGCCGGACGTGATCTACGCCTCGGTCGTCGGCGGGTCGAACGTCGCCTTCTACAAGCAGATGAAGGCCGCCGGCATCGACCTGAACAAGCAGACGCTGATGACCATCTCCGTCACCGAGGACGAGATGCTGGGCATCGGCGGCGAGAACATCGCCGGCGCCTATGCCTGCATGAAGTATTTCCAGTCGCTGAAGAATCCCAACAACGAGAAGTTCGTCGCCGCCTTCAAGAAGATGTGGGGCGGGGAAAGCGTGATCGGCGACGTGACACAGGCGGGTTATCTCGGCCCCTGGCTGTGGAAGCTGACGGCGGAGAAGGCCAAGAGCTTCGATGTCGACAAGATCGCTGCCGCATCGGCCGGCATCGAGTTCACCGGGGCGCCGGAAGGCTATGTCCGTGTCCATGAGAACCATCACCTGTGGAGCAAGACCCGCGTCGGCCGTGCCCGCACCGATGGGCAGTTCGAGGTGGTCTACGAGACCGCCGACCTGATCGAGCCGAACCCGTTCCCGAAGGGCTACCAGTAAGGGGCGGGGCCAAGGCATCGGCTTCGATTGCCCCCTCCCTAACCCTCCCCCGCTTATGCAGGGGAGGGGACTGCCGCCGAACGCCGACAAAGTTCCTGTCCCCCTCCCCCGCGAGAGCTCTCGCACAAAGCTGCGCTTTGTGCTGACGCGACAGGCGGACCGAAGGTCTGCTGAGAGCGGGGGAGGGTCGGGGCGGGGGCAAGCGTCACAGGAGTTCCCATCATGTTCGAGGGTTACAGCCTGGCCGAGCTCGGGTCGATCTTTGCGATGCAGGGATTTGCGGGGCTCATTCTGTTTTCCGTCTTCGTGCTGATGGCGCTTGGCCTCGCCATCATCTTCGGGCAGATGGGCGTCATCAACATGGCGCATGGGGAATTCATGATCCTCGGCGCCTATGTGACCTATCTCTGTTCGAACGTCGTTTCCAGCACCGTGCCGGCCCTGTTCCCGGCCTATTTCTTCATCGCCATGGTGCTGGCCTTCATCGCCAGCGGGGCGCTGGGCATGCTGGTCGAATGGGGGATGATCCGCTTCCTCTACCGGCGGCCGCTCGATACGCTGCTGGCGACCTGGGGATTGAGCCTGATCCTCCAGCAGGTCTTCCGCTCGGTCTTCGGTGCGCGCGAGGTCGGCGTGGTGCTGCCCGACTGGCTGATGGGATCGGTCGCCGTCACCGACACCATCGAGGTGCCGATCAACGGCCTGTTCGTGATGGGCCTGACCATCGCCATCACGATCGTCATCTATGCCGTGATGTTCCGCTCGCGCTGGGGCCAGGGCGTGCGGGCGGTGATGCAGAACCGGGTGATGGCCGGCGCCGTCGGCATCAACACCGAAAAGGTCGACCGCTACACCTTCGGTCTCGGCTGCGGCATCGCCGGGGTGGCGGGCAGCGCCTTCACCATGGTCGGCTCGACCGGCCCGACGTCGGGCCAGCTCTACATCGTCGACACCTTCCTGGTGGTGGTGTTCGGCGGCGCCCAGAGCCTGATCGGCACCATCGCGTCGGCCTTCACCATCAGCCAGGCCCAGTCGACGATGGAGTTCTTCCTCAGCGGCTCCACCGCCAAGGTGCTGACCCTGCTGACCGTCGTCGTGATCCTGATGCTGCGCCCGCAGGGCCTGTTCGTCCTCAAAGTCCGCCGCTGAGGAGCCTTTCCCATGACGTCCACGACGCGCACCCCTCAAAGTCCAGCTCAGGGCCGCCTTCTCGGGCGCATCGACGGCGACATCGCAGGCATCCTGCTGCTGGCCGCCTTCCTGGTGATCGTCCTGCCGCTGGGGCTCGACATCTTCCGCCTGAACATGGTCGGGAAGTACCTGACCTATGCCTTCGTGGCGCTCGGCCTCGTGCTGTGCTGGGGCAGCGCCGGCATCCTGTCGCTGGGCCAGGGCATCTTCTTCGGCATCGGCGGCTATTGCATGGCGATGTTCCTGAAGCTCGAGGCCTCCAGCCCGGAAGCCACCAAGATCCAGTCGACCCCCGGCATCCCCGACTTCATGGACTGGAACCAGCTGAAGGCGCTGCCCTGGTTCTGGGAACCGTTCCACAGCCTGACCTTCGCCAGTGTCGCGGTGGTGGCGGTCCCGGCGCTGCTGGCCTTCATCGTCGGGCTGGCGATGTTCAAGCGGCGGGTCGGCGGCGTCTATTTCGCCATCATCACCCAGGCCTTCGCCGCCATCCTGACCATCCTGATCGTCGGCCAGCAGGGCTACACCGGCGGCATCAACGGCATCACCGACCTGCGCACCCTGAAGGGCTGGGACATCCGCACCGACGAGGCGAAGCTGGTGCTGTACTTCGTCAACGCCGCATTGCTGATCGGCTGCATCCTGCTCTGCCTCTATGTCCGCCGGTCCAAGCTGGGGCGCATCCTGGTGGCGCTGCGCGACAAGGAGGACCGGGTTCGCTTCTCCGGCTACGACGTCGCCAACTTCAAGATCTTCGTCTTCTGCTTCGCTGCATCGCTGTCGGCGGTGGGCGGCGCGATGTTCACGCTCCAGGTCGGCTTCATGTCGCCGTCCTTCGTCGGCATCGTGCCGTCGATCGAGATGGTGATCTATTGCGCGGTCGGCGGCCGGCTGTCGCTGCTGGGCGCGGTCTACGGCACGCTGCTGGTCAACTGGGCCAAGACGATGCTGTCGGAGAGCTTTCCGGAACTGTGGCTGTTCGCCATGGGCGCGCTGTTCATCGGCGTGGTGATGGTGTTCCCCAACGGCCTTGCCGGCCTCTACCAGCAGTTCATCGCCCCGCAGCTGCGCCGGCTGACCAGCCGCCCGGCGAGCGGTGCGGCCGCCCCCTCCGCCCCGATCATCCCGCCCCACACCGCCGCCGACTGAGGAGGGAGCAAACCCATGGCGAATCCCACCGATTACCTGCTGGCGGTCGAAGGGCTGACCGTGTCCTTCGACGGCTTCAAGGCGGTCAACGACCTGTCCTTCTACGTCGACAGCAACGAGATCCACGTCATCATCGGCCCCAACGGCGCCGGCAAGACCACGGTGCTCGACCTGATCTGCGGACGGACCAAGGCGTCCGGCGGCTCCATCAAGTTCCGCAACAAGGAACTGACGGCGATGAAGGAGCACCAGATCGTCACCGCCGGGGTCGGGCGCAAGTTCCAGAACCCGTCGATCTACGACGACCTGACCGTGTTCGAGAATCTGGAGATCTCCTATCCCCGCGGTCGCAGCGTGTTCGGCGCGCTCGCCTTCAAGCGCGACGCCGCGGTGCGCGAGCGGGTGGCGGAGATCGCCGAGATGATCTTCCTGGCCGACCATCTCGACCAGCGCGCCGAGTATCTCAGCCACGGCCAGAAGCAGTGGCTGGAGATCGGCATGCTGCTGATCCAGGATCCGGAGCTGCTGATGCTGGACGAGCCGGTTGCCGGCATGAGCGTCAACGAGCGCAGGAAGACCGCCGAGCTGCTGAACCGCATCATCCAGAACCGGTCGGTGCTGGTGATCGAGCACGACATGAAGTTCGTCGAGGACATCGCCCACCGCGTCACCGTCCTGCACCAGGGCAGGATCCTGTCGGAAGGCAGCATGGAGCGGGTGAAGAACGATCCCAAGGTCGTCGAAGTCTATCTGGGCCATTGAGCCTATCCAGGCCATTGAGCGGGGGATCAAGAGATGCTGTCGGTCAATCAACTCCGCGTGTCCTATGGCGAGAGCGAGGTCCTGCACGGGCTGGACTTCGCGGTGGCGCCCAATGAGATCGTCGCCATCATGGGCCGCAACGGCATGGGCAAGACCACGCTGATGAAGTCGCTGATGGGGATCGTGCCGACCCGGTCGGGCGCCATCCGCATCGGCGACACCGAGATCACCGGCCTGAAGAGCTACGAGCGGGTGGCCAAGGGCGTCGCCTATGTCCCGCAGGGCCGCATGATCTTCCCGACCATGACGGTGCAGGAGAACATCGAGACCGGGCTCGGCGTCCATGGCGGCCGCAGCGTTCCCGGCGACCTCTACGAGCTGTTCCCGGTGCTGCTGGAGATGAAGGGCCGGCGCGGCGGCAACCTGTCGGGCGGGCAGCAGCAGCAGCTGGCCATCGCGCGGGCGCTGGCGACCAGGCCGAAGGTGCTGCTGCTGGACGAGCCGACCGAGGGCATCCAGCCGTCGATCATCCGCGAGATGGCCCGCACCCTGCGCCGCATCCGCGACGAGAAGGGGCTCAGCATCATCGTGTCGGAACAGGTGCTGAGCTTTGCGCTCGACATCGCCGACCGGGTGCTGGTGATCGAGAACGGCGAGATCGTCCATGAGGACAGCCGCGATCAGGTCGACGAGGCGAAGGTCGCGCGGCTGCTGTCGGTCTGACCGGCGCCGGCTCCCCCCGTCCCCGTACCCCGCCTCTCCACCACAGAGGGAAGCGCCATGAGCCCTGCCAAGTCCGCATCCACCGCCTGCGCCGTGGTCGCCCTGCTGTCCGCCATGGCGGTGCCGCTGACCGGCTCGACCGGAGTGGCGACCGCCGGCCTCGTCGTTTCCGCGGCGCTGGCCGCCGCCGCCGCCGCCCTGACTCACCGGCGGGATGCCGCGCTCGGTCCGCTCGGCGCCCGCGCCGTGGCGCTGTCCGGTGCGGCTGGCGAAGCTGGCGGCGAAGCTGGCGGCGACCCGGTGCGGGAGCTTGCCGCCGCGCTCGACCGCATCGCCGCCGCCGCCGAGATCCGCGCCGCCCATGAGGCGGAGCGCGAGGCCGAGCGCAAGGCGACGGAGGAGCGCGCGGTGCGGCTGGAGACGCTGACCCGCGCCTTCGAGAACAAGGTCGGCCATCTGGTGCAGACCGTCTCCACGGCGGCCGGCGAGATGACCGGGACGGCGACCGCGATGACCGGCACCGCCGACCGCAGCAACCGGCTGTCGGCGACGATGGCGGCGGCGTCCGGTCAGGCCTCGGTCAACGTCCAGACGGTGGCGACGGCCACCGAGGAGCTGTCGGCCTCGATCCAGGAGATCGGCCGTCAGGTCGCGGTATCGGCCGGCATCGCCGGCAAGGCGGTGGAGGACACGCGGCGCACCGATTCGGTGGTCCAGGGGCTGGCCGAGAGCGCCAACCGGATCGGTCAGGTGGTGTCGATGATCCACGGCATCGCCGGCCAGACCAACCTGCTGGCGCTGAACGCCACCATCGAGGCGGCCCGCGCCGGTGAGGCCGGCAAGGGCTTCGCCGTCGTCGCCACCGAGGTCAAGGCGCTTGCCAACCAGACCGCCAAGGCGACGGAGGACATCTCGACCCAGGTCGGCGCCATCCAGTCGGCGACGGCGGAGGCGGTGGACGCCATCCGCGGCATCGCCGGCACCATCGCCGACATCAACGAGATCGCCGCGACCATCGCCGCCGCCGTCCAGCAGCAGGGCGCCGCCACCGCCGAGATTTCCCGCAGCGTCCAGGAGGCCGCGCGCGGCACCGAGGAGGTCGCCCGCAACATCGCCGGCGTGACCGAGGCGGCGGCCGACACCGGCATGGCGGCTGGGCAGGTGCTCGACGCCGCCGGCGAGGTGTCGCAGCGCGCCGACCAGCTGAGCCAGGAGGTCAACAACTTCCTGGCCGAGGTCAGCCTGCAGGCCGCGCTGCGCCGGCGCACCGCCGCATCGGGGCGGATGACGGGCGGCGGCGCAGCGGTCCGGCGCAGCGTCGCCGGCGGACCGGCGACGGCGGCGGTCAACGGCACCGGGCTGGCGGTCACCGACGACAGCGTGACCATCGGCATCCTGCATTCCGCCACCGGCACCATGGCGCTCAGCGAGGGCGGGTCGATCCAGGCGGAGATGCTGGCGATCCAGCAGATCAACGAGATGGGCGGCGTGCTCGGCCGCCAGATCGTCATCGCGCAGGAGGACGGCGCCAGCGACTGGCCGACCTTCGCCGACCGGACGGCCAAGCTGCTGGCCGGGGACAAGGTGGCGGCGATCTTCGGCTGCTGGACCTCGGCCTCGCGCAAGGCGGTGCTGCCGATGCTGGAACGG
This sequence comes from Azospirillum thiophilum, assembly GCF_001305595.1. Classification (NCBI taxonomy): domain Bacteria; kingdom Pseudomonadati; phylum Pseudomonadota; class Alphaproteobacteria; order Rhodospirillales; family Azospirillaceae; genus Azospirillum; species Azospirillum thiophilum. The sequence continues at coordinate 535,124 of NZ_CP012406.1, forward strand.
CACAACGGCCTGCTCTACTACCCGACCTTCTACGAAGGGCTGGAGCAGTCCCGGCACGTCATCTACACCGGCCAGGAGGCGACCCAGCAGATCCTCGCCGGGCTGGACTGGGTGATGCGGGAGAAGGGGGCCAAATCCTTCTTCCTGATCGGCTCGGACTATATCTGGCCGCGCGCGTCCAACGCCATCGCCCGCCGCCACATCGAGCGCAAGGGCTGCCGCGTCGTCGGCGAGGAGTATGTCGAACTCGGCCACACCCGGTTCGAGGCGATCATCGCCAAGATCAAGGCGAGCAAGCCGGACGTCATCTACCCGATCGTCGTCGGCGGTTCCAACGTCGCCTTCTACAAGCAGCTGAAGGCGGCGGGGATCAACCTCGGCACCCAGATCCTGCTGACCAACAGCGTCACCGAGGACGAGATGCTGGGCATCGGCGGCGATTATATCGCCGGGGCCTTCACCTGTGCCAAATATTTCCAAAGCCTGGAGCTGCCGGCCAACCGCGCCTTCGTCGCCGCCTTCAAGGCGATGTGGGGGGCCGACAGCGTCATCGGCGACGTCACCCACAACGCCTATGTCGGCCCCTGGCTGTGGAAGCTGGCGGTCGAGAAGGCCGGCAGCTTCGACGTGGCCCGCGTCGCCGCCGCGTCGCCCGGCATCGTCTTCTCCGGCGCGCCCGGCGGCGAGACCCGCATCCACGAGAACCATCACCTGTGGACCCGGACCCGCATCGGCCGCGCCCGGCGCGACGGCCAGTTCGACGTCGTGTTCGAGACCCGCGACCTGATCGAGCCGAACCCCTTCCCGGAGGGGTTCCGCGAGCTGGCGGCTTAGGTCTCCCTCCGGTGCCCCCTCCCTAACCCTCCCCCGCTGGCGCGGGAGAGGGGACTGCCGCCGCTTTGCCTAGGGCACCCTCTCCCGCGGAGCGGGGGAGGGTCGGGGAGGGGGCAAGCACATCATCCACCCCCCCGTCACCAATCAGTCCACCAATAAGGAAGAGCAACCATGGCTGACACCCTGATCAAGGCCGACCTGTCGCAGTCTCCCTACGAGAACGACATGATCCACAACCGCTGGCATCCGGACATCCCGATGGCGGTGACGGTCAAGCCGGGCGACGATTTCATCCTGGAATGCTACGACTGGACCGGCGGCCAGATCAAAAACGACGACGATGCCGCCGACGTCCGCGACGTCGACCTCAGCCAGGTGCATTTCCTGTCCGGCCCGGTCGGGGTCGAGGGGGCCGAGCCGGGCGACCTGCTGGTCGTCGACCTGCTCGACATCGGCGCCTTCCCGCAGCAGCAATGGGGCTTCAACGGCTTCTTCTCCAAGCAGAACGGCGGCGGCTTCCTGACCGAGCATTTTCCGCTGGCCCAGAAGTCGATCTGGGACTTCGAGGGCATGTTCACCAAGTCGCGCCACATCCCCGGCGTGCGCTTCGCCGGGCTGATCCATCCCGGCCTGATCGGCTGCCTGCCCTCGCACGACCTGCTGGCCAAGTGGAACAAGCGGGAACAGGCGCTGATCGACACCAACCCGACCCGGGTTCCCGGCCTCGCCAACCCGCCCTATGCGCCGACCGCCCATATGGGCCGGCTGAAGGGCGACGCCCGCGACAAGGCGGCGGCGGAGGGCGCCCGCACCGTGCCGCCGCGCGAGCATGGCGGCAACTGCGACATCAAGGACCTGTCGCGCGGCTCCAAGATCTATTTCCCGGTCTATGTGAAGGGCGCCGGCCTGTCGATGGGCGACCTGCATTTCAGCCAGGGCGACGGTGAGATCACCTTCTGCGGCGCCATCGAGATGGCCGGCTGGGCCCATCTGAAGGTGAACCTGATCAAGGACGGCATGGCCAAGTACGGGATCAGGAACCCGATCTTCAAGCCGAGCCCGATCGTGCCCAACTACAACGATTACCTGATCTTCGAGGGCATCTCGGTCGACGAGGCCGGCGAGCAGCATTACCTGGACGTCCATGTCGCCTACCGCCAGGCCTGCCTGAACGCCATCGAGTATCTGAAGAAGTTCGGCTATTCCGGCGCCCAGGCCTATTCGATCCTCGGCACCGCCCCGGTCCAGGGCCACATCAGCGGCGTGGTCGACGTGCCCAACGCCTGCGCCACCCTGTTCCTGCCGACCCAGATCTTCGACTTCGACATCACGCCGAATGCCGACGGCCCGACCAAGTTCATCAGCGGCGACGTCGACATGCCGATCGCGCAGGACCGCGTGTAACCGGAAGAAGGGGAGGCCGCGCCATGCCGATGTATGATTACGAGTGCCCGACCTGCGGCGACTTCACCGAGATGCGGCCGATGGCCGAATGCAGCCTGCCGCAGCTCTGTCCCCATTGCGAGACGCCGTCGCCGCGGGTGATCCGGGTGGCGCCGGCCTTCTCCGGCGTGTCCGCGGCGACGCGGGCGGCGCACGCCACCAACGAGCGCAGCGCCGACCGGCCGAGCCTGCTGTCGGAGGTCGGGCCGAAGGGCAAGCACGGTCCCGGCTGCGGCTGTTGCGGCGGCGGGAGCAAGAAGGGACGCTCGGTCCTGCGCACCCCCGACGGGGCCAAGGGCTTCCCGACCGCGAGGCCGTGGATGATCAGTCACTGATCGGGCACTGACGGGGCGGCCGGGCGGCGGCCTTGGCGGCGAGTGGAACGTTTGAAACCGGGTGAACCATCGCGGGCGACCCTGTTCAACGTTCCACTCATCGGCGGGCCGGCGGGCCGCCGGTTCAGCCGCGCCGGCCGAAGGCGCCGCGGTCGCCCTTGCGCTCCTTCGCCGTGCCGAGGTTGGGGAAGGGGTCGTCGGGGTTGAGGGTCCAGGGATAGACGCCCTTCGGCCCCTCGGCCTCCGGCTGGGCCAGGATGGCGGCGATGGTCGCCGCATCGGGCGGCACCCGCTCGCGCAGGGCGCCGGGGATGAGGTCGTCGTCGGGGTCTTCGTCCAGGCCGTCGGCGGGGATGCCGGCCGGCGGCGGTTCGGGGAGGGGGGCGGTTCCCTCGCCGGGGTCGGCGAACAGGCCGAGCCTGTCGGCCAGCCAGCGCACGGTCGCGCCATCGCCGGCCGAGACAAGCCGTTCGATCTGCTCCGTCACCAAGCCGCGCAACGACGAGAGCCGCAGGTCGGCCTCGCGGTTCAGCGCCTGCCGCTCCCACCACACCCGCTGGCGGAACGGCTGCGAGCCGTAATAGGCCCGCCACAGGGTCGTGCGGCTGCATCCCATCGCCCGCGACACGCCGAGGAAGGACGCACCGCGCGCCAGCATGCCGGCGGCCATGATCCATTGCTCCTCGTGAAAGCGCGATCCGGGCACCAGCCCGTCCGGCGCGGCCGGCGGTTCCCCGGCCCAGTGGGGGAGGCTGGCGGGGGCGGTGTGGGGGGCGGCGTGGTCGGCGGGGTGCAGGCAATCGGGGGGCATGGCGGGGCTCCATGGGGTGAAGTAAGGTATTATTCCTATAATGCGGAGCGGTTGGCGGCAATATGAGGATGAAAATCTTAGTCGCCGCGCGGTCGGCGGTCTGGACTCCCTCACCCGGGGCGGGGGAGGGAGTCAAGCTGTTGACAGCCTCCCTACCAGTTGGTAGGTTGAGGCATGAGCAACCTGTCGACCCGAGCCGATGACATTCTCCGCTGTGCGCGGTCCCTGATCGCCAGGGGCGGCTACAACAGCTTCAGCTATGCCGACATCTCCAAAGTCGTCGGCATCCGTACCGCCAGCATCCATCATCATTTTCCCGGCAAGGCGGATCTGGTCCGCACCCTCGTCGCGCAGTATCGCGAAGAGGCGGCGGCGGGGATCGCCCAGCTGGAACAGGCCGTCCCCGATCCGTATGACCGGCTTCGCGCCTATCTCGGCTATTGGGAGGGGTGTTTCGCCACCATGGAGGATCCGTTCTGCGTCTGCGCGCTGCTCGCGGGCGAGAGTCCGGTCCTTCCGGAAGAGGTCGCCGTCGAGGTCCGGGCGCATTTCCGGATGCTGTCGGACTGGCTCGCCTCGGTCCTGGGCGAGGGCGCGGCGCAGGGCCGGCTCCGGCTGGCCGGAACCGCGAAGGGCGACGCCGAGCTGCTGATGGCTGCCGTGCATGGCGCGATGCTGGCGGCCCGCGCCTATGGCGATCCCGCGGCCTTCGGTGCCGTAACCCGTCCCCTGCTGGAGCGCATCGCCGTCTGACGGCCGGGCCTTCGTCGGGGGTCCGGCTTGGGTTTCGGTAGACTACCGATTAGTAGATAGAGTGCCCGCCCGGGGCAAGTGCATATTTTGCCCCGTTTGCCCCCACCCCAACCCTCCCCCGCTGGGCGGGGGAGGGGGTAGGCGCTTGTACGGGAGAGTGGCGGCAGTCCCTCCCCCGCCCAGCTCTCGCACAAAGCTCCGCTTTGTGCTGACGCGACAGGCGGACCATAGGTCCGCTGAGAGCGGGGGAGGTTAGGTGGGGGCAACGCCAGCGCATGAACGCCTTCGAGGGGATGACAGGTCTCCCTGGAAATTCGGATCAACAAGGAAATACGCCGATGTTCGGAATCTCTTCGCTTGGCTGGGTCCATACGCTCGGCAGCCTGCCGGCGATCCCCGTGGCCGTCTACATGTTCGCCCGCCATGGCCGGATCGTGCCGCGGTCGGTGCCGGGCGCGGTCTATTTCGTCTGCATGCTGGTCGGCGCCGCGACGGTCTTCCTGGTGGCGCACCAGCCGGCGAGCAACGTCATCGCTGCGGCGACGATCCTGATCCTGCTCGCGGGATATGGGGTCGGCCGGGTTACGGGGCTGGGGCGCGCGGCCCGGTACATCGAAACCATCTGCCTCAGCCTCAGCGCCTTTCTCCTGATGGTGCCGACCGTCAGCGAAATCCTGCGCCGCGTTCCCGACGGGCACCCCCTGGTCACCGACCCGAAGGCGCCGCTGCTGCTCGGCGCCCTGGGCGGGCTGACGGTCCTGCTGGTGGTCGGGCTGGCCGCGCAGATCCTCCATCTGGCGAGGCGGGGCAAGGCTGCGGGCTGACCGGGCGGCCGGATCAGCCCCGGTTTCCTCAGCCCTGCGCCGCCTCGCGGTAGGTGCGGGCGAGGCCGGCATAATGGCGGATGTCGAAGGCGATGAACTCGATTTCGGCATCGGTGACGTCGCGCAGATGCCGGGCCGGGCTGCCGGCCCAGAGCTGGCGGGCCGGAATCCGCTTGCGCGGGGTCAGCACCGCGCCGGCCGCCAGCATGGCGCCGCTCTCCACCGCCGCCCCGTCCAGCACGATGGAGCCGATGCCGATCAGGCAGCCGTCGGCCAGGGTGCAGCCATGCATGCGCACGCCATGGCCGATCACCACGTCGGCGCCGATGACGGTGGGGTACTCGTTCAGCATGACGTGGATGATGGTGCCGTCCTGGATGTTGGTGCGCGGCCCCACCGTGATGCTGTGGTCGTCGCCGCGCAGCACGCAGCCGTACCAGACGCTGGCCCCGGCCCCGATGGCGACGTCGCCCACCACCACCGCGCCCGGCGCGATGAAGGCATCGGCGGCGATGCGCGGCCACACCCCCCGGAAGGGCTGGATGATGGCGCCGGGATGGCGGACGGCCAGGGCCGGGCCGGTCTCGTAGACGGTCTCGTTCTCGGAGGTCATTCGCGTCTTTTCCTTTCCTGATGCCGCCGGGTCAGGAGGCGAGCCGTTCGGCCTCCGCATCCTGGCCCGCGGCTGGGGCGGCGATCACGCCGGCCGCCGCCAGACGGTCGATGTCCGCCGCACTGTAGCCCAGTTCGGCCAGCAGCGCCGCGCTCTGCGCACCGACCGGCGGCAGCGCCATCCGCGGCCCCAGCCGCCGGCCGTCCAGCATCAGCGGCAACAGCGGCACCCGCGTCTCGCCGCCCGTCTCGGTGACGATGGGGACGAGGCCGCCGCTCGCCGTCAGGTGGGGATCGTCGAACAGCTCCTCCGGCCGGTTGATCGGGGCGTAGGGCAGGCCGTTGCGCTCGAACAGATCCGCGATCTCGGCCTTGCTGTAGGCGGCCAGCCGGCGGCGGATCTCCGGCAGCATCCAGTCGCGGGCGAGGCAGCGCCTGGTGTTGCCGTCCAGCCGCGGGTCGGCCAGCAGGTCGTCGAAGCCGAAGGCGGTGCAGAAGGTCCGCCACTGCATGTCGCTGACCGCGCCCAGGAAGATCTGCTCGCCGTCCTTCACCTCGAAGGTGTCATAGATGCTGAAGGCGGCGATGCGCTCGGGGAAGGGCGGCGGCGCCTCGCCGGTCACGGCGAACTGCTGCATGTGCTGGGCCGACAGCAGGACGCAGGTCTCGAACAGGCCGGACTGGATCTCCTGGCCGCGGCCGGTGGCGTCGCGGATGCGCAGCGCCGCCAGGATGCCGATCACCCCGAACATGCCGCCCATGATGTCGTTGACCGAACTGCCGGCGCGCAGCGGCCGGCCGGTGGGGCCGGTCATGTAGGCCAGCCCGGCCATCATCTGCACCACCTCGTCCAGCGCGGTGCGCTTCTCGTAGGGGCCGGGCAGGAAGCCCTTCAGCGACAGGCAGATGATGCGCGGGTTCTTCACCGCGAGGCTGGCATGGTCGAGCCCGTAGCGCGCCATCATGCCGGGGCGGAAATTCTCCAGCACCACGTCGGCGGTATCGACCAGCCGGTGGACGGCGGCCAGCCCCTCGGGATCGTTGAGGTCGACGGCCAGCGACGTCTTGTTGCGGTTGAAGGTGCGGAAGAAGCCGGCGGCGGCCCCCGGCAGGGCGCGCGTCTTGTCGCCGCCCACCGGCTCCACCTTGATGACGTCGGCGCCGAGATCGCCCAGGATCATGCCGCAGCTCGGCCCCATCACCATGTGGGAGAATTCGACGACGCGGATGCCGGCCAGCGGCAGGGTGGGGGTGGGAGTGGGGGTGGGAGTGGGGGCCTCAGGCATGGATGGTGCTCCCGGACGAAGTGCTTGGGGAAAAGTGCTTGGGCAGGCCGGCGGCGGCGATCCTGCCGTGCAGCGGCTGGCCGGGAAGGATGGCGGCGAGCAGGCGCTGCGCCTCGATCAGGGCGTCCAGGTCGATGCCGGTGTCGAAACCCATCGCCTCCAGCATGAAGACCAGATCCTCGGTGGCGACGTTGCCGCTGGCGCCGGGCGCGTGCGGACAGCCGCCGAGCCCGCCGAGCGAGGCGTCGAACTCGCGGATGCCGAGATCGAGCACCGCCAGGCAGTTGGCGAGGCCGAGCCCGCGGGTGTCGTGGAAATGGGCGCCTTGCAGCCGGTCGCCGGCCAGCTCCTTCACCCGTTTGTAGAGGCGGCGGACCTGCGCCGGGTCGGCATAGCCGACGGTGTCGGCCAGCGCCACGCGGTCGGCCCCGGCCTCCAGGCAGGCTTCGCAGAGGCGGACCACCTCGTCCTCCGGCACCGCGCCCTGGATGGTGCAGCCGAAGGCGGTCGAGATGCCGGCGTCGATGCGGGTCGCATGGTTGCCCTCGTCGCGGGCGCGGCAGACGCGGGCCAGCTCCTCAACCGACTCGGCGCGGGTCTTGCGGATGTTGGCCCGGCTGTGCGCCTCGCTGGCCGACAGCGGCAGGACGATGACGTCGGAGCCGGCGGCGAGCGCCGCCTTGGCGCCCCGCAGGTTGGGGGCCAGCGTGTGGACGATGATGTCAGGCAGGGCCCGGGCGCCGGCCACCATTTCGGCGGCATCGGCCATCTGCGGCAGCAGCTTGGGCGGGACGAAGGAGGCGGCCTCGAAGCGGCGGACTCCGGCGCGGTGCTCGGCGGCCAGCCAGCGCAGCTTGTCGGCGGTCGGCACCACGCGGTCGAGGATCTGGAGCCCGTCGCGCAGGCCGACCTCGACGATGGTCACGGGGTCTCTCGTCATGGCAAGCGGTCCTCGTTCGGGGGCGCGGGGGTCGACGCGCCCCCGGTGCAAAGCGGGGAGGGGGGAAACCGGCCGAAGCCGGCGGGTCAGATGCCGAAGCCGGCGGCTTGCGGCAGCCAGAGCGACAGGGCCGGGAACAGCCAGACGATGAAGAGGCCGGCCATCATCAGCAGCACATAGGGCAGGGCGCCGCGCGTCACCTCGCCGAGCGAGGAATTGGTGATGCCCTTGATGACGAACAGGTTCATGCCGACCGGCGGGGTGATCAGCGCCAGCTCCAGGTTGATCATCAGCATCACCCCGTACCAGACCGGGTTGATGCCCAGCGCGGCCATCACCGGCAGGATGATCGGCGTGGTGATCAGGATGATGGCGATGGTCTCCAGGAACATGCCGAGGATGAAGATCGCCGCCATCACCGCCAGGATGAAGCCGCCCTGCGACAGGCCGAGCGCCGTCACCGTCTCCATGATCTGGGCCGGCAGGCGGATGATGGTGATGGCGTGGCCGAACATGCCGGCTGCGGCGATGATCATGAACAGCATCGCGCTGGTCCGCATCGTCTGCACGCCGCAATCCAGCAGGTCGGCGACCGACAGGTTGCGGTAGACCAGCAGCGCCACCGCCAGGGCGTAGACGGCGCCGACCGCCGCGGCCTCGCCCGCCGTGAAGACGCCGAGATAGATGCCGCCCAGGATCAGCGGCGGCATCAGCACCGCCCAGATCGACTTGCGGAAGGCGGCGGCGACGGCGCCGAAGCCGGGCCAGGACTGCGACCGCACGCCGTCCTGCCGCTTGGCCTGGAGCCAGCTGTAGCCGGCGAAGACCACCGCCATCAGCAGGCCGGGGATGATGCCGGCCAGGAACAGCGCGCCGATCGAGGCGTCGGTGACGATGGCATAGAGGATCATCGGCCCGGACGGCGGGATCAGGATGCCCAGCGTTCCCCCGGCGGCGATCAGCCCGTAGGTGTCGCGCTGGCGGTAGCCGTAGCGCTTCATCTGCGGGATGGAGATCGAGCCGATGGTCAGCGCGGTCGCCACCGACGAGCCGGAGATGGTCGAGAAGATGGTGCAGGACAGGATGGTGGCGAAGCTGAGCCCGCCCTTGATGTGGCCGACCAGCGTGTTCGACATCTCATAGAGGTCGTCGACCACCTTGGCCTTGATCATGACATGCGCCATGAAGGCGAACATCGGGATGGTGGCCAGCAGCGGGTTGTTCAGGCTGGCGAACACCGAGTCCGCCATGCTGTCGATGCTGCCCTCGAACAGCGCCAGCACGCCGAGCGAGGTGAGGCCCAGCGCCGCGAAGATCGGCATGCCGCTCATCAGCAGGACCAGCAGCAGGGCGAGGATGGGGAGGGTCATCGGTGGCCTCCGGTCCGGTCGTCCGGCAGATCGCCGGTGAAGCTGCGGATCAGCCGGGCCAGCGCCGTGATGCCGAGCAGGACCGCGCCGGCCGGCAGGGTGGCCTGCGGGATCCACAGCGGCAGTTCGAGCTGGCCCGACGAATAGGCCTCGAACTCGTAGGAGAACAGGGCGGAGTGCCAGCCGGTGCGGAACAGCAGGACGGCGAAGACCAGCACCGCCAGATGCGCCCAGGCGTCGAGCCAGCGCCGGCCGCGCGGCCCGGCGAAGCCCATGATCAGGTCGATGCGGATATGGTGACCGGTCCGCAGCGCCTCCGCCGCGCCGGCCATCACCATGGCGACCACCAGATAGCCGCAGGCCTCGTCGATGCCCTCCAGCGGGTGGCCGACGACATAGCGGGCGACGACGCCGGCGGTGGTCAGCCCCAGCACGATGACGATCAGCAGGACGCTGAGCGCCCCGCCGGTGCGGGACAGGGCGGTGGCGGCGCCGTCGAGCAGGCGCAACGGCAGGGGCACCGCGCCGCCGCCGGCCCGCTTGTTGCCGCTTCGGGGCACCGCGTCGGGGGTGGACATGCTGCTCATGGCGCCGCCCCCGTCACTGGATCTTGGCGATGAGGTCCAGCAGCTTGCGGCCGTCGGCGCCGGTCTCGTCGGCGAAGCCCTCGGCGAAGGCCGGCGCCATGGCGGCCTTGAAGGCGGCATTCTCCTCCGGCGTCGCGACATGGACCTTGACGCCCTTCGATTCCAGCTCGGCCGGGGCGCTGGCGGCGGCCTCCTGTGAGGCCTCGATCGCCCAGCCGGCGGCGTCCTCGCCGGCCTTCTTCAGGGCGGCCTTGTCCTTGTCGGTCAGCTTGCCGTACCAGCCGGGATTGACGTAGCCGTGCAGGTAGGCGGCCAGCACCGGGACCACCGTCATATGGTCCTGCACCTCGTAGTATTTGCGCGACCAGGCGGCGGCGACGTCGGTGATGGCGGCATCGATCACGCCGGTCGCCAGCGCCTGGTAGACCTCGCTGCCGGGGATCGCGACCGGGGTGGCGCCCATCGCCTTCAGCCCGCGGTCGAAGGCCGGGCCGATGCCGCGCATCTTCTGGCCCTGGAAATCCTCCGGCTTCAGCAGCGGCTTGCCCTTGGAGGTGAAGACGCTGGTGTTGGTCTGGAACATCCAGACGACGTTCTTGACGCCCTTCTTCAGCAGGCGCTCCTCGAGGAAGGCCGCCGCCTCGGAGGTCGGCCATTTCTTCCATGCCTCGATCGAGGACATGGTGTAGGGGCCGACGGTGACGTTCATCAGCGGCAGCGTCTTGCCCCACTGGAAATTCAGCGAGAAGGCGCATTCGATGTCGCCCTTGGCGACCGCCAGGATGTTGTCGTTGGCCTTGATCAGGCTGTCCGACCCGAAGACCTGGACGTCGAGATTGCCGTCCGACAGCGCCTCGACCTCCGCCGCCCAGCGGTCGACGACCTTGGCGATGTGGTGGCCCGGCGGCAGCTGGTGGCTGCAGCGCATCCGCGTCGCCGCCTCCGCCCCCGTGGTCGGCAGCGCCGTCAGCGCCATGGCGGAGCCGGCGGCGAGCAGCGCCAGCGCGCCCCTGGCGATGGTGGAGCCGCGGCGGATCGTCTTGTCGGCCGTCTGCTGGGCCGTCTGTTGGGTCGTCGTGTCGGTCGTCATGTCCTGTCCCTCCCGGTGGCTGTCCGTTGCGGTGGTCCGGCCGGCGGATGCGCGGGCCGGACGCCAAGCCCATTCAATCGCGGGCTTTCGGATTGTTTGGTCTTAAAACAGAACAGCATGGCGGGGGGGTGTCGTAAAAATACAAATAAATGAAGGGAGCTATCTGGTTTCCAGATGGCTGTCGCGCCAGCGCCCCGGCCAGCGGCCGGTCGCATGGGCCTCGCGCACCACGTCGACCATCAGCCGCCGCGCCTCCATCACCGCGCGGGAGGCGGTCTTGATGCGCGACGACACCAGATACAGGGTGCGTCCCATCGACGGGTTGACCACCGGCCGGGCGACCAGCTCGCCGGAGGCGATCTCGTCGCCGGCCAGCGCCGCCGACTGGACGGTCACGCCCAGCCCGGCGCCGACCGCGCGTTTCAGCGGGATGGCGGATTCGATCTCCAGATGGACCTTCTCGGCGATGGCGCGCCGCACCGCGGCATCGCTGGCCAGCGCCTGGAGCACGGCGGTCCGCCCCGGCATGATCAGCGGCAGGCGCAGCACGTCGGCGAGGTCGATGGGGCCGCCGTCGCCGATCATCGCGCGGGTGCCGAGGCAGACCAGTTCCTCGTCGAGCAGCGGCACCGCCTCCAGCCGGTCGTCGTTCGGCCGCACCAGGGTCAGGGCGATGTCGGCCTGCCCGGAGAGCATCCAGTCATGCATGATCTCGCTGTGCGCCTCGATCACGCGCAGCTTGACCTCGGTCAGGGTGGCGGCGACGCGGCGGATGAAGGGCAGGCCGATGGCCTCCATGGCGGTGTAGTTGAAGCCGACCATCACCGGCCCGACCGCCGAGCGCGCCAGCGACACCACGTCGAGCTCCGCCTGTTCCAGCGCATGCAGCACGCCGCGCGCATGGGCGTGCAGCCGGTCGCCGGCCTCGGTCCGGCTGACGCCGCGGGGCTGCCGGACCAGCAGCTGGACGCCCAGATCCTGCTCCAGCGACGCGACATGCTGGCTGAGCGCCGACTGGGCGACGTTCAGGAACTCGCTGGCCCGGGAAAAGCTGCCGAGTTCGCAGACGGCGACGAAATAGCGCAGGCGGCGGAAGTCCAGCTTGGCGGACATGGGCGGGGGACGCTCCTGGCGGTGGGCGACGGGATGCCGACTATGCCAGGAGGGGTGGCGCGCGCGTCAATGAGGACGGGGGGATGGGGAACGATGGTGAGGGCGGGCGGGGTGGGAACGTGGGGGCGGTAGGCAATGGGGGGAGGCTGTTTTGCGGCAGGGAGCAGGTGGCTGTTGTCGATTTTCCGGGACCGCTGGACTCAGGTTCAAGCAATTTCAAATCTTCCGTGTTTCCCAGGATCGGTGGAAAATAAACCAGGATCACCGGATTGATGTCCAGGATCACCGGACGATGTCGATACAGACCATCGTCACGGTGGCGGTCATGCCGCAAAGCAAATCCGATCATCAATCCGCCACTGACGAAGAGTGGCACGAGGCGGAGCGCCGGGAGCGCGTCGTTCGGCCGCTGGCGGAGCGCGAGCGTTTGACGCAGGCGGAGGTCGCCGATGCCGCTGCCATATTGGGGCTTAAGCGGAGCCGCATCTATGCGCTCGTGGCGCTCTATCGCGAGAAGCCAGTGACGAGCGCCTTGATTCCGCCGAAGCCGGGTCCGGCCCGAGGGTTCCGTTGCCTGGAGCCGGAGATCGAGAGCGTCATCGAAGCGGCAATCCGCGATTATTACATGACACGCCAGCATCCCACGGTGGCCGGGTTGCGGCGGCACATCGAGCACGAGTGCAAGGCGCGGGGCATTTCGACGCCATCGGTGAAGGCTTTGCGTGTCCGCATTGATCGGCAGGGCCGGAAAGCTCTGGTGAAGGCGCGGGAGGGACCGAAAGCGGCCCGTGACCAGTTCCGCCCCGTCTTCGGAGAGTATGTGTCGGATCACGCGCTTCAGGTCGTTCAGATCGACCACACGCGGGTCGATGTCATGGTCGTCGACGAGATGTACCGACTGCCCCTTGGACGCCCTTGGCTGACGTTGATGATCGACGTCGCAAGCCGGATGGTCGTGGGATTTTATCTGACCCTGGAGGCTCCATCGGCGACCTCCGTCGCCATGGCCATGCGGCACGCCGTGCTACCGAAGGCGGATTGGCTGGCGGAGCGCGGGGTGGCGGCTCCCTGGCCGGTCGCGGGGCTTCCGGAAACCGTGCACATGGACAACGGTAAGGACTTCCATTCGAAGGCTCTGGAGCGCGGCTGTCGGGAGTATGGCATCGAGCAACAGTATCGGCCGCCGGCAACCCCGCATTTCGGGGGCCACATCGAGCGGTTGATCGGGACAATGATGGGCGCCGTCCATCTCCTCCCGGGAACCACCTTCTCGAACATCGACGAGAAGGGCGACTACGACCCGGAGAGGACGGCGGTTATGACGCTGCCGGAGTTGGAAACGTGGCTCGCCATTCAAATCGTGGGCGTCTACCACGCCAGCATCCACAGCGCTCTTCAGCTTCCGCCGATGACGGCGTGGGAGGACACCGTTGCCCGGCGCCCCACCCCGGTGCGTCATCCGGCCGACCCGGAGCGGTTCCTCTTCAATTTCCTGCCGTTCGAGAAGCGGAAGGTGACGCGGGAGGGCATCCGGATCTTCAACATCCACTACTGGGACAGCATTCTGAGCGTATGGGCCGGACAATCGGACGCCCGGATGCCGGTCAAATATGACCCACGCGACTTGTCGCGGGTGTTTCTCCAAGCTCCCGATGGAAAGCACTGGCCGATCCGCTACCGCGATCTGCGCCGGCCGCGCATTACACGCTGGGAGCACCTGGAGGCGATGCGGGTGCTGCGGGAACGGGGACGCCGGTCGGTCGACGAGGCCATGATCTTCGATGCAATCGAGGCCCAACGCATGCTGGTCGCCGAGGCTGCGGCACGAACCAAAGCCGCCCGACAAACGGTGCAGCGTACCGCCTATGCACTCGCCGGGTCTGAGGCGGCGAGCGCAACCCCAGAGCGGAGGGAGCCTTCACCACCCTCGCCCATTGACGACGGCCCGCCGACCGATCAGCCCCTGATGCCCTACGATGTGGAGGAATGGTCATGAGCGAGGTCTTCGAGCACCTTCATCCGGCCTATCGCGAATACGCGTGCCTGGCCGACCATGACCGTATCGAATGGATCCGGGCTGACCGCTGGATCAACCACCGGAGGGCAGAAGCGGCGCTCGGCAAGCTCGAAGACCTGCTCACCTACCCGAAGCGGGACCGCATGCCGTGCCTGCTGCTGTTCGGCGACGTCGGCATGGGCAAGACCAAGATCATCCGCAAGTTCGTGCGGGACCACCCGGCGGTCTTCAACGAGGGAACGGGGGTGACGACGATGCCGGTGGTCGCCTTCCAGATGCCGACGCAGCCGGACGAGGGGGATTTCTACGACGAGCTGCTGACCGCTCTCGGCGTGCCGCAACGGCGAGCGGGAACGGTGCGTGGCGCCCGCAACCTGTGCCGGCGCCTGTTGGGCGAGATGAACGCCCGGGTGCTGATCATCGACGAGGTGCATGCCATGCTGGCCGGCACCTACCGTCAACAGCGGATTTTCCTGAACACGCTGCGGTTCCTGACCAATGATCTGCGCATCCCCTTGGTCTGCGCCGGCACCGACGAAGCCCGGATGGCGCTGCTGACCGATCAGCAGCTTGCCGACCGGTTCGACGCGCTTGAGTTGACGCATTGGCGGGACGATCAGGCATTCCGCGACTTGCTCGCCAGCCTCGCGGCAATCCTGCCGTTGCGGCAACGGTCGTCCCTCAGCAGCGTCTCCGTCAGCCGGCGCGTGCTGTCGATGACGGATGGGATCACGGTGCGCGTCTTCCGGCTGATCGAAACCGTGGCGATCGCGGCGATCCGGAGCGGCCGGGAGATGATCGATGAGGAGAGTTTCACCGCCGAGGATCTGGTGCTTCCGCTGGTTTCCATGACCGTCAAGGCGCAACGCGGCATGGGACGGAAGACTTCGGTGGCGGTGTAGGCGATGACAGTGGGAACCGTCCTTGCTCCGACGATGCTGCCGCTCGCCCCCCGACCGATGGAAGACGAGCTGCTGTCGTCGTGGCTGTCGCGGGTCGCCTGCCGGTACGACCTCGATGGTGGTGCCTTGCGAGGTCTCCTGACCACGCCGGGTGACGATGCGGAAGCCGTCCCGACTATGAATGGTCTGGATTACCGGCCGGCTCACCAGGAAATTGCTGCACTTGCCTCGGCAGCCCGACTTCCCGCCGAACGTCTTTCGACCCTTGCTCTGAAGGCAGCCAACCCGACTTGGCCGCGCCATTGGTTCGCCTGGGACTGGGGTGTTCTGGACCCGACCAACGGAACCGAGCGCTATGCGGATGCTCTGGCTCCGGGGTGGTGCGATCTCTGCCTGAGCGAAGATCACGCCGCCGGCCGACATGCGTACCTGCGTCGTCATTGGGTGTATGCGACGGTTGGCTTTTGTCACCGACACCGCCTGCCGCTGCGCCATCTCTGTCCATTCTGTCAAACGGCCCACACCCTTCGGTTTGTGCCGTCCGATGGCGGAACCCGACTGTGTTGTGGAGACTGCGGCCGCTCGCTTGATGAGTATGCGGCGGCAGGTCCCAAGGATACCGCCAACACGGGTGCCGACAACGACTCCATCGGCCGCGCGTGGAGTGTGGTCATGGCCTTCGAGACGGACCTTTGCCGGGCACTGGACCGCCGGACGCCCAACGCACGATGGATGGGGCGATCGCGCCCGAAGGCGTTCATCGCAGCGACCGAGGATTTGATTGTGGCGCTGATGGCAGGCCAAGGCGCTTACCCTCGCGAACATGCGATCAATGCATTCGACAGCGCCGCCTTTCCGTCGCCTGGAAAGTTCAGATCGAAAGTCGACCTGCAATACTGGGCATGCTGTGTGCCGCCGGCGCGGCGTCGAAGCCTGCTGGCCGCCGTGGTCGCTCTTCTGCTGGATGAGGAAACCAGTGCCCTGCTGTCGGAGCCCCGCTTTGGATCGTATCGGTGGGTCGCCTCCTTGGATTGGCTCTACCGCTGGCTCCGAGCATCTCAGAAGGCATGGCTGGTTGCTCGGAGCGCGGAGTGGCCAGAGCTTCCGCGGCAGCGGTTGGAAAAGATTGTTGATGAGGCGTCTGTGAGGCGGTCGGCCCACCATGGCCGGAAAGCCTCCATTCAGCGGAAGAAGGCCGGGGGGCCAGTTGCGCTCAAGCCGTTTCCTGGAAAGACGCAGGGCACCCCGCCATCCACATCGCAGGCACTCGGGTTGCAGGATGCCGCCCATTACCGGCGTCTGGCGGAAGCGATCCTTTCAAGCCCTGAGTGGTTGGCTGTGCGCCATGCCTCCCCAGCGGTGCGGAGACGCACGTTGCATCGGTTGTCGGAGGCCGCCCTGGCTGCCTCGCCCCACAGCCTGTAGGCGTTCCGGAACCACGTAGTAGCATCGGTTTCCGGTGATAGCCTGCGCTGGTCGATGGCAGGTCATGTTTCGCATCAATATTCAGGATGTCGCACTGCAATTGAATCATACGATTATTTCTTATTTGCTCATCCTGTATTTCATGTGACGCTCCCAAAACCAAACGGCGTCTCTGATCCAACCATCGGCGCTGGTCCCGCGGCCCGTCCCGAAGCCGTGACCGACATTTGGATAGCGGTGGAACTCAACGGGGGTGCCAGACCGATGAAGGGCAGCGACGCGGCTTTCCATGGACGATGGAGGGGCGATGCCATCCTGCTCGCCGACGACTGCAAAGGTGGGAGGTTCATCGGATGATGTGTCAGCGTGCGCCGTATAGGCGATCACCACGGCAGACGGTTTGGGTATGTTGTCGCCGTTGAAGGCTGCAACGCCGTATGACCCAATGAAGGCGGCCATCCGCGCTCCAGCCGAACTGCCCCAAAGGGAATAATCTTCAGTGCCGACCTCCAGCGTCGCCGCATTCCGGACGATGAAGGAGACAGCAGTTGCCAAGTCCTCGGTTGCTATCCTGCCACCTTGGCCCGTGCGATATTTCAGAACGAAGGCGTTGTATCCCCGGCTGTTGATGTCGAGTGCATATGGGAACCCTTCATGGACCGACCCGACATAGGCAAACCCTCCGCCGGGTGCCACGACCGCAAATGGCGCCCCTGGCTTTCCACGAAAAAAGAATAGGCCGGTATTCTCCTTTGCCGGCTGCGCACGCTTTTCCGCTTCCGTGTAAATGTCGTAGAAAATGATCTTTCCACTGTTTGCATCGCGTATCATGTGGTTCAGCGCGCCGACAACGGTGCCCGGCTCGACATGACTGTGGTATGGAAGAAGCGATCCAATATCGTTGACCGACATGCTTCTGTCGTAGGAACGGCCATCCCAGGGAAGGATTTGTCTCGCAAATCCAGAGAACGCCGGATGGTCGAGAATATCCCCGATCGTGCTGTCGGCTTTCAGCAACATCCCCTGAGAGCCGTGATTGCGGACCTTTTGCGGTTCAGTGGTCGTGTCGTCAAGACGCAACGGTTCATTCTCCTGTGCACCCGCAAACAGAGGTGTCAGAATCAACGCCACTGCCATGCAGGTCGATTGAAGTGTCTTGTCTCTCATTCGTCACGTCGCCGCTTGTTGTCTGATCTTCTGAATGACGTCGTTGAGGCAGCGTGGCGCTCGATCCAGCGAGCTTGCCGACCCGGACATTGTCGAGAGATCAGCCGACCACACCCTTGGCACGGCCGCGGCAAAGGTGCGCTGCAAATCGACGGATCGCAGAACCGTGGTGTGCGCCCTGACCTCGACGTCCGGTATAACTCCGCCCTCCCACTTCACAGTCACGGTAACGATGCCTCGGGTAGGTCTTGACCACTTCCAGGATATGATCCGGCTTGCTGTTGAGGATCTGCTGCTTGTTGTCGTCTCCGAAGGTGAAGCCGAACTTGGTTGCGATCACCACTCGATTGCGGATCGGCTCAAACGCTTCGCTGACCAGCTCGTTGTTGGTGAAGGGACCGTAGACCTCGGCGTTGTCGAAGAAGGCGACGCACAGATCGAAGTCGGCATCGGAGTTGTGCCGTCGCTGAGCGCGGTGAATTCGAGCGCACCAATCATCGTCCGATAGAAGCCGGGAGCCTGCGTCATCTGCATCGGTGCCCTCGCCAGGGCGGAGGACACCGGCAGCAAGCCCGCCGCACCAAGAAAAGACACACTGAGAATGATGCGCAGAAAGCGCGCCGGAACAGGATCGAGAGACATTCGTGCCCCGGAAACAGATGTTGAGACCTTGAGATGAACCTGCCCGAGCGCCGCTGAACTGTGAGATCGAGCAGCGCGCTTTTGCCCATGGATGACGAATTGGGTTTCCCATAAAGAACAGGAAGCCCTCGATCATCAGGCGGGGCGATTGGCGCCGCCCAAGACGTTCAACGCCTCGGAGGCGCCTCGACGTCCGAAAATGCGAGAACGGCGTTCGGCAAGCGCTGACCGCGCACCTTGATCGCCGCGACCGCCGCATTCAGTTCGCTGATCTCATCGGGCGCGAAACTGATCGAGGTCGCGCCGATGTTTTCGAGCATGTGCGGCATCTGCGTCGTTCCGGGAATGGGGACGATCCAGGACTTTTGCGCCATCAGCCACGCCAACGCGATCTGGCCCTTCGTCGCCTGTTTCTTCTCGGCCCAGTTGCCCAACAGTCTCACGAGCGCCAGGTTCGCTGGCAGGTTCTCCGGCGAGAAGCGCGACTCGATACCGCGGATGTCGCCTTCGGCAAACCGGGTCCGCTCGTCGATCGCTCCCGTCAGGAAGCCCACACCCAGGGGACTCCATGGCACGAAGCCGATGCCCAGTTCCTCACAGACGGGCAGCACTCGCTCTTCCGGCCCGCGCCACAGCATTGAGTATTCGCTCTGGACCGCCGTGACGGGCAGTTCGGTATGAGCACGGCGCAAGGTGTTGATCCCCATTTCCGAAAGGCCCCAGTTGAGGACCTTGCCTTCCGCCTTGAGACCCTTGATCGCGCCGGCAACATCCTCAATCGGCACCTGCGGATCGACGCGGTGCTGGTAGAGGAGGTCGATACGGTCGGTCCGCAGTCGCTTCAGCATGCCGTCGACCGCGAGCTTGATGTGATCGGGACGGCTGATCAGCCCAGGACCTCTCGCACCCGTCTGCAGGTCGATGTTCCAGCCGAATTTCGAGGTAATCACCACCTGGTCCCGAAACGGTGCGATGGCTTCGCCGAGAATCCGCTCGCATTCATGCGGGCCGTAGGCTTCTGCCGTGTCGAAGAAGGTGACGCCGTGCTCATAGGCCGTTCGGATGATGTTGATCATCTCCGGCCGGGAGGGAACGATCGTCTGGTATGTGCGGTGCATATTCTGAACGCCGAGGCCGACGCTCGAGACCTCCAGCGAGCCGAGCTTGCGGCGGTTTTTGGAACCGCCCGTTTGAGGGGCGGCACTATTGGCTGATTGAGCGAACGCCGTGGACGATGCACCAGCCAGCAACGGCGCAAGGGTCAGGCCGCCACCAACCATCAGAATGTCACGCCGTCCCACGGACCCTTGTGGCTTCTCGGAATTGTCGTTCTGCATAGTAAATCTCCTTACGCAGTTCTTGGACCAAAGCCGTTAGTACTTGTGGTTGGATTCGTTGAACTGTTATTAATTCGCCTTTCCTGTGGGTTCATTTGCACGGCGCAGTACTACCATTCAACGTTACGGCCGATTAGATGAGATACACGGATTGACGATATAAGGTAAGTTAATGAATAGCCGGAGCTTTGCGGCTCCAGCAATTGCAAGCTGACTGCTTCACGCCTGAGCCGTCGTTTGATGTCCTCAGTTGTAGACCAGAAGATTCTTCCAGAAGCTGCATTTGTGATCGGCCGTGAAGACATCGTCGCTGAGGGTGGAGAGCTCCGGGATGTCCTGCGCGAGATAGGTCCGGGCATTCGGCTCGCCTGTGTATTGCGGCCAGACAGTCACGCCCTCGCCGTTAGGATCACCGGTTTTTGCGAAATTCGTCCAGGCCGCCACCAACTGATCGGAAAGCTGTAGTTGCTGCGAATTTAGCTCGTGCCGAACGCCCTTGTCACCGCCACGGAATCCAGGAAAGAGATACTGAAGATCCGCGGTGTGATAGGCGAGCGGTACGAAGTCAGGCAGTTTGGGAAACATGAACGGCGCGGTGCGGTCACGGAACTCATAGACGTAAAGCGGCACCTTTCCCGCTAGAAGATGCGTGCCATGCTGGATACGGCAGACCATGACATCGCTCTGGATCGCGTTCATGCGCAGTTGCGGGCTCAGATAGTCGCCAGAGGGATACTGCGCGAGAATCTTGTCAACGGTTCCGACCGGATAGGACGGAGGCGTGCCGCCCGCACCCGCGTTGCCGCCGAAGACCGTCTTCACATAACCTTCGACATCCGCTTCGGTGATCGCCTTGCCGGAGTGGTAGACCGGGATCGCGGCAAAGAAGTTGCCCTCGTCACGGGTCGAGCCGTTCATGATCGGCATTCGGTTGAAGTTACCCGATTCGATAGCCGAGGCGCCGCCGCTCGGCACGATCTGACCATCGGCAACTGGGGTGACGACATAGGGGCCGAAGGCTTCGGGCGGCCCCGACATCTTCATGAGGGTGTCTACCGGGAGCTTGCGCAGGCAGGCCGCGGTTGCTTCGTCGTCCTCCTGGCCGCAGCCAGCGGCGTTGGCAAAGGCCGTTGCCTTCTTTTCTGCAACCTCCATCGGGGTCGCCGCCAGCCAAGACGCGCTGCTCTGGATGATCGTCTTATGAAACATGTCTTTGGTCAGGGGGGAGATGACGTTGAACGCCGCGCTTGCGCCGCCGGCGGACTGGCCGGCCACAGTGATGTTGTCGGGATCGCCGCCAAAGTTCGCGATATTGTCTTTCACCCAGTGTAGCGCGGATTGCTGGTCCAGCAGACCGTAATTGGCGAACAGATGTCCCTCCTTGTTGAGGGCGGGATGGCCGAAGAAGCCGAGCAGACTGAGCCGGTAGTTGATCGTGACGACGACAACCTTTCCCTGGGCGGCCAGCTTGCTGGCGTCGTAGTCACTTCCGGCGCCGTCGACGAATCCGCCCCCGTGAATCCAGAAAAGGACCGGAAGCCTCTCCTTGCTGGACGAAACATCTTTCGGTGCGATCACGTTGAGGTAGAGGCAATCTTCATTGTTGTTGGCCGGACCCGCAAACACCCCGAGCAACGTGACCTGGGCGCAGGCCGGGCCGAAGGATGTCGCATCCCGCGTTGCCGTCCAGGGAGTGTGTTCCTTCGGTGGCCTCCAGCGCAAATCGCCGACAGGGGGAGCAGCATAGGGGATTCCGAGATACTCGACGACCTCGTTGCGCGCGACACCTTGAACCGGCCCTTTCGTCGTTGCGGTTATGAGGTCCGGTGCTGCTGCCGCGCCTTGCCAGGCGCCGAGCAGCGTTCCTATGGTCAGGGCCATTCCAAACATACGGGATCGGAGTTCAGGCATTTCGCTCTCCAAGAGTCGCGCGCAATTGCCGGGGCAGATAGCCCATCGCAGCACTCGATCAGAATTTTCTGTCACAGGGTGGGGCCAATCGAACTATGTCGTTACGGCCGCCTGCTTCCTGCGATGCAGCCATTTCACGGCGTAGTAGGTCACAAACATATAGAGGCCGGCGACTGCGACGCTGTGAACGAAGAAGCCGGCAACCGACTGCTCGAAATTCCACCAGTCGAGCGTCACCTGCATGGCGAGTTTGGTGCCGATGCCCAACTCAAAAGAACTCCAGATACCGTGAACAGCGGTGGCACCGGCGATCAGCCGCAACACCCAGGTGCGGACCGCATTCGGTTTGGAAATGCCGAACACTGCACGCGTTACACTCATGATCAACGGCCAGCGTAGACCAAGATGGACAGCGACGATGACGAGGGCCCAATAAGCCGCGAGCGTGTGTATCTGTCGCACGGTGAAGCCACCGAAAGACGACATGACACCCGACAAGGCGTCGGAGATCAGAACACTGGTGACAAGCAGCACCACCATCGCCACGAGCAATGCCAGGGTAACGGCGACGTTGAACAGGGGCCGCATTGTCCGTCGGGTCTGCCCAATCGTACCGTAGAAGCGACGGTTGAAAAGGTTGTGGACGATCAGCAGCAGGAACATCGCGGTTCCGGCCAGTTCATGAGCGGTGTTGCCGAGCCACCAATAGGTGAAACCGAAGAGGAGAAGGCCGGCTGCGCTCAGATCGAATGCGAGACGCAACAGAAGGACGGAACTCAAGGCATGCCCCTCCCGATCTATTGCACCGGCGTGCCGTTGAACCGGGGAATGCGGTAAGCAGTATAGAGGAAGTCACTGTCCGCCTGGCTGCGGTGGCACGACTGGCAGCGAGCGGTGTTCTCCTGCATGTTGACCGACTTGTCCGGCCAGAACCACTGAAATTGCCAATCGGCCGTGCGGCGCCGCTCGTCGTAATCGGCTCCAAAACCTTCACCCTTTTCCATGACGAAGTAGCGGTAGAGTTCTCCATCGCGGTGATCGACGAGGACGAAATGGGTGCCCGCCGGGATTGGCCGTCCGCTCTTGACGGCGTCCATTGCTTCAGGCGTCGTCATGATATGCTCCGTCACATTGCCGCGCCGCACGGTCGTGTAATGCACGAGATGGTCGAGATTCTCGGGAAACTTTACCCGGTTGGTTTCGGCGTGCACCTGCCAGCCGATCATAGAGACGGCACCGGCGATGACACTCGCCGCGGCAACGGATTTCACGAATTTCAGCATGAACAACCTCGCTCGGGGTTCGTAGACCGGCAGGCCTTGTGCGATCGGAGCCGGCTCGGCGGATCGCCGCGGCATTTGATGCAGAGCGACTATCGCCGATACTGTTCGTCCGTTACCTTTTCCATCCAGTCGACCGACTTGCCGTCGAGCGCTTCGGAGAAGGCGATATGCGACATGCCGTTGCTTGAGCTGGCGCCGTGCCAGTGCTTCACCCCCGGCGGAATCCACACGATATCGCCTGGCGTAATCTCCTGAATGGAGCCACCCCATTCTTGGACAAGGCCGCTACCCGCCGTAACGATCAGCGTCTGGCCAAGGGGATGGCTATGCCAGGCCGTGCGGGCGCCCGGCTCAAAGGTCACGGTTGCACCACCGATGCGGGCAGGTGCGGATCCCTGAAACCGGGAGTCGACCCGCACAGCGCCGGTAAAGTTCTCGGCAGCGCCAATGGAGGACGGCTGCGATCCAGGAGATGTGACGGTAATCGTGGTTTTTGGCTGGGCCAACGCCGATGAGGCGCAGAGGACAATGGAAATGCTTGCTGCGACGAGGGACTTCATCTCACTCCTTCAATCCGTTGGATTGCGGGCTGGCGTGGCAATCCGATCACCTTTTGAAAACCTCGCGGGCAACGCCAACCGCGGCGATCGCGTTGGGCCATCCCGAGTAAAAGGCGAGTTGGGTGATCGCCTCGACGATCTCCTGTTCGGTCACGCCATTGCGCCGCGCGAGCGCTATGTGGGAACGGAGCTGGTCCGGGCGGTTTAGCGCAATCAGCGCCGCAACTGTAATCAGGCTGCGGTCACGCTTGGCGAGACCAGGCCTCTCCCAGATATCGCCGAACAGTACGTCGTCAGTCAATTCGGCGAGCTTGGGCGCGATGTCACCCATCAGTTGCTGCGCGCGCGACTGTTGCTGGGCGGGCGCCACCACGGAGCTTGCAGGGGGCTGGCTTTGCGCGTTGGCCATGGTCGACACTCCTGCGGTTAGAAGCAGGCTGGCTGCAACAAGCATATTTCTGGTGAGCTTGTTCACTCCGCGTCTCCTCCTCGGTCGGAAAGCGGCGTCCCGCAAGAACCTGGACGCCATTTCGCCATAATTTTCTCGTGATGACTCGCTGCTAACGAGGGATCAAACGGGGTTACGAGCGGCCGGATACAAGGGTGCGGGCGAAGAACGGCGCCAGTTTCCCCATCGCGACTTCCACATATTTGGGAACCCAGTAGGTTTCGATGTGCGTCGCGCCGTCGATCTTGAACAGTTCCTTGTCCTTGGTGCCGGTTGCCTTGGAAAAGGCATCCTCGGTCATGTACAGGCTGTCGGCCTTGCTGCCGGCGATCATCAGCAGCGGCGTGTTGATAAGGTCAATCTGGTCGGTCGCATCCCAGCGCATCAGGTCGAGCAAGCTGCTGGTGGTGTATTTGAAGGTGGAGCCAGGATGGGCGTGGGTCTTCCAGTAATATTCGTAGCCCTGCCGGTACAGATCAAACGGCAGCGCGGCAATCTGCGCGTCCGTCAGGTTGGCATCGCCCGAATAAAGGATCGCCCCACCCGCCGCTTCCTGGGCACGGGCGGCAGACGCCTGCTGCAGACGGTCCTGGATGGTCGCCAGCTGTGAGTCCACATAACCATTGCGACGAACCCGTCCTGAGTTGAACATGCTCAGCGTCGCAATCGACTTGAAGCGCTTATCGGTTTTCGCCGCTGCCAACGAGTAGCCGCCGCCGCCGCAGATCCCCAAAACCCCCAGTCGCGCGGCATCGACCCCCGGATAGCGGGTGATGAAGTCCGCCATACCGTGAATGTCTTCGATCCGGAATGCGGGTTTGTCCACGCTGCGCGGCTGGCCGCCGCTCCCACCCTGGTACGCGGCATCGGCGGTGATCGTGATGTAGCCTTGTTCCGCCAAGCGCTGGGCATACAGGCCAGCGACCTGTTCCTTGACCCCGCCGTTCGGATGCGCGACGACGATCGCAGGGAATTTCTGGTTCGGATCGTAGTTTGCCGGGGTATAGACGTTGGCAACAATATCCAAGCCGTTGAGCCTGTAGTTCACTGGATGGATATTGACCTTGCCCGGCTCGTTCTTCGTGATCGCGCCGTCATAGACCAGAGTAAACGGATTCTGCTTATAGTCGGCGGCAGCAGCAATGGCACTGGTCATTGTCAGAACTCCCAACATTGCTCCTGAGAGAACGAGCGCCGAGGCACCCAGAAACCCAC
Source organism: Azospirillum thiophilum (assembly GCF_001305595.1). Classification (NCBI taxonomy): domain Bacteria; kingdom Pseudomonadati; phylum Pseudomonadota; class Alphaproteobacteria; order Rhodospirillales; family Azospirillaceae; genus Azospirillum; species Azospirillum thiophilum. The sequence goes on from NZ_CP012406.1 coordinate 560,029, forward strand.
GCCTACCGTCGTTGATTGCTTCATCGGTCATTTCGAACTCCATTCTTTGAATTTCGGGCGGAAGACTGTGTTCATGCAGACGCGAAGACCGGCGCAAGCGGGTCAGTCCAGTTTCTTCTCGGCAAGGAACTGCGAGACGTGGTCCGCGATCTGGACATTGTTCAGGTCTGACATCAGGAAGTGCGTGTTACCGCGAATTCCGATTTGCGGGAGATGCACCAGCCGGGCGTCGCCACCATGCTTGTTGATGGCGTCGACCCAGAGCCGCGCCATGGCGAGCCTCACCCGCCAGTTGTCCTGTCCACGCTCGGTCGTCGGCTCGGCCGGGAAGTTGTCGCCGTAATAAATGATCACCGGGACACGGGTGAGCTTCTCGAAGTCGGCGAGCGACACGGCCTCGGGGGACAGGGTCCCTGCCGCGCTCGGCATCGCCGCGGGCAATTCGCCTGCTGGGAAGATGAAGCCGCTGCCAGGCTCGAAAGCAACGATCGCTTTGACGTTGGGGGACTTGATCGCAGTCAGCCAGCCCGGACCGCCGCCCTGGGAATGAGTGAAGAGGATAGCAGGGCCGATTTTTGCGAACAGCGCCGACATGGCATCCGAGATCACACCGGCATCATATGGCCCGGTGTTCGGTACGACGGACCGGAAGAACTGGTCCAGCGTCTCAGGCGTGCGATCGAACTGCACGTTATCAAAGTAGTTCGGCCATATGCCCAGGCGGAACTGATCGAAGAAGAGCTGGTCGTAGGGCGTCGGCTCGATTGTCGTGCCGACGGTGCTGTTGCCCGCCCGTCCACGGCGCGGCTGATCGACCAGATAGACCGGAAAATGCCGCCGCAGAAAGATGTTCTGGAAACCTTCTCGCCCATCCGCTGTGGTCTCCCAGCTGCGCGCCGACTGGTAGGCGCCATGGAGCATGACGATGGGTAGGCTCTTTGGCGCTTGAGGGACTTGATAGAAAGCATAGAGATGGTCGCCGTGGATACTCTGCCCAGCGGAGGTCGGCGCGTTGTTGCTGTAGGTTCCGGGCGTGTAGGATATCGCTCCGCCGACGGCGAAACTCCCTTGCTCTTGGATGATCAAAGGCTCGGTCTTGCTTGCCTGCTGAGCGATTACAGCGGGGCTTGCAAGGATGCTCACGGTGACCAGCAAAGGTGCGAGCAGACACTTCCATGAGTTCAAGGTCGCAGTCCTTTCCAAGGTTCCGGAGCGACCTGAAGTTAGCATCTCAACCAATTCCTGATTAGGCTGCTAGATGCGGATGCTGTTATAAGCACTCCTAATCAATGGCGTCTGGATGACTGGGTTACATGGATAAGCGGTATCAGCTTCCGCGGTAGCGGAGGCACTCAACCAGGACAGCCATGGCAGATGATGACTGCCGGCGGCTGGGATAGTAAAGGTGATAGCCTGGAAATGGTGGGCACCAATCATCCAACACCCGGATCAGCCGGCCCTCTGCAATGTAGGGAAGGGCATGATCTTCGGGGAGATAGGTGATACCCAAACCGTCCAGGGCAGAACTGATCCTCATGGCCAGACTGTTGAAGACAAGCTGCCCCTCTCCACGCACCTTCGTCTCACGACCGTCTTTTTCCAGTCCCCACGGAAACAATCCACCATATGTGGGAAGCCGCATGTTGATGCAGTTGTGGGCTGTCAGATCCTGCGGGGTTTTCGGCGGAGGATTGCGCTCGAAATAGTCCGGCGAAGCGACGACAGCCATGCGCATGTCCGGACCGATGCGAATTGCAATCATGTCCTTCGCCACCTGCTCACCCAGGCGGACCCCCGCGTCATACCCTTCGGCCACGATATCAACCAAGCCATAGTCGATGATGATCTCGATCTTGATGTTGGGATGGTTCGGAAGGAAGCGTTTCAAGGCCGGTTGAAGGACGGAAATGGCTGCGTGCTCGCCGGCGGTAATACGGATGGTCCCTGCCGGTTGTCCACGCAATGCGCTGAGTGCCGCCAGTTCCAAGTCGATCTCCTCGAACCGGGGAGCGATCGTCTGCAACAAACGCTCCCCCGCTTCAGTGGGCGAGACACTTCGGGTAGTGCGGCTGAGCAGTCGTATCCCGAGCCGTTCCTCCAGTCCCTTGATCGTCTGGCTGAGGGCCGACTGCGACACACCGAGTTTCGCAGCGCCGCGGGTGAAGCTCCGCTCCCTCGCAACGAGAACGAAGGCTGCAAGGTCGTTGTAGTTATCGTGCGCCATTCATTAGACCTACTTATCACCGTATTTGAATTATAGCGCATTATCGCTTGCCGGAGCGAGCGCTACAGTACGAGACAACAAGCCAGACCAAAACCGGAAATGCGTCTCCGCCGCACGCAAGGTGCCGAAGTATGACCGTTAAGAAGATAAATTATGGCCTAGCGCAGGCCATGATACAAAGCCACCCAAGTGATAGCTCGATCATTCGAAACGGAATAATGCTCATCATTCTGGTGAGCTACGCGATGATCGTGCTCGACACCTCCATTATCATTACTGGACTGCCCAAGATCCATGCCGATCTTGGGTTTTCCGATGCCGGTCTCTCTTGGGTGTCCAACGCCTATACACTGACCTTCGGCGGCTTCCTCCTGCTTGGCGCACGGGCCGGCGACATCCTTGGCCGCCGCCGCATGCTTGTGGGCGGCCTCACCATCTTCGCGATCTCGTCGCTCCTCATCGGCCTTGCGCAGACTCCGGACTGGCTGATTGCGGCGCGAGCGGTTCAGGGACTTGGCTCCGCTATCCTGGCGCCGTCGACTCTCGCGCTTTTGCAAACCAACTTTCCGGCCGGCCCCGAGCGGACACGCGCAATCTCCTTCTACGCCTCTGCGGCCGGGGTGTCGGCCAGTATCGGCCTGGTGCTCGGGGGCATTCTTGCCGAATGGCTGTCGTGGCGCGTCGGGTTCTTCATCAACCTGCCGATCGGCATTGGCTTGATCCTCGCCGCTCGCAGGCACATTCGTGAAACTCCGCGGCGGTCCGGGACCTTCGATTTCGCCGGAGCACTGACGTCGACGCTCGGGATGAGCGCGCTGGTTTTTAGCATCGTCAATTCGACGTCTGCGGGCTGGTCCGACCCGTTGACGATCAAGATGCTTGCAGGCGGGGTTGTGCTGCTGGGTGGCTTTGTGCTGATCGAATGGCGAGCGAAGCGACCGATCATGCCCCTGCGACTGTTCGCCAGCCGGGAGCGCTCCGGCGCCTATGCCGCCCGCATGTTGTTCATCGGCGCGAATATGGGATTCTTCTTCTTCTCTACCCAACTGATGCAAGGGGTTCTTGGCTATAGTCCCGCACTGGCCGGACTTGCCTTCATGCCCGCGATGATCGTCAACTTCATGGCCGCATTGGGTGCACCCAGGCTGATTGGGCTGGTTGGCGGCCGTAACGTGTTGGTGGGCAGCATGTTGCTGGGGCTCATCGGCATGGCATGGCTTGCCCAGGCTTCCTCGGGGACGACCTATCTCGGAGGGCTCGCTCTTCCAATGCTGCTGATCGGGGTTGGCCAGGGCGGCGCGCTAGGCCCGCTGACAGCGTCCGGTATCGCCAACATTGCCGTCGAAGATGCAGGAGCGGCTTCCGGCCTTGTCAACGCCGCCCATCAGCTTGGCAGTTCCTTGGGCCTCAGCGTCCAGATCGCCGCCGCCGTCGTCGGTTCAGGAACACTGACGGGCGTCGGACTGCTCTCGCACAGGGTCGAGAATGCCATGGCAACGGCCGCAGCCATGATTGTGCTCGCGTTGGTCATCGCCTTCCGCACCGTTCCGGGCGCCCGATCTGGCGGTGCGCTCACATCGTTCGGCCGGCGGTAGCCTGCCACCGTTGCCCACAGCCCGATACACGACGCTCGGTGCCGGCTGTTGTTTTTCCGAAGGAGCATCAGCATGAAGTTCAGAAAACTTGGAAATTTGAAAGTGTCTGCCCTCGGCCTCGGCTGCATGGGGCTGAGCTACGGCTACGGACCGGCGACAGACCGGCGGGATGCCATCAAGCTTATCCGGTCCGCGCACGAGCGTGGTGTCACTTTCTTCGATACGGCCGAGGCCTATGGCCCCGGCCTCAACGAAGAGGTCGTTGGCGAGGCACTTGAACCCGTCCGCGATCAGGTGGTGATTGCGACCAAGTTCGGCTTTAAGAATGGCCTGCCGTCGGACGGCATGGACAGCCGCCCCGAGCGCATCCGGCACGTGGCCGACGAGGCGCTTCAGCGGCTGCGCACCGACCGGATTGACCTGTTCTACCAGCACCGTGTCGATCCGAACGTGCCGGTGGAGGATGTAGCCGGCACCGTCAAGGAGCTGATCGACGCCGGCAAGGTGAGGCATTTCGGCATGTCCGAGGCGGGGCCCGAGACAATCAGGCGCGCCCATGCGGTGCAGCCGCTCGCCGCGCTCCAGAGCGAATATTCGATGTTCTGGCGCGAGCCGGAGGCGGAAATCCTGCCGCTGCTGGAAGAACTGGGCATCGGCTTCGTGCCGTTCGCGCCGCTCGGCAAGGGGTTCCTGACCGGCAAGCTCGGCCCTAAGACGGTATTCGCCAAGGATGACTTCCGCAGTACCGTTCCCCGCTTTCAGGCCGACGCGCTCACCGCCAACCAGGCGCTGGTCGATCTGGTGACCGCAATCGCCTCGGAAAAGTCGCGAACGCCCGCCCAGATCGCGCTTGCCTGGCTGCTCGCGCAGCGGCCGTGGATCGTACCGATCCCCGGCACCACCAAGTTGCACCGGCTTGAGGAGAACCTCGGTGGTGCCGACGTCGAGCTGACAAGCGACGACCTCACCCGCATCGAACAGGCACTCAACCGCATCCAGCTTCAAGGCGAGCGCTACCCCGCCTCACATCAGCGCTTCATCAACCGCTGAACTGCCCAACAGAAAGACTGGCCATGACCACCAACATCCCCGCTGTGACGCTGAACAACGGCGTCGAGATGCCGAGTCTCGGCTTCGGTGTCTTCCAGGTGCCCGATCCCGCCGAGTGCGAGCGCAGTGTGCGCGATGCGATCGAGGTTGGGTACCGGCTGCTCGACACTGCGACCTCCTATGGAAACGAGGAGGCGGTCGGCAGCGCGATCCGCAACCATGGAATCGACCGCCGCGAGCTGTTCGTCACCACCAAGCTGTGGATCGAGGACGCCAGCTACGAAGGCGCCAAGACTGCCTTCGAGCGCTCGCTCAACAAGCTGCAGCTCGACTATCTCGACCTCTGGCTGATCCATCAGCCCTATGGCGATGTGTATGGTGCCTGGCGCGCGATGGAGGAGCTACACCGCGCCGGCCGCATCCGCGCGATCGGCATCAGCAACTTCTACCCCGACCGGCTCGTGGATTTCGTGCTTCACAACGAGATCACGCCGGCAGTCAACCAGATCGAGATTCACCCCTTCCACAGCCAGGACGATGCGAAGGCGGTCTTGGATGAATACAAGGTCCAGGCCGAAGCATGGGGACCATTCGCGGAAGGAAAGAACGGGCTGTTCTCGAACAAGCTGCTCCAGTCGATCGGTCAGAAGCACGGCAAGACCATCGCGCAGGTCGTGCTGCGTTGGCTGAACCAGCGCGGCATCGTCGCCATCCCCAAGTCGGTGCGCAAGGAGCGCATGGCTGAGAACTTCGCGATCTTCGATTTCGAGTTGGATCAGGATGATATCGCATCGATCACGACGCTCGACCAGAAGGCCAGCAGCTTCTTCGACCATCGCGATCCCGAGAAGGTGAAGTGGCTCGGTACCCGAAAGCTCTGAATCCGGTGCGGGCGTGAGCGACGTGCTCCGCCCGCCCTCATGAGTTCGAGCGGCAGCGGGAGGGCGGATGCGATGCCCGCAGCAAAGTGAAGGCAGCAGCACATGCTGCCCGATCAATTTCTCGGTGGCGAAGCGGGAGCGGCTCCGGCAAGGAGCAGTCCCTGCGCCCGGGCACGGTCCAGCAGGTTCTTGACCGAGGCCGCCGCCCAGCTGTGCCCGCCGCGCGGCGTGGTCTCCCGCATCGCCTCCAGCTGGGCGCCGATGGCTCTGAGTGACAGCGTCGGGTTCGCCCGGGCGATGCCGGCCACCAGCACCATCAGCCGGTCGTCGCTGCGCACTGCAGGCGCCTTGTCGAGCAGCGCCCTCTCCGCCAGCCCTTCCTCGACGAAGGCGCGGACGGCACGGCGCAGCCGTTCGGCGGTCCAATGCCGGCCGGGGGGCAGCTTGGCGTTCACCGCCCGCGTCACCGCCGCCCAGGAGCGGGCCGGGGAGTGGGTCAGCCGGAGCCGCCGCACGGTGGGCAGCCACTCTTCCGCCGTCCGGGTCAACTCCAGCAGATAGAGCTGGCGCTGCGGCTTTGTCACGGCAACTGAGTCGACAAGTAGAACTTGCGCACTTCGCACCTGGTTCATGCCGCGGCGGTGGCGGCCTGCCAGTCGGCCACGGCCTGTGCCCGGAAGGTGCGCAGGGTGCGGCGGGAGACCAGGTGGCGCTGGAGGTTGAAGGTGTTGTAGACGGCGGCATGCAGAGAGACGAAGCGCTGGGCGGAACCCGATGATTTGAACCGCTGCATCTTGCGCTCTCGTCGCCGCACTGGCTGGTGTGAGACCTCGGCGCGGTTGTTTGTTCGCCGTCCTTGTTCATGGTGGGCGGTCAGACCGAGTTGGCGGAAGGCGGCCCCATAGGACCGGAACTTGTCGGTGGTGACCTGGGTGGGTGCGAAACCGTGCTTCTTCAGCAGTTTACGCATCAGCTTGCAGGCTGCGGCCCTATCGCGCCGACGCTGGACGAGCACCTCCAACACCTCGCCTTCGTCATCGACAGCCCGCCACAAGTACATCAGCTTTCCGCTGACCCTGATCACCATCTCGTCCAGATGCCAGCGTGGGCTGGGCTTGGGCCGGAGGCGCCGCAGGTTGCCGGCCCAAACTTCAGGACCCAGCGGCGGACGGTCTCGTAGGACGCCTCCACGCCGCGTTCGGCCAGTAGCTCCTCGACATCCCGGCAACTCAGCGTGAAGCGGAGATAGAGCCACATTGCATGCTGGATGATCGCGGGCGGAAACTGATGGCGGGCATACGAGAGCGGCGACATCCGAGGAGAATAATGTGTAGGTGGGCGAGGTTTGCTGAAATTCGTTCAAGGCCCCTCGACCTTCAACGTCCACCCGCAACGGGTCACTTGCTGGTTGTGATTGACCGAAGAGCGATATCGGATTCAGTATAGTCGCCGACGGGGCTGGCATCGTCAGCCCCTGTGGTCGAGCGTTTCCACCAGTCCGTGCCGGGAATGATACATTGACAGCCGCCGAAGCCCATACGGCCCAGAAGCGGAATGCCGTGCGCATTCTCTTCATTCTCGATCAGTGCGGAAGCGATCCGGGGCGCGATCCGCCGGAGGATGCGGTTGGTGTCATCAAGGCGGAGAAGCGCCTACAGGCCCTAGATTTCTGGGTGCGGAACCCCGACTACTTGGCAGCAGAACTTTTGACGCTGTTCGAGACATCTCGGAACGCGGAGTTTTTTCATGCGGCTGACCAGGTGATGGGAGGCGATGAGCCCGAAATCAGGCGACTCGGTATGCTCCGGTTCCTGTTCGGCGCCTGGGAGCAGATCGATGATGCCATGGCGACGCTGGAGAGCTTAGGCCTGGCCAAGGTTCGAAAATCGGTAAACCGCGAAAAGCGGCAGGTTCAGCGGACGGACTTCTTCCTGCTCAGGAAAGGTCGCGAGTTGGGAACGCAACTGGTGGACGAGGCCCCGCTGCTGCGTTGGTACCGGGACCGCGCCGCCTTGGTCGCGTCGGTCGCCGGCAATGACTCCGGCAACCAGTTGAAAAAGCGCCAATATGTCCAGGCGGAATACCAAGGGGCGAAGTACGGCGACATGATCGTGCCAATCAAGGAACGAGTTCTGGCGCGCTTGGCGAAGCTCCGCGAGGAGGCGGCATGAGCGAGACTTTCCTGGAGGCGGTGGCGCGTCGGAGCGCCCTTTCGGCCGAGACGGTCGAAGCGGTGCTGGAGCGGCACTCGGTGGTACCGTCGCCGTCGCCGCCACCGGCCCGATCCTTGAGGCTGCGCCGGGTGGCGTTTCGTGGCACTAAACGGATCCATGGGGTGGAAGCGCCGATCGATTTCAGTTGGTCCCCCGATGGCGACGGCATCTGGGGGATCACCAGCGCGGACAACGGATCAGGCAAATCGTCGGTCTTTCAAATCGCACTCTGGGCCATCCGCGGCGCGCCGAAATCGGTGACTGATACGGTTCGCGGCTGGCTCGGCCATGTCGAAGTAGATCTGTCGGCCGGCGACAAGCGGTTTCGCGTTGCGTTCGAGGTGACCAACGGAGTGGGAATTGCCGGTACGGTGTCGGTCCTTGGCCCTGACGACACGATCCACCAGCTCCTTCCCTTTGGTTCGGCGGACGCTTTCAAGCGGCTGATGAGCGATCTGATGTTGGACGCTCTGGCCCTCGAGCCGATCGCCGCAGCGCGTGCCCTGGGGAGCGACAGCGCCATCGCTTATTCCGACAAATGGCTGGCGTACACCGGCGCCCTTCTGTTCGACAGCGACAGCGACGCGCTGATCGGCGAGTTTATTACCACGGACCTTACCCAACGCTTGCTGCAGGTGTTCCTGGGACTGCCGTGGGCCACGACTCTCTTCCAGGCCCGTGCACGCCGGCGGGTTGCCGATGCGGAGGCGCTTCAGCGCCGCCGCCAGTTGCAGGCACTTGGTGGGAAATCCATCGAGACGCTGGAGGAGGAACTCGCCAGGATCGATGCACGGATCGCGGAAGGGGCGACGCGCAGCCGGGCCGAAGCTGATTTGCGCGATGCGCGGGAGCGGTACGAGAGCATCGCCGCGGAGATCCGGCGGCTGCGAAACGCTCTTGCCTCCGCGGAGGACGAGGTCGACCGGGCGGATGGCGAACGGCGCCGTGCCCAGCGGGAGTTGCTCGCACTCCAAGAGGAGCAGGCTGCGGCGACCTTCCTGGGGCGGCTGACACCAACCTGCTGCCCCCGGTGCTCCGCGCGTATCACCGAGGACCGCCGGGAGGTGGAGCGTGTGGAGGGCCGGTGTTCGGTTTGCTCAAGCAAGGTCGAAGCGCCCGACCCCGCTGTTGTGGACGCCGAGATCAACGAGGCGCAACAGAGAGTCGAGGAGCTGACACGCGCAGAGCGCAAGGCCAAGCAAGGGACGGTACAGGTCGAAAAAGCCCTGGCAGCCGCGCGGGAAAAGCTGGAGCAGGCCGGCGCTCGGCTGAACGCGTTGTCGTCACAAGGAACGGCTGCCGATGCACAGCTTCTTCACATTGAGCGGGCACGGATTGAAGGAGCTTTGGAGATTGTCCGCAAGATCCTCTCGGCAGATCAGGCAGACGCGGTTGATCTCACAGTGCTCAAGGCGGCTGAGGAGGAAGCGGGAGACCGGGTGGATGAGACCGCCGCCGCGATCTTGAAGCATGCCGGCGATGAGGTTGCCAGACTGGTAGTCGATCTGGGGATGGCGGACGTCGAACGCGTGGTCATCAAGCGAAATGCCAATGTGGACATTCATAAAGGAGGCGGCGTGTCGACATTTCGGGGCCTTTCGGCCGGTGAACGGCTGCGGCTGCGTATTGCCACTGTCATCGCGTTGATCAAGAGTGCTCACCAGTTGGGAGCCGGCCGCCATCCCGGCCTGCTCTTCATCGACTCGCCAACGGCGGAAGAAATGCAGGACGCCAACGTGGAAACCATGCTCGGCACCCTTGCCGAACTTGCGCGGGACGTGCCGGGTATCCAGCTCTTTGTCGCGTGCCGCGGCGTCGAGCGTACGGCTACCGCCGTTCCCGCTGGTCGGATGCTGTCAGCGGAGTCTGGAGCGAAGCTCTGGTAAGAGCCGTGGACATGGGGGGTAACGGGAACTACAACAGCTTATGAGCCCCGTCGAGCAGGAAATACGTCGGCGCGTGATCGCTGACGAGCCGATCCGGCTAAAGGACTTGGGAGAGCACGCCGTGCTTGCCCAGGCGGAGGCTCTTGTACACTCGCGCATGTTCGGTGACGTGGTGGCGGCACTAGCTGCCGACTGGGCGGATCTTGATGATCCTGACGGCGCGTCGGCGCTCATCGCGGATGGGCTCAAGGGCAATCCAGACCGGCTGGTCTTGGCGCATGCGATCGGCGCGCTTGCGGAAAATCCACCCCCCGATTTGCGACGCTTCGTTCAGGCCCTTGAAGTCCGGTCGCGGGACACGAGTTCGGACCCCTTGGCGCGCATCGAGGCTGTTGCGGGGCTGATGAGGCTTGCTCTGCTGGACAGCCGGTGGGCGCGGTTCGCATTGGCCTCAGTGGTGATGCTGGAGGATGTGGAAGGGCCGTGGGCCAACGCGATGCTCTGCCGGCTGGCGGCGTTGGCGTACGAGCAATTCCATGATTCGGAAGCGGTGCAGTTGCTCGAAAAACTGGCCAGCGGCGAGGGCGTTTCTGAGGCGGCGTTCCAGCGCGGCATGGTGTCCTTCGGGCAGGCTTTGGAAGGAGCGACGTTCAACGCGGTGGCCGACGGGTTGCACGAAGCGGCGCGGTGGTTTCAGACATCGGAGGAAGCTGCGGAAGATCGCCGTGACGCCCGCCTTTATCGGTTGTTGACGGACGCCCTTTCCTCGCTTGCCCGGCACGGCGAACCACCCACGGCGGCGGTGATGGAGGAGTTGCGGACCACGGCCGTGGTCCGGGCACTCTGGGACAGGCCGCGCCCTGGGGCGAAGTGGTTGCAGCCGCCACCGGAAGCGGAGTTGGACTGGATTCTGCTGATCGAGAATATGACGAGCGCGGTTTCGCGCGGTCGGTCCTGTACCGGAACCGACGCCGCGGTCGTGCTCGCTGACGCCGTCCGACTCTATCGCTCAATACGGGGGGTGATGCGTGGAGCCTCCAGTGCAGCGAAGCCTTCCGTCCAAGCAGGCCTCGTCCTGGTTCACGGAATGCTGGGTGCGGTCGAACGATGGGCGAGCGGGGGCGGCTTGCCAACTGACGCCGCCGCGATGCTTCAAACGAACATCACGACGATCGCGAGTTCATTGGGCGCTCCACCGGGAAAATCCTTGCGGACGACGTGGCCCGGCCCCGCGACGTCCAAAGCGAGTTGCTGGCCGGTCTGACAGACGCGAACCGCGCGACAATCTTGGCCTTTTTGGCGGATCGCGTGCTCATCGAGGTGGATCTCGATGACGTGGAGCGCGAGTTGTATGTCAAGGTCACGTCCAAGCTGACATTGGCGCGGGATTATGCAGGAGAGGTCCGGGTCCGGTTCAATCGGTTGCTCCTTCTCCTCATCAAGTTCTTGCGATCACGCATGGACTTGTCCTCGTCGCACGGCAAGCTCGCCTATCTCGACGCGTGCGCCCCTGGCGAGGAGCCCAATGAGTTCGAGCTACAATTTGATCTATTCAATTTTCTGTTCGGCATCCTTTCTTGTGACATGGAGCGGCCGAATAAAGTTGCCGGACGATCGGATATCGAGATCCCGCAACGCGGCTTCCGCTTTGTCATAGAAGTCAAAAGAACGACGAGTCCCAAGTGGTCACGTTTTTCTCTTCGAGGTTTCCTACGTCAAGCCGGCGCCTATCAAGCCACGGACAAAAGGCTGGGGGTTCTCGCCGTCCTGGACCTTTCCCGGCGCGATCCCGGTAATCCGCACTTTCTGGATTGCCTGGGGGTGCAGCGACACCGGGTCGCTCCCGGCGACTACCGTTCTGTGGTCGTGCTCAGAATCCCCGGGAATCGACGTTCGCCGTCGGATCAGGCCCAGCCCCGTCGCCGCACCTCAGGAGGCCCAAAAAGGCAACCTGGGAAAGGGCGCAACTGAACCATATGTCAGAGCCGGATGAATACTGGCCCAGCCACGCCGCCTGCCGCCGTGATGGCACTTTCCACGCGGACGGCTCTGCGGACGTCGTGCCCAGGGTGGTCTTTCACCGCCATTCCGTTCGTTCTGCTGCGCCCTATCTCGGCTGCGGTCAGCGGGACAGGCGCTCCAGCAGGAGGCCTCGGCACGGCGTTGCGGCAGCCCGTCTCAGTCAGGCCCCACTCTCTGGCCGCCGACGGAAGAGCCTTTCGGTAACGTTGTTGCGCCAGCGGTCGCGCGAGCGCAGGTAGCGCCGCGCCACCTCAGTGGATTTGTGCCGGGTCTGGCGCATGATGTCGTGCAGCTGGGCCTCTTCCTCGGCCGCCGCTGTGGCGAGACCGGCGCGCAAGCTGTGGCCGGAGAAGCGCGCCGGCTCGGGCAGGCCGGCCTTGACCGCGCCTTCCTTCACCAGTCGGTCCACCGCCTTGTCGGACAGCGGCTTGCCGGTAACCCGGCCGTTCTTCAGCACGCCACAGAACAGCCAGTCCTCGGGCTGGAGCGCGCCACGCATCGACAGCCAGGCGTCGAGGGTGCGCAGCACGCATAGCGCCGGGGTGGTCGCCGCCCAGATGGCCACGCCGTCGCCGCGCCCGTGCTGGTCGGTCTTGGAGCGGCGCACCGTCACTTCGACGCCGCGACCGGGGATGCGGACGACGTCCGCCACCCGAAGCGCCACCAGCTCGCTGCGGCGCAGGGCGGCACCGTAACCGATGAGCAGCATGGCACGATTGCGCACGCCCAGCGCTCCGTCCGGCTGGGCGGCGAGCAGCCGCGGCAGGGCGTCGAGCAGGATGGGGGCGGCCTGTCGCACGGTGCGATTGGCCTGACCGCGGGCGAGACCGTCGAGCACCAGCGCGATGCGCGGGTGCTTGAGGTCGACCGGCACGCCGGCGAGGCGGTGGGCGGTGGCGATGGCGGCGAGGTGGACGCGCAGCGTCGGCACGGTGAGGCGCTCGGCGGCCTTGACCAGGTAGAGGCCGATGATCTCGGCCTCGCCGGTCAGCGGGGCGAAGCCGAGGCGCGCGCACCAGGCGGTGTATTGGGTCCAGGCGGAGCGGTAGGCGCGCAGGGTGCCCGGGCCCCGCGCCCGCGTCGCCCAGGCGGCGGCCTGCCCGGCCAGTTCGCGGAATTCGGCGGCGCGCGCCGGGTCGGCGGGGACGACGAGGCGGCCGAACAGCCCGGTCTCGACGGCGACGCCGGCGTCCGGATCCGGCCAGGCGGCGCCCTCCCCGTCCAGGCGGACGTCGGTCATGGGATCGTCGGACATCGGGGCTCCGGGGCGGCATCGAGGGTGGTTCGCGCGGAGGATGCGGGATCGCGGTGCTGCACGCAAGGGTTCCGTCCGAAAATGCCGCTTGTCGGACGGAATCAAAGTTGCCGCAATCGACCTCGGCCGCAGCGGGCCGCCAACCAGCCTGCCGTGGCGGAAATGCGGTCCTGAAGGGGGTGCCGGGCGGGTCTGAGGGACGGAACCTGTCCACCGATTGCGGTTCGAGTCCAGTGATCCTGGCACTGCCTGTCCAGCGATCCTGGGCCGGAATTCAGCCGTTTTCCGGGATCTCAGGCTTGAGTCCAGCGATCCCGCAAAACCGACAGCTGTGCTTGTCATAACGCCCAAGGCTGTTCGGGTTGTGGATCTGTAACCCGTTGGCAACGCTTGCCTTCGCGTGCCACGGGAATTTATCGCCGGCCCGCCGGCCGGGCCGGAATCAACATCTTGTGCTTGATCCGCCATCGGCCGGCGCCCAAAGGTTGAAATTCGTTTCCCGCTGACCTGGCCTCCCGGTGCTGCTCGCCGGACTCATTCCGCAGCGCTGGGACCGCGCAAAAAGATCAGAACAGGAACAATTTTTTCATATGCTCTGTGCCATCTTGTGTGTGCAGCGGGTGCCGCCGCCCAGAAAAACGCGCTCCGGCAGCCGCTTGCCCCGGAACCCTCCGGAACGGTGGCATCAATCCACCGAACTTTCAGATTGCAAGGACACCATGCGCACGCTTCTTCTCGCCGCCACCCTCCTCGCTACCGTCGCCGTCCCGGCTGTCGCCGCGCCGCGCACCCTCGTCTGCGGTCCCTTCAGCTATACCGATAACAACGGGCAGCCGGCTCAGCTCGGGCCGCTGACCTTCGTGGTCGACCCGGCCGTCCCCGCCGGCCAAGTGATCGAACCGTCCGGCGAGCCGGCAAACGTCAGCGTCGAGATCCCTAACGAGCACCTGATTACCCTCAAGTTCTACAACTCGGCCGTGATGGGCAACACCACCACCTATATCTTGGCCATCAGCAACGACCATGGTGGCGCCACCCTGGCCACCTATTCCAACAGCCAGATCCCCTTTGCCAGGAGCCAGTGCCGCGTTGGCAGTCGCATCGTCTTCTGACGACCGGCCGGAAGTGGCCCGAAGGCACATAGGCGCTCTCGGGCTTTTCCGGACGTTTCCAGTGTGGCCGGACAATCTGTGCACTTCCGTGTGGTGACCCCATGCGCGTTCAAATCAGACCGTTGATCGTTGACAGACGATTATCGTTGATTAATAATGGATAAAATCGTTAGTCATGGGGCATGGATTATCATGTCAACCTCTCTTCTCACCCCGGCTCAGATCCGCGCGGGACGCGCTTTGGTCAACTGGACGCAAGAGCAGCTTGCGGAAAAGGCCGGTGTCAGCTTGAGCACCGTGCGCGATTACGAAAAGGAGCGGCGCGGCGGTATCGTCGGTGGATTGAAACCGCTCCGTGACGCGCTGGAAGGCGCCGGTGTGGTCTTCCTTGACAGCGAGGGTGACTATGGACCCGGAGTGCGAATTTTGGCGCGCATACCGAATTTGCTGCGTTGGCCGAAAAAATTCGGATCGTGGAACGAGCTTTTGATAAACGTCGAATGGCGAGGGAAGGAATACGCCGTCTTCGTAACTCGTGACATATTGGATGACATTGGCCGCCATTCCGAACATCAAACGGAGGGCGCATATTTGCGTTTGTACGAAAAATACCGCGACCACATTCTTCAGGCAGCTGCCCGAGCGATTGATGCCCGGGGCGCAGCGCCAGATGGACGAATTTACCTAAGCCATGATGACTTTCCACCCCACCTCGTTTGATGACAGCCGGATCGAACCCTTCCCATAAGGTTTCCAATATTGACCTTTATCGATGAAGCCGATGCCAAGGAACGGGCAATTGTCATCAAGGCCGCTCCAGCTATCCGGAACCTGTATTGGTGCGATCTATGGACCGACGCCGTGAAGCCAGAGTTCTGGAAGCGGCGGCCGGTGATCGTCATCTCTTACAAAAATATGCTGCACACCCCGTGCTTGGTCGTACCACTCACGACAAAACCGCAGGCGGGAAATCGGTGGGCGCACAAGCTCACGGTTAATTATGTGGATGCGAACATTGAGGCTTGGGCCGTCTGCAATCATCTTCTCACAGTGTCTCCGGCCCGGCTGTCCTCGGTCAAAGGCAAGGTTCCACGGCTTACAGAAGCCGAGTTCCATCCCATTCTCGCCAAGGTGCTAGACTGGCTGCCGAAGCTTCCCCCGGTCCTTGACGGTTCTCACTGAATCGCCCACATTATGGGTGTGGCCCGGTGTGAGCTGGTGTCCACCGATCCGAGGCCGTACGGCTGACGAGATTCAAATGCGAGGGGAGCCGGTGACGGCTCCCCTTCGTCTTTTCAGCAAGTACGCCTCGAAATCCGTTCGGAAATACCCGCTCCCAACGGGTTTCCGGACAAGGCGTGACCACCCAAACGGCGCAACGATGTCACCCGCCGAAATAGCGGTCGTGGTCGAGATCGGTGATCAGCCCCAGCCCGGTCGGCTGCCAGCCCAGCCGGGCGCGCGTCCAGGCGCTGGAGGTCGGGCAGTCCAGCGCGGCGAAATGGGCGAACCAGCCGAAATGGGCGGCGGCCTCCTCGCCGGACTTGGCGACAACCGGCACGCCCAGCCGGCGGCCGATCACCGCGGCGATCTCCCGGAAGGAAACGCCCTCCTCGGCGGCGGCATGGTAGCAGGCTCCGCCCTCGCCCTCACCCCCGCCCTCTGCCCGTTCAAGCGCCAGACGGTAGAGGCGGGCGGCGTCCAGCCGGTGCACGGCGGACCAGCGGTTCAGACCCTCGCCGATATGGGCGGAAACCCCCGTCTCGCGCGCCATGCCGATCAGCAGGGGAACGAAGCCGTGGTCGCCGTCGCCATGCACCGACGGCGGCAGCCGCATCACAGACACCCGCACACCCCGCGCCGCGACCGAGGCGGCGGCCTCCTCCGACGCGACGCGGGGCAGGGCGCCGGGGCCGGAGGGCGGCACCATCTCCTCGGTCGCCAGCCGGACCGAGCCGAGCAGCCCGACCGCGGAGGTCACGATCAGCGGGCGGCCCGACCCGGCGAGCACGTCGCCGAAGGCGTCGATCACGTGGCGGTCGGCCTCGCAACTCTCCTTGTAGCGCGAGAAATCATGGTTGAAGGCGGTGTGGATCACGCCGTCCGCCGCGGCGGCTCCGGCGCGCAGGCTGTCGAGGTCGTCCAGGCCGCCCCGGTGCGGCTCGGCTCCCGCCGCCTCCAGGGCGCTCGCCGCCGCCTCGGTGCGGGCAAGCCCAAGAACCCGGTGGCCGGCGGCGACCAGCTCCGCGACGACTGCCGAGCCGACCAATCCCGTGGCCCCCGTTACGAATACGCGCATCGTCCTCTCCTCATGGTCCTTGCGGTATCGCCGCATCTGCGGCGCTTGGCTGACGGCAGAGCGAAGTCAGGTTGACGGCAGCAGCGGATTGCCTTCTCTCCCCCGGGGAGGGTGAGGGGGCCGGCGCGCGGATCGCGCGCCGCCAAGGGGCATACTGCCCCTTGGCAATCCCCTGGCGCAGTCGTTCCGACCGCGCTGCCCCCTCACCCAACCCTCTCCCCGGGGGGGAGAGGGCTTACAACCAGTCCTGTTAACCTGACCTCGTTGCCCTGGAGCTGACGATACCGATTTGCGCGATACGATCCATGCTGTAACGTCTGGAATACTGTCGTGATCGTCCGGAATGTGCCATGGAACCGCTGTCCGACCCGCTGTCCGATGTGCTGTCGCTGCTGAAGCCGGAAAACCACATGTCCGCCGGGCTGGATGCCGGGGGCGACTGGGCGATCCGCTTTCCCCTGCAGGAGCGCGCGATCAAATGCGGGGCGGTGGTGACGGGGCGCTGCTGGCTGGTGGTGGACGGGCAGCCCGAGCCGCTGCTGCTGGAGCCGGGCGACGGGTTTTTGCTGCCCGGCGGGCGGGCGTTCCGGATGGCCAGCGATCCCGCCGTGCCGCCGGTCGACGTGGCCGGGATCTTCCGGCCGGCGCGGGCGGGCGGCGTGGTCACCTATAACGGCGGCGGCGGATGCCTGGTCGTCAGCAGCCGGTTCCTGGTGGCCGGCGAGCATGCCGGGATCCTGTTGCGGATGCTGCCGCCAGTCCTGCACATCCGCGCGGGCGCCGACGGCGGCGCCATGCGCTGGTCGGTGGAACGGATGATGCTGGAACTGCGGGACGGGCAGCCCGGCGGCGTGCTGACCATCCGCCATCTCGCCCACATGATGCTGATCCAGGCGCTGCGCCAGCATCTGAACGGCGGGGCGGCCGGCGGCGGCGTCGGCTGGCTGTTCGCGCTGGCCGACAAGCGGATGGCGGCGGCCATCGGCGCCCTGCACGGCGACCCGGCGCACCGCTGGACCCTGCAGGAGCTGGCCGGCCGGGTGGGGATGTCGCGCTCCACCTTCGCATTGCGGTTCAAGGAGACGGTGGGCGCCTCGCCGATGGAGTATCTGACGCGCTGGCGCATGCTGCTGGCCGGCGACCGGCTGGCCCGCACCGCCGAGCCGGTGTCGGGCATCGCGCTGTCGCTCGGCTATGACTCGGAAAGCGCCTTCAGCGCCGCCTTCAAGCGGGTGATGGGCTGCTCGCCGCGGCACTATGGCCGCAGGGGCGCCGGGGCATCGGCTGCGGCTTTGGGGGATTGAGAGGGGGGCGCGCGGCGGGGATTCCCGGGGGGGCACGCGGTGCTTCCCCCTCACCCCGACCCTCTCCCCGGGGGGGAGAGGGGGATATCCCGGGGCGGGAGAGGGGGCGGTTGGCGGTCGCGGCTCAGTGGTTGTCGCGCGGGATGCCCATGGTCTGGGCGACGCGCTGGTACTTCACCGCCGGCTTCAGCACCATGCCCTCGTCGAGCTGGTCGACGATGCCGCGCTGGATCTCCTGCCACGGAGTCTGCGACGGCGGGGAGGGGTAGCCGCCCGCCGCCTCCAGCGCGGCGCGGCGGTCGGCCAGCTCCGCCTCGGACAGCAGGATGTCGGCGCTGCCGCGCCGCAGGTCGATGCGCACCCGGTCGCCGCTGCGCAGCAGGGCGAGGCCGCCATTGGCCGCCGCCTCCGGCGACGCGTTGAGGATCGAGGGCGAGCCCGAGGTGCCGGACTGCCGCCCGTCGCCGATGCAGGGCAGCGAATGGACGCCCTGTTTGATCAGCTCGGCGGGGGGGCGCATGTTCACCACCTCCGCCGCACCGGGATATCCCAGCGGGCCGGCGCCGCGGATCACCAGGATGGTGTAGGCGTCGATGCCGAGCGTGGGATCGTCGATGCGGTGATGGTAGTCCTCCGGCCCGTCGAAGACGACGACCTTGCCCTCGAACGCTTCCGGATCCTTGGGATTGGACAGGTAGCGCTCGCGGAACTCCTCGGAGATCACGCTGGTCTTCATGATGGCGGCGTTGAACAGGTTGCCGCGCAGCACGACGAAGCCGGCGTTGATCTTCATCGGCTCGTCGATCGGATAGATCACCCGGGTGTCGAGGGTCTCGGCGGTCCGGCAATTCTCGCCGATGGTCCGGCCGTTGACGTTGGGCGCGTCCTCGCGGATCAGCCCCCGGCGCATCAGCTGCGACACCACCGCCGGGACGCCGCCGGCCCGGTGGAAATCCTCGCCGAGATACTCGCCGGCCGGCTGGAGGTTGACCAGCAGCGGCACCTCAAGCCCGTGGGCCTGCCAGTCGTCCACCGTCAGCGGCACGCCGATGTGCTTGGCGATGGCGTTGATGTGGATCGGCGCGTTGGTCGAGCCGCCGATGGCCGAATTGACGACGATGGCGTTGAGGAAGGCCTCGCGGGTCAGGATGTCCGAGGGCTTGATGTCCTGGCGCACCATCTCGACGATGCGCTTGCCGGTCTCGTAGGCGGCCTGCTGGCGCTCGCGGTAGGGGGCGGGGATCGCGGCCGATCCGGGGAGCTGCATGCCCAGCACCTCCGCCAGCGAATTCATGGTCGAGGCGGTGCCCATCGTGTTGCAGTAGCCGGTGGAAGGGGCCGAGGACGCCACCAGCTCGATGAAGCCCTGATAGTCGATCTCGCCGGCCGCCATCATCTGGCGGGCCTTCCACACGATGGTGCCCGAGCCGGTGCGCTCGCCGCGGAACCAGCCGTTCAGCATCGGGCCGACCGACAGCGCGATGGCCGGGATGTTGACGGTCGCCGCCGCCATCAGGCAGGCCGGCGTGGTCTTGTCGCAGCCGATGGTCAGCACCACGCCGTCGAGCGGATAGCCGTGCAGCACCTCCACGAGGCCGAGATAGGCGAGGTTGCGGTCGATCGAGGCGGTCGGCCGCTTGCCGGTCTCCTGGATCGGGTGGACGGGAAACTCGATGGCGATGCCGCCGGCGGTACGGATTCCCTCGCGCAGCCGCTCGGCCAGCACGATGTGGTGGCGGTTGCACGGGCTGAGGTCGGACCCGGTCTGGGCGATGCCGATGATCGGCGCACCGGATTGCAGCTCCTCCCGGGTCAGGCCGAAATTCAGGTAGCGTTCGAGATACAGCGCCGTCATGTCGGGGTTGGCGGGGTTGTCGAACCACGCGCGCGACCGCAGCCGACGCTCTGGACCGGAAGTCGGGTCGGCGAAGGGGGCGGGGGAGGTGGGGGTCGGATCGGTCATGACGACACCGGTTCTGGTTGGGGCGCGGGGCGGTGGCCGCCGGCGCCGGAGTTTGGGGAAGAAGGCCGCGGCGGCGGCGTCACCAGTCGAAGGCGGCGGTGCTGCGCCAGCGCCCGACCAGACAGGCGTCGGCGACCAGGGACAGCGGGCGGGCGTCGACGTCGCTCGCCCCGTCGGCGATCAGCCGGTGGAAATGGCGGTAGATGCGCTGGTATTCGGTGTCGGGCTCGGCCAGCGCCGGCACGCCGTCCACCGTCAGGCGGGTGCCGCCATGGGTCAGGTCGAGGCGCCCGTCCGCCGTGTCGATGGCGATGGACCAGCTCTGTTCGCCCTGCTGGAGGAAGTCGAAGTCGGCGGTCACCCGGCCGATGGCGGTGCCAGGGGCGCCAGTTGGGGCGGCGGCCATCTCCAGCGTCGCGGCGATGGGGGTGTCGCGGTTGGCGGGGACATGCAGCTCGGCGGCGCGCACGAAGACCGGGGCGGGCAGGATCGCGGTCAGGATCGACAGGGCGTTGATGCCGGGATCGAAGACGCCGAAGCCGCCGGCCGCGAAGATCCAGTCCTGGCCGGGGTGCCAGCGCCGCACATCCTCCTTCCAGGTGATGGCGACGCCGCGGATGTCGGCATCCGCCAGCCGCGCCCGCGTCTCCGCCACCGCCGGGTTGAAGCGGGAATGCCAGGCGGTGAACAGGGTGCGCCCGGCGGTCTGCGCCTCGGCCACCAGATCGTGAAGCTCCGACAGGGTGGCGGCGGGCGGCTTCTCGATCAGGACATGCTTGCCGGCGCGCAGAGCCTCGACCGTCAGCCCGTGGCGGACGGCGGGCGGCGTGCAGAGCGCCACCGCGTCGAGGCCGGGCAGCGCCGCCAGCATCTCCGCCTGGGAGCGGAAGGTGGGAGCGCCGTCGGTGGTGGCGCCATCCGGGCTGACCACGGCGGCAAGCTGGAACAGGCCGGTGGCGGCAATGGCGGGGATATGCTGGTCGCGGGCGATCTTTCCCAGACCGACAAGTCCGAGGGTGGGGAGCGTCATGGCGATATGTCCGGTCGGGGAAGGGAAGGCGCGGCGGGGGAAGCGAAGTCCCGGAAGCCGCGTCAGGCCTTGCCCTTGTTGTAGACGTCGAAGCAGACGGCGGCGAGCAGCACCAGACCCTTGATCACCTGCTGCCAGTCGATGCCGATGCCGACGATCGACATGCCGTTGTTCATCACGCCCATGATGAAGGCGCCGATCACCGCACCCGTCACCCGGCCGACGCCGCCCGAGGCCGAGGCGCCGCCGATGAAGCAGGCGGCGATCACGTCGAGCTCGAACGAGACGCCGGCCTTCGGCGTGGCGGTGTTGAGCCGGGCTGCGAAGATCAGGCCGGCAAGCGCGGCCAGGACGCCCATGTTGACGAAGGTGTAGAAGGAGAGCCGGCGGGTGTCGATGCCCGACAGCTTGGCCGCCTTCTCGTTGCCGCCCAGCGCGTAGACGCGCCGGCCGATGGTGGTGTCGCGGGTGACGAAGGCATAGATGCCGATCAGCAGCGCCATGATGATCAGGACGTTCGGCAGCCCCTTGTAGGAGGCCAGCAGCCAGCCGATGTAGGCGACCACCGCGAACAGCCCGGCGCTCTTCAGCGCGAACAGCGGCAGCGGCTCCTGCTCGATGGAGAAGCGCTGGCGGCGCAGCCGGGCGGCGATGCTGAAGCCGATCATGATCGCCGGCGTCGCGAGGCAGAGCAGCAGCGTCGTGGTGTGGAAGCCGGCGGTGCCGAAGAGGTCGGGGATGAAGCCGGAGCTGAGGCGCTGGAACTCCACCGGGAAGGGGCCGACCGACTGGCCTGCCAGCAGCGCGAGGCTGAGGCCGCGGAACACCAGCATGCCGGCCAGCGTCACGATGAAGGAGGGAATCCGGAAATAGGCGACCCAATAGCCCTGGGCCGCGCCGATGGCGGCGCCGGCCAGCAGGCAGAGGATGGCGGTGGGCACGAAATGCAGGTGGAACTGCACCATCAGGATGGCGGCCAGCGCGCCGATGAAGCCGACGATCGAGCCGACCGACAGGTCGATGTGCCCGGCGACGATCACCAGCAGCATGCCCAGCGCCATGATGACGATGTAGCTGTTCTGGAGAACGAGATTGGTCAGGTTCAGCGGCTGCAGCAGCGTGCCGCCGGTCATGTACTGGAAGAAGGCCACGATCGCCAGCAGCGAGATCAGCATGCCGTAGTCGCGCATGTGGCTTTTCAGGAAGCGGGCCATCGAGGCCTGGCGGGGCTGCTGCGCGGGCAGGTTCAGTTCGGCGCTCATTGCAGGGACTCCCCGGCGGGATTTGCGGCGGCGTTGATGGAGGCGCCGCGCGACGACGACGACATGATGGCGTGCATGATCTTTTCCTGGCTGGCCTCGGCCGCCGGCATCTCGGCGACGAGCGCGCCTTCGTTCATCACATAGATGCGGTCGGCGACGCCGAGCAGCTCCGGCAGTTCCGACGAGATCAGGATGACGCCGCGGCCCTCGGCCACCAGCTGGTTGACGATGGTGTAGATCTCGTACTTGGCGCCGACGTCGATGCCGCGGGTCGGCTCGTCCAGGATCAGCACCTGCGGGTCGGCGAACAGCCATTTGCTGAGCACGACCTTCTGCTGGTTGCCACCGGACAGGTTGACGGTGTGCTGGAACACGTCCGAACAGCGGATGCGCAGGCGGCGGCGGAAGTCGTTGGCCACCTCGATCTCGCGCTCGTGGTGGATGACGCCGCGCTTGGCCACGCCGTCGAGGTTGGCCAGCGTCACGTTGTGGCGGATGTCGTTGTCGAGCACGAGGCCGTAATGCTTGCGGTCCTCGGTGGCATAGGCAAGGCCGCTGTCCATCGCCTTGCGGATGGTCGACAGGTCGACCTCGCGCCCGCCGAGGAAGGCGCGGCCGCGAATGTTGCGGCCCCAGGAGCGGCCGAACAGGCTCATGGCGAATTCGGTGCGGCCTGCCCCCATCAGCCCGGCGATGCCCACCACTTCGCCCCGGCGCACATGCAGGTCGACGTCCTTGACGACGCGGCGGCCGGGATGGATGGGATGGTCGGCGCTCCAGCCCTTCACCTCGAACAGGATGTCCCTGGAGCGGATGTCGTCGGGATTGCCGGTCCGGCGGGGGTAGCGGTCGGCGAGGTCGCGGCCGACCATGCCCTTGATGATGCGGTCCTGGCTGATCGGGCCGTGGTGGCAGTCCAGCGTCTCGACCGTGGTGCCGTCGCGCAGGATGGTGACGCGGTCGGCGACCTTGGCGATCTCGTTCAGCTTGTGCGAGATCAGGATGGAGGAGATGCCCTGCTCCCGGAAGCGCAGCAGCAGGGCCAGCAGGGCGTCGCTGTCGCTCTCGTTCAGGCTGGCGGTCGGCTCGTCCAGGATCAGCAGCTTGACCTGCTTGGACAGCGCCTTGGCGATCTCCACCAGCTGCTGCTTGCCGACGCCGATGTCGGTGATCAGGGTTTCCGGAGACTCGGTCAGGCCGACCGTGCGCAGCAGCTCGCGCGCCCGCGCGGTGGCGGCGACCCAGTCGATCACGCCACGCCCGAAAAATCCCTTGTGGGCCTGCTCGTTGCCGAGGAACAGGTTCTCGGCGATCGACAGCAGCGGGACCAGCGCCAGCTCCTGGTGGATGATGATGATGCCCAGCGTCTCGCTGTCGGCGATGCCGCGGAAGGAGACCGGCTGCCCGCGGAAGCGGATCTCGCCGTCGTAGCTTCCATGCGGATAGACGCCGCTCAGCACCTTCATCAGCGTCGATTTGCCGGCGCCGTTCTCGCCGATCAGCGCGTGGATCTCGCCCTCGCGGACCGAGAGGTTGACGTCGTCGAGCGCCTTGACGCCCGGAAACGTCTTGGTGATGCCGCGCATCTCAAGAATGCTGTCCATGATACCCCGCTGTCGCCCCGGCGGACACGCCGGGTGAGCGCCGGGGGGAGCGGGCCTTGCCCCCCACCCGGCGCCCGCCTGCTCACTTGATCTGCGATTCCTTGTAGTAGCCGCCGTCGACCAGCACCTGCTTCCAGTTGGAGGCGTCGACGCTGACCGGCTTCAGCAGGTATGACGGAACAACCTTCTTGCCGTTGTCGTAGGTCTTGGTGTCGTTGACCTGCGGGGTGCGGCCGGCCAGCAAATCGTCGACCATGCCGACCGTGATCTTCGCCAGCTCGCGGGTGTCCTTGAAGACGGTGGAGCGCTGCTCGCCCGCCAGGATCGACTTGACCGACTGGACCTCGGCATCCTGGCCGGTCACCACCGGCATCGGCTGCCCCGCCGTGCCGTAGCCGACGCCCTTCAGCGACGAGATGATGCCGATGCTGAGCCCGTCATAGGGCGACAGCACCGCGTCCAGCTTCTTGCCGCTGTAATAGGCGCTCAGCAGGTTGTCCATGCGGGACTGGGCGACCGCGCCGTCCCAGCGCAGGGTGGACACCTTGTCCATGCCGACCTGCCCGCTCTGCACCTTCAGCTTGCCGCTGTCGATGTAGGGCTGAAGCACCGACATGGCGCCGTTGTAGAAGAAATAGGCGTTGTTGTCGTCGGGCGAGCCGCCGAACAGCTCGATGTTGAAGGGGCCCTTGCCCTCCTTCAGCCCGAGCGCCTTTTCGATGTAGGCGGCCTGGAGGACGCCGACCTGGAAATTGTCGAAGGTGGCGTAATAATCGACGTTGGCCGAGCCGCGGATCAGGCGGTCGTAGGCGATGACCTTGACACCCTGCTCCGCCGCCTTCTGCAGCACGTCGGTCAGCGTCGTCCCGTCGATGGCGGCGATCACCAGAACCTTGTCGTTCTTGGTGATCATGTTCTCGATCTGGGCGAGCTGGTTGGGGATGTCGTCCTCGGCATATTGCAGGTCGGTCTTGTAGCCCTTCTCCTGGAAATACTTGACCATGTTGTTGCCGTCGTCGATCCAGCGCGCCGACGACTTGGTCGGCATGGCGATGCCGACGGTCGGCTTGCCCTGCGCCATGGCCGGGGCGGCGGCGCCGGTGGCGACCAGCAGGCCGCAGGCCAGCCCGGCGATGCCGGCCATGAGGAACGACGCCTTGAAATGCCCTTTACGAGACGACATGGACCCGAATCCTCCCAGATTCCGCGACGCGCGCTTGGCCGGACCCGCGTTCCGTGTGGCGGACGGCGTGTGGCGCGATGGTTTGTGCCCCTAGCAATCCCCCGAATTGACATAACTGTCAAATACGAATATTCGCCAGATCGATACGGTTTTATGTATCGGCGGGGGTTGGGGCGGCGGTGGCGGTGGTCGGGTCGGGCAGCCCGCGCATCTTGCGTTCCGACGCCGCGCGCACCGCCGACAGCACCGTGCGGGCGCCCGGCGACAGCGGCCGGTCCTTCAGCCAGAAGATGCCGTAGGGCTCGACGCTGAAGCGCTTGTGGAAGGGCATCACCACGCAGCAGCCGCTGGGGGTGAAGACCCGGGCGAGCGCATGGGCGAAGACGGTGATCGAATCGGTCTCCGCCACCATCGCCATCGAGATGACGGGGGAGGCGCTTTCGATCACCCGGTGCGGCAGCCGGGCGCCCTCGGCGCGGAACAGCGCCTCCACCCGGTCGCGCAGCAGGGTGCCGACCGGCTGGAGAATCCAGGTTGCGTCCGACAGGTCGGCGGCGAGCAGCGGCCGGCCGAGCGCCAGCAGCGGGTTGCGGTCATGGCAGATGAAGCACAGCTCCTCGCTGCTGATCTCCTGATACTCGAAGGCGGTGGGGTCGAAATGGCCGGGCAGCCTGCCGATGGCGAAATCCATCACGCCCTGGTGGACCCGCTCGGCCAGCACGTCGCTGGTCTCCACCGCCACCGCGATCTTCAGGCCGGGATGCTCGCGGGTCAGGCTGCTGATCACCGGCACCACCAGCTCCACCGCCGGGGCCATCACCGTGCCGATGGAGACCCGGCCGCTGTGCCCGGCCAGCAGCGCGTTCAGCTCCTCGCCGGTCTCCTGCAACTCGCTGAGGATCATCCGGGCGTGGCGGATCATCAGGCTGCCGTACCAGTTCGGCTCGATGCCGCGGCCATGGCGGTCGAACAGCTCGATCCCCAGCGTCTCCTCCAGGTCGCCCAGCAGTTTGGAGGCGGCGGGCTGCGACATGGTCAGGCTGGCGGCGGCCCGGTGCAGGTTGCGGTGCTCGTCGAGCGCGGCGAAGAGTTGCAGGTGGCGCAGCTTCAGCCGCGCCTTCTGGAACCAGTTGGGGGGAAAGCGGGGGGGAGTCACGGGAAGGCTGTCTCCGAGCGGGAGGCGGCGCCGGGATACGAGATTTGGTATCGCGATTGCCGATCTTCGTATTGGACGATTATCAAGTGGCCCCTTATCGTTTGGGCCGTCAACAAATTTTCAAAACGACTTTAAAAAACGACGGCCGTGACGGCGGCCGATACGACAAGGGGGGGCGGGGAGGCATGCCGCAGGAAGCGCGTTGCGTCTGGCAGGCACGGGCGTTGCTGGGCGAGGGGCCGCTGTGGTCGCCGCGGCAGGAGGCCGTGTGGTTCGTCGACATCCGCGGATCCCGCATCCTGCGCCACGGGCTGGCCGACGGCGCGCAGGCGGAATGGGCGCTCGATGACGCCGCCTGCTGGCTGGTGGAGAGCGCGGATGGGGATGGTTTCGTCGCCGGCCTGCGCTCGCGCCGGGTGGTGCGGCTGCGGCTGGAGCCCGGCCGGGCCGTGGTGGGGGATGAGCTGGCACGGATCGAGCCGGAGCGGCCGGGCAACCGGCTGAACGACGCCAAGGCCGACGCCCAGGGCCGGCTGTGGGTCGGCAGCATGGACGATGCCGAGGAGGCGCCGGCCGGCAGCCTCTACCGCATCGACGGCGACGGCACCGTCACGCGGGTCGACGAGGGTTATACCGTCGCCAACGGCCCGGCGCTGGCGCCGGACGGGCGCATCCTCTACCACACCGACAGCGCGGCGCGGACCGTCTACGCCTTCGATGTCGGGGACGACGGCGGACTGTCGGGCAAGCGCGTCCACATCCGCTTCGCCGAGGCCGACGGCTATCCCGACGGCATGACCTGCGACGCCGAGGGCGGGCTGTGGATCGCCCATTGGGACGGCGGGCGGGTCAGCCGCTTCCATCCCGACGGCCGGCTGGACCGGGCGATCCCGCTGCCGGCCTCCCGCGTCACCTCCTGCGTCTTCGCCGGCCGGGACCTCGACCGGCTGTTCGTCACCACCGCGGCGCACGGCCGGCCGGAGGAGCCGCTGGCCGGCGCGCTGTTCGAGTGCGATCCGGGCGTCCGCGGCCTGCCCTGCGGCCGGTTCGGCGCCCCGCCATTATGAGTCAGGATCCGTTTTCGATGAAGGACCACACCGCCATGCCGCCCAGCGCCCGCCCCTACCGCGGAGTCTTCCCCGTCGTCCCCACCATCTTCACCGCGGCGGGGGACCTGGATCTCGACGGGCAGAAGCGCTGCGTCGATTTCATGATCGATGCCGGCTCGACCGGGCTGTGCATCCTCGCCAACTTCTCCGAACAGTTCGTGCTGACCGACGACGAGCGCAATGTGCTGATGGAGACCATCCTGGCCCATGTCGCCGGCCGGGTGCCGGTGATCGTCACCACCACCCATTTCAGCACCCGCGCCTGCGCCGGGCGCAGCCGCCGCGCCCAGGATCTGGGCGCCGCGATGGTGATGGTGATGCCGCCCTACCATGGTGCCACCATCCGCGTGCCCGAGGCCGGCATCGTCGAGTTCTTCCAAAGGGTGTCCGACGCCATCGACATCCCGATCATGATCCAGGACGCCCCCGTCAGCGGCACCGCGCTGCCGGCGCCGCTGCTGGCCCGGATGGCGCGCGAGATCGCCCAGGTCTCCTATTTCAAGATCGAGGTGCCGCAGGCCGCCGCCAAGCTGCGCACCCTGATCGAGCTGGGCGGCGACGCCATCGAAGGGCCGTGGGACGGCGAGGAGGCGATCACCCTGCTGGCCGACCTCGACGCCGGGGCGACGGGGGCGATGACCGGCGGCGGCTATCCGGACGGCATCCGGCAGATCGTCGACCCGTATCTGGCGGGAGACCGCGAGGCGGCGGTGGCGGCCTATGGGCGCTGGCTGCCGCTGATCAACCACGAGAACCGCCAGTGCGGCATCGCCACCGCCAAGATCCTGATGAAGGAGGGCGGGGTCATCGCGTCCGACGCGATGCGCCACCCGGTGGCCGATCCGCACCCGATCAGCCGCGAAGGCCTGCTGGATGCGGCGCGGCGGCTCGATCCGCTGGTGCTGCGCTGGGGGCGGTGAGGGGTTGCAGCGGTGCCCCCTCCCCATCCCTCCCCCGCTTCGCGGGAGAGGGGGCGGGATGCTTGGCGGGGAGTATGCAACGGAGCGGCGGCAGTCCCCTCTCCCGCAAAGCGGGGGAGGGTTAGGGAGGGGGCAAAACGCCCCCATCAAGGAGAGACACCCCATGACCATCACCGGCGAGATGCTGATCGGTGCCGAGAGCCATCGCGGCGGCCAGGGCGAAGTCCGCGCCGTCGACCCCGCCAGCGGCGCGGCGCTCGACCCCGTCTATGGCGGCGGCGGCGCGGCCGAGGTGGAGCGTGCCTGCGCGCTGGCCTGGGCCGCCTTCGACGCCTTCCGCGAAACCGGGCTGGAGCAGCGCGTCGCCTTCCTGGAAGCCGTCGCCCAGGCCATCCTCGACATTGGCGACGCGCTGATCGTCCGCGCCATGGCCGAGAGCGGGCTGCCGCGGGCGCGGCTGGAGGGCGAGCGCGGCCGCACCGTCGGCCAGCTCCGCCTGTTCGCCCAGGTGGTGCGCGAGGGAAGCTGGATCGAGGCGCGCATCGATCCGGCCATGCCGGGCCGCACCCCGCTGCCGCGCGCCGACATCCGCCAGCGCCATATCCCGCTGGGGCCGGTCGCGGTGTTCGGCGCGTCGAACTTCCCGCTCGCCTTCTCGGTGGCCGGTGGCGACACCGCCTCGGCATTCGCCGCCGGCTGTCCGGTGGTGGTCAAGGGGCACAACGCCCATCCCGGAACCTCCGAACTGGTCGGCCGCGCCATCCGGGCGGCGGTGGCGGATTGCGGCCTGCCCGAGGGCGTGTTCTCGCTGCTGTTCGGCACCGGCACCGAGATCGGCACGGCGCTGGTGGCCGACCCTAGGATCAAGGCGGTCGGCTTCACCGGCTCGCGCCGTGGCGGGCTGGCGCTGATGGAGGTGGCGGCCAGGCGGCCGGAGCCGATCCCGGTCTATGCCGAGATGAGCAGCATCAACCCGGTGTTCCTGATGCCCGCCGCGCTGGCCGCAAGGGCCGAGGCGCTGGGCGCGGGCTTCGTCGCTTCGCTGACCATGGGGGCCGGGCAGTTCTGCACCAATCCCGGCATCCTGCTCGGCATCGAGGGGCCGGACCTCGACCGCTTCGCCGCGGCGGCGGTGGCGGCGCTCGGCGGCAGCACCGCCGCGACCATGCTGACGCCAGGCATCCATGCCGCCTATGACGACGGGGTGACGGCGCTGGCCGGCAGCGGGGCGGTGACCACGCTGGCGCGCGGGCTGGCCTGCAACGGGCCGAACCAGGCGCAGGCGGCCTTCTTCAGCACCACTGCGGAGGCGTTCCTGGCCGACACCCGCTTGCAGGAGGAGGTGTTCGGTGCCGCGTCGCTGCTGATCCGTTGCCCGGACGCGGCGGCGATGGGGACGGTTGCCGAGCGGCTGGAGGGGCAGCTGACCGCGACGCTGCAGATGGAGGCGGCGGACGAGGCCGCGGTGGCGGCGCTGATCCCGGTGCTGGAGCGCAAGGCCGGCCGCATCCTGGCCAACGGCTGGCCGACCGGGGTGGAGGTGTGCCACGCGATGGTGCATGGCGGCCCGTTCCCGGCGACGTCGGACAGCCGCTCGACCTCGGTCGGGAC
The DNA here is from genome assembly GCF_001305595.1 of Azospirillum thiophilum. Lineage (NCBI taxonomy): Bacteria > Pseudomonadati > Pseudomonadota > Alphaproteobacteria > Rhodospirillales > Azospirillaceae > Azospirillum > Azospirillum thiophilum. Next base: position 589,708 of record NZ_CP012406.1, read on the forward strand.
GCTGGCGATCCGGCGCTTCCTGCGCCCGGTCTGCTACCAGGATCTGCCGGCGGGGCTGCTGCCGGAGGCCTTGCACGACGGCAACCCGCTGGGGCTGTGGCGGCGGGTCGACGGGACGCTCGGCCGGGACTGAGGATTTTCACACCGATCCGGTAACGCCGCGTCAGGGGGGAGCGCTGACGCGGACGGGGCCGTGCGCCCGTCTTCCGGGCACGGCCAACAGGGGCGCTCCCACCCAGGACCCTGCCAAGGGACTGATAAAAAACAACAAGCCAACATCACTTGAGGAAACGCAAATGGTCAGATCCACATTGCTGCTTGGCGCAGCCACCCTGTCGCTCGTCTCCGCCATGGCGCTGTCCGCCCCGGCCTTCGCCCAGGCGAAGTTCGACGTCACGCTGGGCGCCGACGTCTATTTCGAGGCCGGCTATGTCGACCAGGACCGCGACAGCGGCCTGCGCAACACCGAGTTCCGCAACCGCTACCGCCTGCTGGTGACGCCGAAGGCCAAGGCCGACAACGGGCTGGAATATGGCGCCCGCCTGCGCCTGCTGGCCGAGAACGGCGCCGGGAATGCCCGCACCACCACCAACGACCGTGCCTTCATCTTCGTCAACGGCAGCTTCGGCGTCTTCCATCTCGGCGTGGAGAACGGCCCGTCCGACGACAGCGGCGTCTTCGCCCCGTCCGACTGGGGAACCGGCGGCGTCGACGGCTCCTTCCCGTCCTGGCTCGGCGACAGCGGCGCCAACGCCCCGATCACCATCGCCAACATCCGCGCCCTGATCTCCGGCAACAGCGCCACCCGCGCCTCCTACTGGACGCCGGAGATCGCCGGCTTCAAGCTCGGCGTCTCCTACCAGCCGGATTCCGAAAGCAGCAACACCGACGTCAACCGCCGCAAGGTCAGCCTGCCGACGGCCAACCGCACCGGCGCCTATCACGACGTCTACGAGGTCGGCGGCACCTATTCCAACAGCGTCGGCGGGGCGACGGTCAATGCCAGCCTGTTCTATCTCGGCGGCAAGGCCAAGGATTCCAGCGTCTCGGCGGCGACCTTCGACGATTTGTCCTCGACCCATGCCGGCCTGTCCGTGGCCTATGGCGGGCTGAAGGTCGGCGGCAGCTATGCCTGGTCGGGCGACAGCGGCTATGCCAAGTCCGGCACCGCCGGCATCGTCAGCCGCGAGAAGCAGGATGTGTGGACGGCCGGCGCGCAATACACCTTCGGGCCGACGACGCTCGGCGTCGGCTATCTGAACGCCCGCGATGCCGGCGACCTGACGGTGCGCGGCCGCACCAAGTTCGAGCTGATCTCCGTCGGCGCCAAATATGTCGTCGCCCCTGGTTTCAGCATCAACCCGGAATACAACCACTTCAAGCTCAGCTCCGACGTCGCCGCCAACAGCGACAAGGGAGACATCTTCCTGATCCAGACCAATTTCGCATTCTGACCGCTTCGCACCGCCGCGGCGTTTCCTCCATCCCGCCGCGGCGGCGCGTCCCGGCGCGCTCTCCCTCGGGTGCGTCGGCCCCGGACCGTCCCGGGCGCTCATTGCAGGGCGTCCTTCCGGGCAACCGGGGTCACCTCGCGGCCGGGCGGCTTCCCGCCGTCCGGCCGTTTCTTTGCGCGGACATATCCTTTTCAGCATCGGACCGGCCAAGAATCATATTGGACAGTTATGGTTCCCGGCACTTAATGTAGACGATACGAACAAATCGGACCGGGCGGCGGTCCCCTTCTTTCCGCGCCCCGTCCAGCGGCCTGCCCCTTTCAAAAAGCACGGCACAATCCTTCAGGGAGTGAAACGGATGTCCAGGAGTTGGGTGAATTCCGCCGCCACCAGGGCCGCCACCAGGGCCGCCACCAGGGCCGCCGCCACCGCCATGGCCGCCGCCGCGGCGCTGCTGATCGGTCTCGGCACCGTCCAGGCCGCCGACGGCAAGAAGCTGGTGGTCGGCTTCTCGCAGATCGGCTCGGAGTCCGGCTGGCGTGCCGCCGAGACCAAGACCGCCAAGGCCGAAGCTGACAAGCGCGGCATCGAGCTGAAGATCTCCGACGCCCAGCAGAAGCAGGAGAACCAGATCAAGGCAGTGCGCTCCTTCGTCGCCCAGGGCGTCGACGCCATCTTCATCGCGCCGGTGGTGGCGACCGGCTGGGATTCGGTGCTGAAGGAGGCCAAGGAGGCGAAGATCCCGGTCATGCTGCTCGACCGCCAGATCGAGACCAAGGACCAGAGCCTCTACATGACCGCCGTCACCTCGGACACCGTGCATGAGGGCCGGGTGGCCGGCGAATGGCTGGCCAAGCAGACCGGCGGCAAGTGCGCGGTGGTGGAACTGCAGGGCACGGTGGGCTCGTCGCCCACCATCAACCGCAAGAAGGGCTTCGACGAGGTCGTCGCCAAGAACCCCGGCATGAAGATCGTCCGCACCCAGTCCGGCGACTTCACCCGCGCCAAGGGCAAGGAGGTGATGGAGAGCTTCATCAAGGCCGAGAACGGCGGCAAGGGCATCTGTGCCGTCTACGCCCACAACGACGACATGGCGGTCGGCGCCATCCAGGCGATCAAGGAAGCCGGGCTGAAGCCGGGTAAGGACATCCTGGTCGTCTCGATCGACGGCGTGCCCGACATCTTCAAGGCGATGGCCGAGGGCGAGGCGAACGCCACGGTGGAGCTGACGCCGAACATGGCCGGCCCGGCCTATGACGCGCTGATCGCCTTCAAGAAGGACGGCAAGGCGCCGCCGAAATGGATCCAGACCCAGTCGGCGCTGTTCACCCCCGACACCGCCAAGGCCGAGTATGAGCGCCGCAAGGACGCCTACTGATCGGGGGGTGAGGGGCCGGGAGAGTTCCCTCTCCCGTCCCGGGAGAGGGAAGGGGCCCGCCGCGAAGCGGTGGGAAGGGTGAGGGGCCAGGCACGAAGCCATGCGGTTCGGGATCCTTGCCCCACCCCTCACCCTCCCCACTTCGTGGGTCCCCTCCCTCTCCCGGGGCGGGAGAGGGCTCTTCGGCGGCCCTAAAATGTTATCGCGCATCCGGCGAGGTCCGTCATGACGGCGTCCACCGCTCCTTCCCCATCGGCGCCGCTGCTGGCGATCCGCGGGCTGTCCAAGGGCTTCCTCGGCGTCCAGGCGCTCGACGGCGTCGATTTCACGCTCCGCCACGGCGAGATCCATGCCCTGCTCGGCGAGAACGGCGCCGGCAAGTCGACGCTGATCAAGACGCTGACCGGCGTCTATCAGCGCGACGCCGGCACCGTCGCGCTGGAGGGGCGGGAGATCGCACCGCGCGGCGTCGAGGAGGCCCAGCGCCTGCACATCGGCACCGTCTATCAGGAGGTGAACCTGCTGCCCAACCTGTCGGTGGCGGAAAACCTGTTCCTGGGGCGCCAGCCGATGCGCTTCGGGCTGGTCGACCGCGGCGCCATGCGGCGGCGGGCGCGGGCGGTGCTGCAGCCCTACGGCCTGTCGCTCGACGTCACGGCTCCGCTCGGCCGCTTCTCGGTGGCGACGCAGCAGATCGTCGCCATCGCGCGGGCGGTCGACATGTCGGCCAAGGTGCTGATCCTCGACGAGCCGACCGCCAGCCTCGACGCGCAGGAGGTGGCGGTGCTGTTCCGGGTGATGCGGTCCTTGCGCGCGCGGGGCATCGGCATCGTCTTCGTCACCCATTTCCTCGATCAGGTCTATGAGGTCTGCGACCGCATCACCGTGCTGCGCAACGGCCGGCTGGTGGGCGAGCGGCGCACGGCCGAGCTGGCGCGCCTGGATCTCGTCGCCATGATGCTGGGGCGGGAGCTGGAGGCGGCGGCCCACCGGATCGAGCGCGGCCCGGAGGAACTGGACAGCCGGCCGCCGCTGGCGAGCTTCAAGGGGTTCGGCAAGGCGCGCAGCGTCGAGCCCTTCGACCTCGACATCCGCCCCGGCGAGGTGGTGGCGCTGGCCGGGCTGCTGGGCTCGGGGCGGACCGAGACGGTGCGGCTGGTCTTCGGCATGGACCGGGCCGACCAGGGCGAGGCGACGGTGGACGGGCGGCCGGCGCGGCTGAAGGGGCCGCGCGACGCGGTGCGGCTCGGCTTCGGCTTCTGCCCGGAGGACCGCAAGAAGGAGGGCATCGTCGGCGAGCTGTCGGTGCGCGAGAACATCATCCTGGCGCTCCAGGCCCGCCAGGGCTGGCTGAAGCCGATCCCGCGCCGCCGGCAGGAGGAGATCGCCGACCGCTTCATCCGCCTGCTCGACATCCGAACACCCGACGCCGAGCGGCCGATCCAGTTCCTGTCGGGCGGCAACCAGCAGAAGGCGCTGCTGGCGCGCTGGCTGGCGACCGAACCGCGGCTGCTGATCCTGGACGAGCCGACCCGCGGCATCGATGTCGGCGCGCATGCCGAGATCATCCGCCTGATCGAGCGGCTGTGCGCCGACGGCATGGCACTGCTGGTGGTCTCGTCGGAGCTGGAGGAGATCGTCGCCTACAGCCGCCGCGTCGTGGTGCTGCGCGACCGCCGCCATGTGGCGGAACTGAGGGGAGGGGAGGTCAGCGTGGAGCGCATCGTCGCCGCCATCGCATCTGAAACGAACGGCGCGGAGGTGCGTCCATGAATTTCTCCGCCGCCGGCGCGGCGCGCAACCTGCCGCAATATGGCGCGCTGATCGCCGTGCTGCTGGCCAACTGGCTGCTGTTTCCCGATTTCTTCGCCATCCGCCTGCAGGACGGCCGGCTGTTCGGCAGCCTGATCGACGTGCTGAACCGCGGCGCCCCGGTGGCGCTGCTCGCCATCGGCATGACCATGGTGATCGCCACCCGCGGCGTCGACCTGTCGGTCGGCGCGGTGATGGCGATCTCCGGCGCGGTCGCCGCCACCATGACCGGGGCGGGATGGGGGCTGCCGGCGGTGCTGGCGGCGTCGCTGGCCGCAGGGCTGCTGTGCGGTCTGTGGAACGGGCTGCTGGTGGCGGTGCTGCGCATCCAGCCGATCATCGCGACCCTGATCCTGATGGTGGCCGGGCGCGGCATCGCCCAGCTGATCACCGAGGGGCAGATCGTCACCTTCACCAGCCCGGCGCTCGCCTTCATCGGCGGCGGATCCTTCCTGACCGTGCCGATGCCGGTGGTCATCGCCGCCGCGGTGCTGGCGGTGACGGCCCTGCTGGTGCGGGCGACCGCGCTGGGGCTGATGATCGAGGCGGTCGGCGTCAACCGGCTGTCGAGCGCCGGGGCCGGCGTCAACACCCCGGTCGTGCTGGTCGCCGTCTATGCCTGGTGCGGGCTGTGCGCCGCGGTCGCCGGGCTGATCGTCACCGCCGACATCCGTGGCGCCGACGCCAACAATGCCGGGCTGTGGCTGGAGCTGGACGCCATCCTGGCGGTGGTGGTCGGCGGCACCTCGCTGCTGGGCGGGCGGTTCGGGCTGCCGCTGTCGGTGGTGGGAGCGCTGATCATCCAGGCGATGAACACCGGCATCCTGCTGAGCGGCTTCAAGCCGGAATTCAACCTGATCGTCAAGGCGGGCGTCCTGATGCTGGTCCTGCTGCTGCAATCGCCGACCCTGACCCTGTTCCTGCCGGCGCCGAAGGCCGGGCCGCGGACCGGGACCGTCAAGCCGCCGGTGGCGCCGACAAGCGGGGGGGTGAAGCCATGACCGGTGCACTCCAGCGCTTCCTTCCCCTGATCGTCACCAGCGCGGTGCTGGTGGTCGGGTTCCTGCTGTGCGCCGCGCAGTTCCCCAACTTCGCCTCCTGGCGGGTGGTGGGCAACCTTCTGACCGACAACGCCTTTCTGGGCATCACCGCGGTCGGCATGACCTTCGTCATCCTGTCCGGCGGGATCGATTTGTCGGTCGGGGCGGTGATCGGCTTCACCACCGTCCTGCTGGCGGTGCTGATCGAACAGGGCGGCTGGCATCCCCTTGCCGCCTTCGCCGTGGCGCTGCTGGCGGCCGGCGGCTTCGGCGCGGCGATGGGCGGGGTGATCCATGTCTTCCGGATGCCGCCCTTCATCGTGACGCTGGCCGGCATGTTCATCGCCCGCGGCCTGGGCTTCGTCCTGACCACCGATTCGGTGCCGATCAACCACCCGCTCTATGGCGAGCTGAACGACATCGCGCTGCGCTTCGGTGCCGGCGGCAAGCTGACCCTGCCGGCGATGCTGATGCTGGGGGTGGTGGCGGGCGCGGTGGTGCTGGCGCACTGGACCCGCTTCGGCGCCAACCTCTATGCGCTGGGCGGCAACCGCCAGTCGGCGGAGCTGATGGGCGTGCCGGTCGGGCGGACGACGGTGGCGGTCTATGCCCTGTCCGGGCTGCTGGCCGGGCTGGCCGGGATCGTCTTCTCGCTCTACACCGGAGCGGGCTATTCGCTGGCGGCGACCGGGGTGGAGCTGGACACCATCACCGCGGTGGTGATCGGCGGCACCCAGCTGACCGGCGGCTACGGCTATGTCGTCGGCACCTTCGTCGGCGTGCTGATCCAGGGGCTGATCCAGACCTACATCACCTTCGACGGCACCTTGAGCAGTTGGTGGACCAAGATCGCCATCGGCGTGCTGCTGTTCGTCTTCATCCTGTTGCAGAAAGGGCTGCTGACGGTCTGGGCCGGCCGCGGCGGCCAACCGGCGGAGGCGTGATGCCCATCGAGAGATTCCTGTTCGACATGGTCGATGGCCAGCCGGTGGAGGGGTTCATCCTGTCCGCCGGCGGGCTGGAGGCGACGGTGATCGCCCATGGTGCCCGGCTGGTGCGGATGATGGTGCCCGACCGTGACGGCAGGACGGCCGACGTCGTGCTCGGCTTCGACCGGCTGGCCGGCTATCTGGCGAGCGACGCCTATTTCGGCGCCACCTGCGGCCGCTACGGCAACCGCATCGGCGGGGCGGCCTTCACGCTCGACGGCGTGCGCCATGCGCTGAGCGTCAACGAGCCGCCCAACCACCTGCATGGCGGCGCCGACGGCTTCGACCGCCGGATCTGGCGGGCGGTGGTGGAGGAGGCGGACAACGCCGTCACCTTCATGCTGGTTTCGCCCGACGGCGACCAGGGCTATCCCGGAACCCTGACCGCCACGACGCGCTACCGGCTGACCGCGGACGGGGTGCTGGATATCGAGATGACGGCGGCCAGCGACCGGCCGACCGTCGTCAATCTCGTCCATCACAGCTATTGGAATCTCGGCGGCCATGGCTCGGGCTCCGGTCTGGGTGACGTGCGCGGCCACCGGCTGGCAGTGCGCGGCGGCTTCATCACCCCGGTCGGCCCCGACCTGATCCCGACCGGGGAGGTGCGGCCGGTCGACGGCACCGCCTTCGACCTGCGCGGCGGCATCGATCTGGGCGGCGTCGATCTGGGGGCGGCGCTGGAGCGGGCCGGCGGCTTCGGCTTCGACCACAACTGGTGCCTGGAGGGTCCGGCCGGCACGCTGCGCCCGGCGGCCTGGCTGGAGCATCCGGCATCGGGCCGCCGGATGGAGCTGGAAACCGACCAGCCCGGGCTTCAGGTCTACAGCGGCGGCTATATCGGTGCCCGGTCCGGCGGGCAGGTGGCGGGGAAGGGCGGACAGACCTACGGCCCCTTCGCCGGTCTGGCGCTGGAGACCCAGCGCTTTCCCGGCAGCCCCAACATCGGCCATTTCCCGTCGGCGCGGCTGGACCCCGGCGAGACCCGCCGGCACACCATGAGGTTGCGGTTCCTGACGGCCTGAGGGGCGGAGAAAAAATTTTCGGCAGAGGTGAATTCTGTGCTTGCCGGCCGCCGTCCATCCCGCTACATAAGCGCTCCCCGCGGCACCCAACGCGGTGCAGGGGGAAGCGCTCGTGGCGGAACTGGTAGACGCGCTAGGTTCAGGTCCTAGTGGCCGCAAGGCCGTGGGGGTTCGACTCCCTCCGAGCGCACCAACACCCCAAGTGTTGGTGTAGGGTAACAGAAGTATAGTGGGGCCATAGCTCAGCTGGGAGAGCGCTACAATGGCATTGTAGAGGTCATCGGTTCGATCCCGATTGGCTCCACCACTTCTGAATATTTAGGTCTTGTCTATCGGGGTGATGCCTTGTATAAGGCGCCGCTCCTCAGCGCGGGTGTAGCTCAGTTGGTTAGAGCGCCGGCCTGTCACGCCGGAGGCCGCGGGTTCAAGTCCCGTCACTCGCGCCACATTGCGGGCGTAGCTCAGGGGTAGAGCACAACCTTGCCAAGGTTGGGGTCGAGGGTTCGAATCCCTTCGCCCGCTCCAGTTTCCGGAGCGGAAGTTTTTGAGAGTTCGGGGTCCTGTAGCTCAGCGGGAGAGCACTACGTTGACATCGTAGGGGTCACTGGTTCAATCCCAGTCGGGACCACCATCCATGAAGGCCGGAACCCCCAAAGGGTTGCCGGCCTTCTCCAGTTTCGGGCCATCGCCGCCGATGCCAACGGCGGTGCGACCCAGGAGAAGCTGGTTGCGCTTCGGCAGCGAGACGCCGATGGGCCGGATCAGGCTGCCATGGCGCCATCCTGTCTTGACCGGCCCGTCTTGACCGGCCCGTCTTGACCGGATGGCGGGCCGTCCCGAAATCTGAGTGCAGTGAAAACCCGGAACAAGCGACAACCCGGAACACAGCCCGCCATGTCCGCGGTACGCCTCAACGACCAGGAGCGTCGCCGTCACAAGCTCCGCAACGCCCTGCAGTCCGTTCTGCTGGTGGGGAGCCTGACCCTGCTCGCGGCTGCCATCGGCTGGGTGCTCTTCGGCCCGGCGGGGCTCCTGTGGGTGGTCATCCTCCTCGGTACGGCGCTGGCCTTCAGCCCCACCGTCTCGCCCCAGGTCATCCTGGGGCTCTACCGGACCCGCCGGCTGGGCCGCGTCGAGCTGCCGGAGGTTCAGGACGCCCTCGCCACGCTCGCGCGGCGGGCCGGGCTGCCCGCCGTCCCCGAACTGCATTACCTCGCGACCCCGGTGCCCAACGCCTTCGCCGTCGGCTCGGCGCGGAGCAGCGCCATCGTCCTGACCGACGGCCTGCTGCGGGCGATGAGCCTGCGCGAGCTCGCCGGCATCCTGGCGCATGAGGTCAGCCATGTCCGGAATCACGACCTGCTGATCATGGGGCTGGCCGACATCATCAGCCGGGTCACCGGAGCAATGGCGACCACGGGGGTCGTCCTGCTGGTCTTCAGCCTGCCGGCGATGCTGATGGAACAGGCGGGGTTTCCCTGGCTGCCGATCCTGCTGCTGCTGGCGGCGCCCACCGTCAACACGCTGATCCAGCTCGGCCTGTCGCGGACGCGGGAGTTCGACGCCGATTTGGACGCGGCGGCGCTCACCGGGGATCCCGCCGGGCTGGCCTCCGCCCTGGCGAAACTCCAGCGTTACGATCCGGGATTCTGGGAGCGCGTGCTGTTCCCCGGCCGGCGCAATCCGCAGCCGTCCGTGCTGCGCACCCACCCGGCCACCGAGGAACGCATCGGGCGTCTTCTCTCGCTCCAGCAGACCATGCCCGTGCAGCCCGGTCCCGGCGCGCTGCCGGTCACGCTTCCCGGCCGGCTTCCGCCGCCCACCCATCGACCGCGCTGGCGGTCGTCGGGGCTCTGGCACTGAGCCTCCCCCCAGGGCTTCGCCAGAAGTGGTAGCCCGCTACCGCTCCGGTCAAGGCTTGCCGGCTGCCCGCAAAAGGTGCAACGCTGTCAGCAGGCAACGCAACGTTGGATGAATGCATGGCGCCGGTTCTCCAGTCCCTGACGACCCTTCCCTCCTATCTGCTGTTCGCGGCGGCGATGCTGGGGTTCCTGCTGCTGTTCATCGTCGCCTACACCGCCGTCACGCCGTACAGCGATCTGGCCCTGGTCCGCCAGGGCAACAGCACCGCGGCGCTCACCCTGGGCGGCGCCATGATCGGCTTCGCCCTGCCGTTGACCAGCGTCGCGTCCCACACGACCAGCATCGTCGATCTGGCGGTCTGGGGGGGCGTCGCGCTGGTGTCGCAACTGCTGGTCTATGTCATCGGCTCGCGGGTGCTGCTGCCGGATTTCCGGGCCGGCGTCGAGGCGGACCGCACCGCCTACGGCATCCTCCTCGCCAGCCTGTCCATCGCGGTCGGGCTGCTGAACTACGGCTCGCTGACCTATTGACGAGAAGAAGGGGTTCCGATGAAGCGCTCGCGCACCGTGGCGGCCCTGCTGCTGGGCGGCATCAGCCCGGTCCTGTTCGCCTGCGGCGAGGATGGCCCGGACGAGGCGACCGTCTATCCCTCCGTCGAGGCCTGCTCGGCCGAGATGACGGCGGACGACTGCACGGCGGCCTTCGCCGCGGCCGGCGAGGAGCACCGGGCGAACGCCCCCCGCTTCGCCAGCCGGGAGGCCTGCGAGGCGGAGATGGGGGACGGCGCCTGCACACCGGCGGGCGACGGCGGGGGAAGCGGCCAGGGAAGCAGCATGGGCAACGTCTTCGTCCCGGCGCTGGTCGGCTTCATGATCGGCCGCAGCCTGACCGGCAGCCACGCGCAGCCGGTCTATTTCGACCGCCAGGGCTATGCCCGCAGCGGCAGCAGCCGGATCGCCCAGGTGCCGCTGCCGCCGCAGCGCCGCGACGAGATCCGGGCGGGCTCGGGCGGCGCTGCCTCCAGCTCCGGCTCCTACTACCGGCCGGGTTCGGCCAACGCGGGCAAATCCTTCACGGTCCCCACGACCGGGCGCAGCGCGGGGTTCGGCTCGACCGGCTCGTCGCGCGGCTTTTCGGGAAGCTGAGGCGATGGAGCGCGTGCCCACGGCGCCCCGCCCGCACTGGCAGGACAGGCTCGAGGAGATCGGCTTCCCCTTCCACACCGACGCCGACGGCACCGCCTATTGGGACGAAAGCGCCCATTGGCGCTTCTCCCTCGCCGAAATCGAGACGCTGGAGGCCGCCGCCGAGGAGGTCTACCGCCTGTGCGAGCAGGCCGTCGGCCATGTCGTGACGCGGGGGCTGTACGAGGCGGTCGGCATTCCGCGCTGGGCCGCCCCGGCGATCGAGGCGAGCTGGGCCGAGCGCGACGGGCTGGACATGGCGCTCTATGCCCGGTTCGATTTCGCCTGGGACGGCAAGGGCGGGCCGCCGAAGGCGCTGGAGCTGAACGCGGAAACGCCGACCTCGCTCTACGAGACCGCGGTCGCCCAATGGTGCTGGCTCCAGGACACGCATCCGGAGGACGACCAGTTCAACAGCCTGGAAGAGGCGCTGGTCGAACGCTGGCAGGCGCGGATGCGGGCCTTCCCCGGTCTGGCGTCGCAGACGGACGCGGTGCATTTCGCCTGCCTGATGCCGCACCCGGAGGACGAGGCGACCATCGCCTATCTCCAGACCCTGGCGCTGCGCGCCGGCATGACCACCAAGGCGATGCCGATCCAGGCGATCCGCTACGACGACGCCTCCGGCCGCTTCCTCGATGAATCCGGCCTGCCGGTCCGGCACCTGATGAAGCTGTACCCGTGGGACTGGATGATCCGCGAGACCACCGGCCGCGAGCTGGTGGCCGCCGCGGCGCAGGCGCGGATCCGGGTGATCGAGCCGGCCTGGAAGATGGTGATGGCCTCCAAGGGGCTGTTCGCACTGCTGTGGGAACTGAACCCCGGCCATCCCAACCTGTTGCACACCGCGCTCGACCGCAGCGGCTTTGCGGCCGGCAGCAGGGTGGTGGCCAAGCCGCTGCTCGGCCGCGAGGGCAGCAATGTCAGCATCGCCACCCTCGATGCCGCAGGATTTCCGGTTGGGCAGCCGGTCGCCGAGACGGACGGGCCCTATGTCGATGACGGCTGGGTCTATCAGGCCTTCACGCCGCTGGCCGAGGCCGACGGCAACCATGCGGTGTTCGGCGTCTGGATCGCCGGCGGCAGCCCTTGCGGCCTGGGCATCCGCGAGGACCGCGCGCTGATCACCGGCAACGCCAGCCGGTTCGTTCCGCACCGGATCGCCGGCTGAGGCTGCCCCGGTCAGGGGGTCGGGAACAGTAGCTCGTCGGCGATGATCGCGCCGCTCGCCTGCATCAGATACAGCCCGATGTGGTGGGCGACCATCTGCGGATGAGCCGCGCCGTCGGGCAGGCCGAGCGCCTGCGCCGTCCCGAGCGGCAGGTCGTAGGTTGCGCAGCCCGGCTCGTGGACCACGATGTCGCGCAGCGGTCCGGTCATGCCGTGGTTGCGCGCCGACAGCAGGGCCTGCACCGCCTGGAGCACGCAGATGTCGGTACAGATGCCGTCCACCACCAGGATCTCGATGCCGTTGGCGGCGATCCACTCGAACAGCCGGTTGCGGCCGGTCGCTAGGTCGGTGGTGCCGACGACGCCGTTGATGCAGTCCTTGCGCATCAGCGTGACGCCGGGGGCACCGTCGAGCCAGGCGAGTTCGTCGACGAGGTTTTCCTCGCCGGTGCCGGCCTCGCAATGGGGCGGGTAGGGGTGTTCGGGCTTGCCCGGCTCATGGGTGTCGAGGAACACCGCGATGGGATGGCCGGCGGCGATGAACAGCCGGTTGGTGCGGTCGATCTCGGCGATCATGCGGGCGACCTGGGCGTTGGCGACCGGCGGGGCGAGGTTGCCGCCGCCGACGGCGGCGAAGCCCTTCACCGGATCGACGTCGAGCTTGCCGACCCTGCCGCCCGCCAGCGCGTAGCAGGCCCTGCGCACCGGCATGACGGCGGAAATCGCCTCCAGCGCGGCGGCCGGGCCGGTTCGGGTGTCGGTCATGATGCTTCTCCTGCGGTTCAGACCAGCACCGGGACGTTCGCGACGCCCTCGGTGCCGAAGATGGCGCGGTAGCGGGCGATCTCGGACGCCGGGCCGGTGGCCTTCTCGTAATTGTCGCTGAGCTTGACCGCATCCTTCCAGGCGCCGTCGACCTCGACCGCGGTCACCTTGCAGACCAGACTCAGCGGATCGAGCCCCTGGCCGTTGCGTGGGTGGCAATCCCGGAAATCCGACGTCAGCAGGGTGCCCCAGCCATAGCCGTCGCGGATGCGGCCGCGGAAGGTCCGGTGCAGCCGCAGGATGGTCTCGACGTCCAGCCCGTCGCTGAACAGCACGCGCTTTTCCCGGGGGTCGCGGCCGAGCTTTTCCAGCCAGCCGATGTACTCCTCGCCCGCCGCCACCGGATCCTTGCTGTCCACCCGCATGCCGGTCCAGTCCGCCACCCAGTCCGGCGCGTTCTTCAGGAACTGGGTCGAGCCGAAGGTGTCGGGCAGGAACACCAGCATGGCGCCGCCATAGGTCTCCTGCCACAGCCGCAGCACGTCATATTGCGCCGCGCGCAGGTCCTCCCCGCGGCAGGCCAGCGCGGCGACGGTGGTCGGCAGCTCGTGCGCGTTGGTGCCGATGGCCTCCAGGTCGTGCTTCATCGCAAGATGGGTGTTGGAGGTGCCGATGAAGCGCGGGCCGAGTTCGGCCGCCATCGTCTCGACGACATATTCCTGCCAGAGGAAGCTGTGGCGCCGCCGGGTGCCGAAATCCGAGAGGCTGAGATCGGCCAGCGGGCGCAGCATCTCGATCTTGTCCCAGAGCCGGACCTTGGCGCGGGCATAGAGGATGTCGAGTTCCGTCTCGGTCATGCCGGCCAGCGCGGCGCGGGTCTTCAGCTCGTTGACGATGCTGAGCGCGTAGATCTCCCACATGGTCGTCTCCGGCCATGTTCCTTCGAAATCCAGGCGCCACTGGCCGTCCTCCTCGGACAGCCGGTAGTCGGGCAGGGCAAAGCCGTCCGCGAGCCACGCGACGAACTCGGGCCGGAAGATGCCGCGCTGGCCGTAGAAGGTGTTGCCCTGGAGCCAGACCGCCTCGGAGCGCTTCAGCCGCAGCGACCGCACATTGTCGAGCTGGCGGCGCAGCTCGGTCTCGTCGACGATGCGGGCCAGCTTCACCGATTTCGTGCGGTTGATCAGGCTGAAGCGCACCTTCACCTCGCGGAAGTGCCGCCAGATGAATTGCAGCATCGCCAGCTTGTACCAGTCCGTGTCCAGCAGCGAGCGGACGATGAAATCGGTCGCGAAATTGTGGTTGTGGGCGCGGCCGCTGAAATTGACGAGCATGATGGCAAAGCTCCTTTGCCCACTGCCACCGGTCTGTCCGGCGGGCTTGGGAGGCAGGGTAGGTCGCGGGTTCGTTCGTGTAAATGGCGAATGGAGAGGGCTTCCGGATGGTCCGATCAACTGCCGGACTGGGCGATCAGTGTTTGGATGATGTGGAAATGATCTTCGAACATGTGTTCGGGATCGATCTCCGCGATCGGCATCCAGCGGGCCGACTTGGCGTCGTCGCCGCCGCGCACCTTGGGAAACCCCTCCTCGGTCGCCTTGAGCTGGATGAGGAAGGCCTGGGTCACCGTGCGCCCGCGCGACGAGCGGTGGGGATGGTCGAAGATCCGGCTGGCGCGGATGCCGCCCTCCAGGAAGCCGGCCGGCACCTTGAGCCTGGTTTCCTCGCGCAACTCCCGGATCATCGCGTCCCTGATCCGCTCATGCTGGCCGACGAAGCCGCCGGGCAGGGCCAGCAGGCCGCGTCCGGGCAGCGCCCGGCGCTCGACCAGCAGGACATGGCCGGACAGCACGACCACGGCGTCCGTGGTGAGGAAGGTCGGGGGGTAGGGCGCGGCGGCCCAGCCGGCCTTGTATCTGGCGATGTAGGCGCTTTCCTCCGCCAGCCGCCGGTAGTCCGCGCTGCGGGCGAAGTCCGCCAGGAAGGCGGCGACGTTCGCCGGCAGCGCGTCCCTCCACGCCTCCAGCGCCGCCGCGGCGTCGGAGAAATAGGCGTCGCGGATCGGCGTGGCCGAAATCCCGCCGACGGTCGCGCAGTCCACCGCGCCCCATTGCGGGAACATGCGCAATGAATGGCTGCCGTGGTCCCTGGAATGGCCGATCAGGCCGACCGCGGGCTCCGTGCCGCCGGCGGGACGGTGGTGCCGCGCGACGACCTCATGGACGACGCCATGGACGGCTGCCTGGACATCGCGGATCCATTCCAGGTCGTTGTAGCGGTCGATCAGGGGCAGGATCGTGAGGCGCCCATGCTCCTCCGGCGGGACGGCGCCGAGGATGCAGGCGCGCACCTCCTCGAAGCGGAAGGGGTTGCGGTGGCTGCGCGCCTGACGCGACGAGCCGACCAGCAGGATCAGATGCCGCCCCAGCGCCAGCGCCTGCCGCATCACGGCGAGATGGCCGAGATGGAAGGGGCGGAAGCGGCCGATGAAGACCATGAAATCATAGGCCGTGCCGGGGCGCGCAATGGGGGCTGCCATGGGGGCCGCGATGGGGGTTGCGGTCTTCTTCGGCGGCGGCAGCGGGCCGGACCCGCGTCCGGTGCTCTCGGTCGGGGACATGCTCAGCAAGCTCCTTGCCGAAGGACTGCCGCGGTCTGTCCGTGGCAACACGGACGATAGGGCCGCGGCAGGGGGTTCTCAAGGCCCCTGCGCCAACCCTTCGCGGGTAGAAACCTGTTCAGTCCGGCTGTTCCACCGTCGCCGGCAGGGCGCGCAGCGGGCGGCGGGCGAGGTGCCGGGCGGCGGCCAGCGTGGCGAGCAGGGCAAGGGCGGCCGCCCCGATCACGTTGGTCCTGACCGGCCCGACATAGACGTAGCAGGCGAGATAGACGGCCGCGATCAGCACCGTCATCGCCATCACCGGCACGCCGAACGTCAGGAAGGCGACGAAGGGCATGTGATGGCCGTCCTTTTCCAGGATGCCGACGGTCGTCACGTTGGCGCTCGCCCCGATCAGCGTCCCGTTGCCCCCCAGGCAGGCCCCCAGCGCCAGCGACCACCACAGCATGTTTGTCATCAGGCCGATGTCCGCCGCGGCCATTCCGGTCTCCTCGAACTCGGCCGAGAAGCCCGCCACCAGAACCCGCACGATCGTCACCGCCGCGATGGTGTAGGGGATGTTGTCGACCACCGCCGACGCGACCGCGCTGAACAGCAGGATCAGCAGCCCGGCCATCAGCAGCTTCGCCTGGAGCCCGAGCCCGAGCCCCGCCGACACCGCCTCCACCAGATCCTGCAGCCGGGCGGCGGCGCTGGCGATCAGCCCGGTGTGCTCGGCCGCGCTGATGGCCATGAACAGGAAGATGAAGAAGCCAAGCGTCAGCCACTCGATGCCGCGCTCGAAGCAATGGGCGAAGGCGTGGTCCGCCGCCTTCGCGCCGAGTCGCCGCCGCAGGATCGCATGGCGTCCCAGCATGGCCAGCACCGCGCCGCCGAAGGCGATGACGCCGACCGGCAGGTGGGTCAGGCTGTGGGTGAAGAAGCCCAGAAAGGTCAGCCCGACCATGCCCAGCGTCCAGACCAGCACCTCGGGGTCGCGCAGCTCCACCTCCTCGCCGGCCGCCTCGTCGGCATGGGATCCGGCGAGGTCGCGGCGGTACCAGACGGCGGACAGCGCGCAGAGCGCCACGATCATGACGATGATCGGCACGGCCAGGAAGGCGATGAAGTCCATGAAGGTCAGGCCGCTGGCCACGCCGACGATGACGTTGGGCGGGTCGCCGATCAGCGTGGCGGTGCCGCCGATGTTCGCCGCCATGATCATCGGCATCGCCAGCGCCCACACCGACAGGCGCAGGCTCCTCGCCGCCTTGGAGACGACCGGCGCCAGGAACAGAACCGTGGTGACGTTGTCGGCGAAGGCGGAGAGCAGGGCGGTGGCGGTGATGACGATGTTGGCGAGCACGCCGGGCCGCCCCCCGGCCCAGCGCACCATGCGGGCGTTCAGCCAGTCGAACACCCGCGTCTCGATCAGGATCGAGACGATGGCCATCATGCTGCCGAGCAGGAAGATCACGTTCCAGTCGACCGCCTGGGCGGCCACCGTGAAATCCATGATCTTCAGGGGCGTCGCCGCCGAGATGACCAGCATCGTCCCGACGATCGCGGCGGCTGCCAGGGTCTTGTGGCAGACCTCGGCGATCAGCAGCCCGAACAGCGCGACGAGCAGCAGCCCGACGGTCGCCTGGGCGCCGCCGCCGGTGGCGTAGGCGACATGTCCGGCCTCGGCCGCAAGGGTGGGGGAGGGCAGCAGAAGGACCGGAAACGCCGCCGCCGTGGCTGCTTTCATGATGCAACCTTTCTTTGTTTTTCGAATCCGACGGGATGTGTTCGCGCCATCCCGGCAAAGAGGGGAAGGCGACGGGCCGATCATCCGCAACCGGAACAACTGGAGGGCGGGAAACGAAACGATCTTATATATCAGTCGGTGAAACGTTACTGGGTTGCCGGTACTTTGTCGATATTGTCGATTGCGACATTTTGGCGGCTCAGGCGGCGACGATTACCGGGCGGCAACGTCCCGCGATGATCGTGCCGGCGATGCTTTCGACGCTGTAAGATTGCAGACCGGGCAGTGAAATTTGCTGCCTGCGCCGTCGACCCCGAAGATTGCCGCGGTCCCGCGACACCATCGGTCAGAGACTGACAAGTTGAATCCACCATCAGTCGAGACCGGAACAGATGTCGTTGAATGGATGCGGCATGCCGCCGCAGGTCGCCGGCTATGTGCTTAGAAATCAATCGGGTTATGGCTATTATTCGCTCAATCGACCCTTGAGGTACGACTTTGGTCCATTGACTTGCCCGATCGGCCATGTCATTCGTTCGTCAGCCAATCTTCGAGGTCGCGAGGTTGGCAAAGAGAAAAGTGATCGACCAAATCGGACTCCGGCCCGCCTCGCATCGATTGAAATGATGGAGGGCTCGCCGGGTATTCACCAAGTGATACAGTGACTGCGTGACGGTGATCTCCCAACGACCCGTGTCGGATGACATGGACGTCGTTATTGGGTTCGTCTGCGGAGCGTGTCTCCTGTGGACGATGCCTGATGGATTGCCATCATGTATTTGTCACCTCTTGCCGGCCTTGCCGCACACAGAACCTCCCCGCACCGGCATGACGAGACGGCATCCGCCGCCTGGACCATCGGTTCGGCCTGCCTGACCGGCATTCTCCTCGAGGTTTCCGTCCATCCCAAGCCCGGCCTCGTCACGCCGCGCTCGATGGGATCGCATGCCGACATGGATCTGCAGACGTTCATGCTGACGTCCGCGGCCATCGCTCCCTGTTTCCATCGCTGCGCCGCCATCGGCCTCGCCCATTCCGGGGCGGCCCATTCCGGATCCGCACCGGCCGTGCTGCCGCTGATCCGCGCCGTCGGCCGCGATTATGACCGGCGCCTGTTCGCCGCTTCCAACGGCGTCAACACCCAGCGCGGGGCGCTCTTCGCGCTCGGCCTCACCGCCGCCGCCGCCGGCCTGTCCCATGACGGCCTGTCCCATGACGGCCTTTCCGATGACGGCCACCGCCCCTGTTCGCCCGACCGCCTGTTCGCTGCCGCCGCCGCCATCACCCGCGGCATCGTCGAACGCGAACTGGAGGGCTGCGACCGCGAGCGCCTGACCGCCGGCGAGATTCTCTATGCCCGGCACGGGGCCACCGGCATCCGCGGCGAGGCCGAGGCCGGTTTCCCGACCGTCGCCAAGCACGGTCTGCCGGCCCTGCGCGCCGCCCTGGCGCAGGAAGCCGGGCTCAACCGCGCCCTTCTCCATGCGCTCGTCGCCATCGTCGCCGAGGCCGAGGATACCACCGTGCTGTGGCGCGGCGGACCCGATGGCCTCGCCTTCGTCCGCGAGCGCGCCGCCGCCGTGCGCGATCTCGGCGGTGCGCTCACCGGGAGCGGCCTCGCCGGGATCGACCGCTTCGCCGACGACTGTGTCGCCCGCCGGCTCAGCCCCGGCGGCGCCGCCGACCTGCTGGCGGTCACCGCCGCCGTCCATCTGCTCGAAGCGGAGAGCTTCCCGGCTTCGGCCACCTCCCGCTTCGACCCGCCCCCCGCCCCTGTTCCCGGAGAAAATCCATGAACGTCGTCACCTACGCGCTGATGGCCTACGGCCTCACCGCGGTGATCGCCTACGCCGTCATCGGGGTGATCGTTCTGCTCAACAAAACCATGGCTGGTTCAGCCGAATAAGCCGTGCGCTGAGGAGATCACCCCCATGCTACAGCAGCTTTTCACCATCTTTCCCGGCATCGGCACGCTGTTCGTCCAGGACCCGACGATCGCCTTCGCCCGCCTCGCCCTGATCGCCTTCGGCTTCCTGCTGGCCTATCTCGGCTTCAAGCGCACGCTGGAGCCGCTCATCATGGTGCCGATGGGCATCGCGATGATGTGCGTCAACGCCGGCGTCATGTTCCTGCAGGCTGAGAAGATCGGCACGCTGATGCTGGATCCGATGATCTCGGACCCGATCCAGCTCGTCAACGACATGCAGATCTATTTCCTGCAGCCGATCTACAACTTCGCCTTCTCCAATTCCCTGGTCGCCTGCATGCTGTTCTTCGGCATCGGCACCATGGCGGACATCTCCTTCATCCTCGCCCGTCCGTGGGCGGCGATGACCTGCGCGATCTTCGCCGAGATGGGCACCTTCGTTACGCTGGTGATCGGCTATTACTGCGGCCTGACCCCCGGTGAAGCGGCCGCGGTCGGTTCGATCGGCGGCGCCGACGGCCCGATGGTGCTGTTCGCCTCGCTGATCATGGCCAAGGAACTCTTCGTTCCGATCTCGATCATCGCCTATCTCTACCTGTCGCTGACCTATGCCGGCTATCCGTACCTGATGAAGCTGCTGGTTCCGGCCAAGTACCGGGCCATCGACGTCGAGATGAGCTTCCCGGAAGTCTCGTCGAAGTCGAAGTTCATCTTCACCATCGTTGCCGCCGCCCTGCTCTGCCTGCTGCTGCCGGTCGCAGCACCGCTGATCATGTCCTTCTTCCTCGGCGTCGCCATCAAGGAAGCGGAGATCGAGCCGTACCAGGAGCTGCTGGAAAAGACGATCACCTACTCGTCGACCCTGATGCTCGGCCTGGTGCTCGGCGTGCTCTGCGAAGCCTCGACCCTGCTGGACAGCCGCGTCGCCATCCTGCTCGTCCTCGGCATCACCGCGCTGCTGGTGTCCGGCATCGGCGGCCTGCTCGGCGGCTGGGTCGTGTGGATGTTCAACAAGAACGGCTTCAACCCGCTGGTCGGCATCGCCGGCGTGTCCTGTGTGCCGACCACCGCGAAGCTCGCCCAGAAGGTCGCCGCCGAGGACAACCCCTACGCGATGGTCCTTCCGGTCGCCATGGGCGCCAACGTCTGCGGCCTGATCGTCTCGGCCATCGCCGTCGGCATCTTCGCCTCGACCATCGGCCTCGTCGCCGCGCACTGACCCGGCTTCCGGCTTCGGAGATCGATCCCATGCCAACCGTTCCCTTCCAGGATCCTGGTGCCACGCGGCTTTCCGCGATCGAGCGGAGCGACGGCATCGGCCGGATCGTCATCGAGGCCGACCGGCTCGACAGCACCAACCGCCGGCTGGTCGAGATCGGCCGGACCGGCGCCCCGCACGGAACGGTCCTGATCGCCCGCGACCAGACCGCCGGCTGCGGCAAGGGCGAGCGGGGATGGTTCTCCACCCCCGACGGCAGCCTCTGCCTGTCGGTCCTGGTCAGGACCGGGCGCGGCCTGCGGGAGGCGGCCCAGTTGCCGCTGCTGGCCGCGGTCGCACTGCGCGAGGCGATCCTCGCGGCGACCGGGGTCGAGGCCGGCGTCAAATGGCCGAACGACCTGCTGGCCGGCGGCCGCAAGATCTGCGGCATCCTCGCCGAGGCGGCCTGCGACGGTGAGGGCGACCTCGATTTCGCGGTGATCGGCATGGGGATCAACCTCGCCATCCCCGACGCCGGCTTCCCGGCGGAGCTGCGGGACAGGGCGGTGTCCCTGGCGACGCTGGCGGGCCGTCCGGTCGACCGCGGCGCCTTCGTGGAAGCCCTGTGCGCGGCCTTCGACCGCTGGGTGAGGCTCTGGGAACGGCACGGGCTGTCCGCCTTCGCCGCGACCTGGACCGACCACGCCCTCCATCTCGGACGGGTCGTCAGGCTGGACGACGGCGACGAGGAAATCTGCGCCACCCTCATCGGCCTCGCGGGCGACGGGGCGCTGCGCATCCGCGACGCCGCCGGAACCGTCCGCGACGTCCATTCCGGCGAAATCCATTCCGGGGAAATCGGCACGGCTCCGCCCGTGGCCCCGATCCCCTCGCACCTTCACAAGACCCACATGGGGGCATTCTCATGAAGACCGAACAACGGTGGGACAAGCTCGCAGCCGACACCCGCCAGCGCATGGAGGCCGCCGCGCCCTATATCGGCGCCGGCAAGCGGGTGAAGCCGGAGGACACCGTCGCCCTGCTGAAGGCGGTGATCCGCTCCGGCGACCGCGTCAACATCGAAGGCAACAACCAGAAGCAGGCCGACTTCCTCGCCGACTGCCTGAACAAGGTCGATCCGGCCGAGATCCACGACCTGCACATGGTCCAGTCCTGCGTGCCGCTGGCCTCGCACCTGGACATGTTCGAGCGCGGCATCGCCAAGAAGCTGGACTTCGCCTTCGGCGGGCCGCAGTCGGGCCGCGTCGCCAAGTTCATCCGCGAAGGCAAGATCCAGCTCGGCGCCATCCACACCTATCTCGAGCTGTTCGGCCGCTATTTCCTCGACCTGACGCCGCGCGTCTCGCTGATCTGCGCCTATGAGGCCGACCGCGAGGGCAACCTCTACACCGGCTTCAACACCGAGGACACGCCGGTCATCGTCGAGGCGACCAAGTTCCGCCAGGGCATCGTCATCGCCCAGGTGAACAGGATCGTCGACAAGCTGCCGCGCGTCGACATCCCGGCCGGCTGGGTCGACGCGGTGGTCGAGAGCCCGAAGCCCTTCTTCATCGAGCCGCTGTTCACCCGCGATCCCGGCCTCGTCACCGACAACCACATCCTGCTCGGCATGCTGGCCCTGAAGGGCATCTACGCCGAGTACAAGGTCAAGCGGATCAACCACGGCATCGGCTTCCTCACCTCGGCCATCGAGCTGATCCTGCCGACCTACGGCGCCGAACTGGGCCTCAAGGGCGAGGTCTGCACCCACATGGTGCTGAACCCGCACCCGACGATGATCCCGGCGATCGAGGACGGCTGGGTCGACACCATCCACTGCTTCGGCGGCGAGCTGGGCATGGAGGAGTATGTCAAGGCGCGCTCCGACATCTTCTTCACCGGGCCGGACGGCTCGCTGCGCTCCAACCGCGCCTTCGCCCAGACCGCCGGCCACTACGCGCTCGACATGTTCATCGGCGGCACGCTGCAGATCGACCCGTGGGGCAACTCCTCCACCGCGACGGCCAACCGCGTCTCCGGCTTCGGCGGCGCGCCGAACATGGGCTGCGACGCCAAGGGCCGCCGCCATGTGACCGAGAGCTGGCTGAAATGCGGCCAGGAAGTCCCGCACATGGCCGACCAGATCGGCGACATGCCGCGCGGCAAGCGTCTGGTCGTCCAGGGCGCCGAGACCTTCGGCGAGGCCCGCGCCCCGACCTTCGTCGAGAAGCTCGACGCCTGGCAGCTGGCCGAGAATGCCGGCCTCGAGCTGCCGCCGGTGATGATCTACGGCGACGACGTCACCCACATCGTCACCGAGGAAGGCGTCGCCTACCTCAACCGCGCGCCTGACATGGCCGCCCGCATGGCCGCCATCCGCGCCGCCGCCGGCTACACCGAGGTCGGCATGAAGGCCGATCCGGCCGAGACCAGGCGCCTGCGCGAGGCGAACATCTTCAAGACCCCGGAAGACCTCGGCATCGACCGCAACCGCGCCAACCGCGACCTGCTCGCGGCCCGCTCGATGCGTGACCTCGTCGACATCTCGGGCGGCCTCTACAACCCGCCGGCCCGCTTCCGCAACTGGTGATCGGAGTCCCTCATGTCTCTGGAAACAATCGAATTCACCGTCGACGGGGATGGCCGGTCGGTCTCCCTTCCCGGCCGGGCCCATTGCGGCGTGGTCGGCTCCGGCGACCTTGAAGTGCTGCTCGAACCCAAGGCCGCCGGCAGCGCCGTGTCGGTGCGGATCGTGACCCCGGTCAAGGGCTTCGACGCCCTGTGGAAGCGCGTGGTCGAGCATTTCATCGCCGAGACCGGGCTGGCCGGCCTGTCCATCGAGATCAACGACAACAACGCCTCGCCCGCCATCGTCGCCCTGCGCCTGCGTCAGGCGCTGGCCGAGGCGCGGGCCTGAAGCCGGGAGTTCAGAGCATGCCCAACTGGAGCAGACTCCAGACGAATTCCTTCCTGGAATGCAACGCGCGCGACCGCGCCGTCGGCCTCGTCGACGAGGGGAGCTTCGTCGAGCTCGGCGGTCCGTTCGACCGCCTGGTCAGCCCCCACCTCGTCGCGCTCGGCGAAGCGGTGGAGAACGATGACGGCATCGTCACCGGCGTCGGCCGCATCGGCGCCCGCCCGGTCTTCGTCATCTCGCAGGAAGGCCGCTTCATCGGCGGGTCGGTCGGCGAGGTCGGCGGCGCCAAGATGGTCGGCATCATCGACATGGCGATCGAGTTCAACGACCGCCTCGTCGCCGAATATCCCGACCTGCCGGCGTCGGCGCGGCCGCTGGTCGCCATCTCCTTCGAGACCGGCGGCGTCCGCCTGCACGAGGCCAATGCCGGCCTGCTCGCCCATGCCGAGGTGATGGACGCCCTGCAGCGCGCCCGCCACAAGGTGCCGGTCGTGGCGCTGATCGGCTCGCGCATCGGCTGCTTCGGCGGCATGGGCTTCGTCGCCGCCGCCACCGACGCCATCGTGATGAGCGAGTTCGGCCGCCTCGGCCTGACCGGCCCGGAGGTGATCGAGCAGGAGATGGGCAAGGACGAGTTCGACGCCTCGAACCGCGCCCTGGTGTACCGCACCACCGGTGGCCGTCACAAATACGTGATGGGCGACGCCAATTTCCTGGTGGACGACAGCGTCGCCGCCTTCCGCGCCCAGCTCGCCGAGCTGTGCGCCCTGCCGGTCGCGTCCTTCGAGGCGATGCGCCGGATCGGGTCGCCGGAGCTGGTCGAGAAGCAGCTGCGCGGCGTCGCGCTGGCCGCGGAGCTGAAGCCGGACGACGCGCGCGACGTCTGGCGCCATGCCGGCAACAACGACCCCGTCGGTCTGGCCGACGGCCCGCTCGCGGACTTCCGCAAGTCCGTCCGCCGTCTGGCCCTGTGATCGGGAGAAAGACCCCATGGAAACACTTTTGGGACAAGGCCGCGCGGCCATCGACCTGATCGTCGACGCCGGCAGCTTCACCGAGGGCACCGTCGGCGCCCGGACCTTCGAAGACCCGGATTTCGGCCCCGGCGCGGTGGTCGGCACCGCCCTGCTGGAGGGGGAGACGGTCACCGTCATCGCCTCTGACGCCGAGGCCTTCAACGAGAAGTTCCCGGTCGTCTATTCGGGCATCATCGGCCTGGAGGAAGGCTACAAGATGGCGCAGGCCGTCTATGCCACCCTTGCCGCCGATGCCGAGAAGGAAGCGGCCAAGAAGCGCGCGATCGTGCTGATCGTCGACACCCCGGGCAACGGTCCGGGCAAGGTCGAGGAGATCTTCGGCATGAACAAGGCGACCGGCGCCTATCAGCTGGCGCTGGCCGAGGCGCGGCTCGCCGGCCATCCGATCGTCGCCATGGTGGTGGGACGCGCCATCTCCGGCGCCTTCCTCTGCCACGGCCTCCAGGCCGACCGCATCCTGTCGCTGACCTCCGAATTCCAGACGATGATCCACGTCATGCCGATCACCTCGGTGTCGCGGATCATCAAGAAGGACGTCGAGCTGCTGGAGGAACTGGCGAAGGCGAACCCGGTGTTCGCCGCCGGCCCGGCCTTCTTCTTCAAGCTCGGCGGGGTGGAGCAGCTGGTCGAGACCATCGACGGCATGCGCCCGGCCATCGCCGCCCAGATCGCCGACATCCGCAAGGCCAAGTCCGATGCCAAGGCGCTGACCGGTCCGCGCGGCCGCGGCGCCCTCGGCGCCGAGCGGGGCGGACGCACGGTGCGCCCGACGGTCCAGGCGCTGCTGCGCACGGAGTTCGCCGCCGTCGAGGACCGCTTCCGTCCGCAGGCCGGCTGACGACGCGCAACGGGGCGTAGAGGAAAGGGGTGTGTCATGTCCGAGATCTTCGAACACTATGCGGCGGTCGCCGACGCCTTCTCGACCGTGCCGACCTTCGCCGAGATGCCGCGCCGCACGCTGGCGGAAAAGGGCATCGCCGGTCCGACGGCCGCGCACATCGTCGAGGAGGTGCACACCCCCTTCAACCTCGCCTACCTGACCTTCACGACGGGATCGTCGGCGTTCCAGAACATCGTCGGCGTCGCCCACAGCGAGCTCGAGGCGCGCTGCGACGCGACCCGCCGGGTGATGGAGGCGATCGGGGCGAAGCCGGGCGACCGGATGCTCGTCACCTACCCGCCGCTGGTCAACGTCTTCTCCCGTCTGGCGCTGGAGCGCTGCGGCATCGAATGGTTCTTTCTCGACCGGTCGAGCCGCGGCGCCTTCATCACCGCCTTCTGCCGGCAGCGTCCGGACATCGTGCTGGGGGAATCCTCCTTCATCCGGGCCAGCATCGGCGAGGCGCTGTCTCTCGGCCTCGCCGCCGACCTCCCGGAACACTGCCGCATCGTCGTGGCGGGCACGCCGCTGGATCTCGACCTTCTGAGCCGGGTCGAGCCCTTCGGCTGGCCGGTCCACGACCTCTACGGCTGCCAGGAGTTCGGCTGGCTCACCCTCGACGGCCATCCGGTGCGCGACGATCTCACGCTCGCACCGTCGCCGGCCGGCGAGGGGTGGGCGGAACTGGTGGTCGGCGGTTTGCCGACGGGCGACAGCTTCCCGATCTCGGAGACCGGCCATGCCTGCTCCCCGACCGGGCGGATCATCACCTATCGCCGCCGCCGCACCCATCCGGAATACGAGGTCTTCGTCCGGGCCACGACGCTTGCCAGCCGCGAGACCGTCGAGCGGGCCGCCCGCACCATCCTGCGCATCAAGAGCCGGGTGGTGAAGGTGGATGCCGAGCTTCAGACCTCGGCCCCGGCCACGGTCCTGCATCTCGTTCCCGGCATCGGTCAGGGCATCGGCCGGGAAACGGAGCCCTTCGAGGTGCGCGGCCCGGTCGCCACCCGTGCCTTCGACGATCTCGTCCGCGCCCAGACCGACGTCCAGGCGATGGCCAAGACCGATCCGACCTGGACGAAGACGCGATGACAGCCGCACCACTCACCCCATCGACCCTGCCGGCGCTGACCCGGCACGTCATGATCGACATCGGGCCGGCCCATCGCCGTCCCGTCGCCGATGCGCTCCGCGACGGCCTGTTGCCGATGCATCGCCGCCCCGATGTGGCGGAGCGCATCCATGACGTCTTTCTCGCAACGGCGATTCCCGGAATCGTCTGCGCGCCCAAGGCGCCGTTGCCGGCAGGGTCGATCCAGATCGGCGTGTCCTTCCCCTTCCGCGAGGACGGGGTGCGGGTGCGCTCCGCCGTGACGCTGCCCTGCGGCGGCGTCGGCGCGGTCCATACGCCGTGGGAGGTCGCCGGCCGCATCGCGGCGGGCGCCTTCCCGGAAGCGGATGAACTGCTGGAGCTGGCCGAGCTCGGCCGCGCCCACGGGATCGCCGTCGGCCTGTTCGGATCGGCGGCGCTCCAGGCGCTGACCGGCCTGCCCTACCTGGAGCCGTGCTCCGACATCGACGCGGTCGTCATCGCCCGCTCGACCGCCGGACTGCGCTCCTTCCATGCCGCGCTTGCGGGGTTCGCAAGCCGGCACGACCGATCCTGCGACGTCGAGGTCGCCACCCCCGGCGGCCTCGGCATCAAGCTCAAAGAACTCGTGTCGGACGTCACCGCGGTCGCAGGCCGCGGCATGGACGGCGTCCGTCTCGTCGACCGGCGCCGGGTGCTCGACGAGATCGACACGATGCCCCCGATCGGCCCGGCGCCGTGAACCAGGGCCGCGAGGCCCCTCATCCAACCAACCAGGGCCGCAAGGCCCGTATTCAGCCAAGGAAAAGACACCATGGAACTCAAGTCGAAGATGCCGTCGAAGATCGAAGCCATCAAGGTCGCGGTCGGCGACGCCGTGACCAAGGGCACCGAGCTGGCGGTGCTGGAAGCGATGAAGATGAAGAACCCGCTGATCTCCCCGGTCGACGGCACCGTGAAGTCGATCGCCGTCGCGGTCGGCGACCGCGTCAAGCCGGGCGCCCTGCTGATGGTCGTCGAGTGAGCTGAGCAAAGCGCTTCCGGGGCCTGCTTCGGCACGTCCCGGAAGCCCGGCTTCCATCGAACAGTTCTGACAGAATTGGCGAGCGGTGAAGTCGATGTGGTTTCACAGAAAATAAACCACCCTTGAATGTCGGCCACCATCCCTTCGGGGCCCATGCCGCCATTCTCTTCGAGGAATACGCCAAATGATCATCTACGGTGTGATGGTCCTGGGCCTGTGCATGTTCATCGGAACATCCATCGGCCTTACTCTCGGTATTCTGCTCGGAATTCCCGGCGACATCGGCGGTGTCGGCTTCGCCATGCTTCTGCTCGTCTTCATGACGCCGTGGATGAAGAAGAAGGGCTGGCTGCCCAAGGCGTCGGAAGACGGCATCATGTTCTGGAACGCCATGTACATCCCCGTCGTCATCGCCATGGCGGCGACCCAGAACGTCGCGGCGGCCCTGTCGGGCGGCTGGATCGCCTTCCTCGCCGGGATTCTCTCCGTCGTCGCCTGCTTCGTGCTGATCCGCCCGCTCGCGGCGCTCGCAGGATCCTCGACCTCAACCTTCGGCGACGACGCCGAGCCCAAGAAAGCCTAGTCGGGGAGCAATCGCCATGAGCAACGTATTCCTAACCTCCCTGATCGGCGACCGTCCGCTGATCTTCGCCTTCGTGGTCGTCGGCATCCTGACCTGGCTCTGCTACGCCTTTTCCAAGAACATCACCAAGGGCCGCATCCACGGGTCGGCGGTGGCGATCATCATCGGCCTGATCCTCGCCTATGTCGGCGGCATCTCCACCGGCGGCAAGAAGGGCATCGCCGACCTCTCGATGTTCGCCGGCTTCGCCCTGATGGGCGGCGCCATGCTGCGCGACTTCTGCATCGTCTCGACCGCCTACGGCGTCAATCTGGAAGAGTTGAAGAAGGCCGGCCTGGGCGGCGTCCTGTCGCTGGTCATCGGGACCAGCATCGCCTTCGTGATCGGCGTCGCCGTCGCCTATGGCTTCGGCTACCGCGACACCGCCTCGCTGACCACCATCGGCGCCGGGGCGGTGACCTTCATCGTCGGCCCGGTGACCGGCACGGCGGTCGGCGCCTCCTCCACCGTCATCGCCCTGTCCGTCGCCGCCGGCGTCGTGAAGTCCATCGCGGTGATGATCCTGACGCCGTTCCTGGCCAAGCCCTTCGGCCTGACCAACCCGGCCTCGGCGATGGTCTATGGCGGACTGATGGGAACCACCAGCGGCGTCGCCGCCGGCCTTGCCGCCACCGACTCGCGCCTCGTCCCCTACGGCGCGCTGACCGCGACCTTCTACACCGGCTTCGGCTGCCTGGTCTGCCCGTCGATCGGCTTCATCGCGATGAAGGCGATCTTCGGCTGAGATCCCGGTCCCGAGAGTTCCGTTCCTGAGAGTTGCCGACCCGCGGCGGTTGGCGTGATCCGACGCCAACCGGGAGGAAAGTCACCATGAGCCTGATGCATCGATTGCCGGACCTGCTGCGCCGCCTGCCCAAAGCCTTCGGCGAAGGCGTCGGCCGGACCGCGATTGCCGCCGGTGGCGGCGGGAGTGGCGGCGGTTCGGTCCTGCTCAGCCGCGGATCGATCCGCCATGTGGCCTTCTACCCGGTGCCGCCGCTGAAGACGGCCGCGGCCGTCCCGGTCACCGATGACATGCCCGCCGCCGAAACGCCTTGCGAGCCCGGTTCCGCCGGCCAGACCATCGTCTTCTCGGACGTCCGGCTGGACCGCGGCGGCATGAGGACGCTTGCCGGGATCGATCTGGTGCTCGGCGAGCGCCGCATCGGCCTGCTCGGCCTCAACGGCTCGGGCAAGTCGAGCCTGCTGAAACTGATGGTGGGATTGCTCGCGCCGACGTCGGGCAGCGTCAGCATCGACGGGCTTTCGCCCACGGACGATGCCGCGGCGGTCCGGAGGCGCACCGGCTTCCTGTTCCAGAGCGCCGACAACCAGATCGTCTATCCCATCGTGCGGGAGGATCTGGCCTTCGGCCTGGAGGGGAGCGCGGAGGAGGCCGCCGCCGCCATCGCCGGGGCGCTCGGCCGGCTCGGCATCGGCAGGCTGGCCGACCGGCGCATCCACGAGCTTTCAGGCGGCGAGCGCCAGCTGGTCGCGCTGGCCGGCGTCCTGGCGCGCGGCCCGCGCACCATCCTGTTCGACGAGCCGACCTCGCAGCTCGACCTCGCCAACCGCAACCGGCTGTGCGGCGTTCTCGACGGCCTGCCGCAACAGGCGGTCGTCGTCACCCATGACCTCGACCTCGTCGCCGGGTTCGACCGGGTGCTGGTGGTCGGCGACGGGCGCATCGTCGCCGACGGCGATCCGGCAGACGCGGTCGCCTTCTATCGGCGGAGGTACGGATGAGCGGAATTTCCGGCACATTTTCCGGCACATCCCGCGGCAAGCCGGCGGGACTGTCGGGAGCCGTCGCCGCGCTGTGCATCCTCGCCGGCCTGGGCACGCTGCTGGCCTGGATCGACCGCTTCGAGCTGCTGGCGATGGCCGCGGTCGCCGCCGCCGCCGGGCTGGCCGTCGCCGACGGCTCGGTCCGGGACGCCTTCCGGCAGGTCAGGGCCGCGCTGCTGGTCGTCGCGGTCACCGCGCTGTTCGATGCGGCGACGGGGGATGGGCTCAGCGGCCTCCGGCTCTTCCTGCGCTTTTCGGCGCTGGTCTGTGCCGCCCAGATCGTCACGACGCTGTGGAGCTGGGCCGAGCTCTGCGCCGCGCTGGCCGCGCTGCTGCGCCCGCTGGAGCGCATCGGCCTGCTCGACGCCGGGCGGTGCGCCTTCACCCTGATGCTCGCGGTCCGCTTCGTGCCGGTGATGGCGGAGGAGATCGCGGAGATCCGCGAGGCCCAGGCGCTGCGCGGGCGCAACCGTTCCGTTCTTGCCCTTGCCCTTGCCCTGACGGTGCCGCTCGGGCTGCGCATCCTGCTGCGTGCCGGGGAGATCGCCGAGGCGGTCGACCTGCGCTCGACATCCCCGGCGGGCACCGACCGCCGCGACGGGCGCAGGTCCGTCGCGGCGCAACCCCTTTCCTCGCGAGCCGTCTCATGACCAGCGTCGCCCCCTCCCTCGGTTTCCGTGACCTGACCCTGGCGGCGCTGGGCGCCGGACTGGTGGTGGCGCTCGGCGCCACGCCGCCGATTCCGCTCGGCATCCTGCCGGTTCCGATAACCTTGCAGACCTTCGGCGTGATGCTGGCCGGCCTGCTGCTCGGCCCGCGCCGGGGGGCGACGGCGATGGCGGTGTTCGTCGCGCTGGTCGCCATCGGGCTGCCCGTCCTTGCCGGCGGCCGCGGCGGCTTCGGCGTGCTCGTCGGGCCGACCGCCGGGTTTCTCTACGGCTGGATCCCGGCCGCCTTCCTCATCGGCGTCCTCGCCCGCAGCTTCGCGGGGATCGGCAACCCGGTGACGCGCGGCCTGGGCAACCTCGCCGCCTGCCTGCTCGGCGGGGTGATCGTCATCCACGCCTGCGGGGTGGCCTGGCTCTCGCTGGTCATCGGGCTGGGCTGGTGGAAGGCCCTGTCCGGAACGGTGCTGTTCGTGCCCGGCGACATCGTCAAGGCCATCCTCGCGGCCATCGTGTGCCACCGGATCGAGAGCGTCATCACGCTCGACCGCCGCTGAGCGGTGCTCTTATCGGGATCATTCGACATGAAGCATCTGTCCGTGTTCTGGCGACTCGCCGCGATCATCGGGATCTCGGCGGTCGCCTTCTGTGCCGTTTCGGTCGGCGAAATCATGAGCCTGCGCCAGACCATCCTGGCGGAGCGCCAGGAAAAGCTGCGCGACATGGTCGGCAGCGTCCTCAAGATGGTCGGAACCTATGACGAGGACGTGGCGGCCGGCCGCCTGACGACGGAGCAGGCACAGGATCTCGCCAAGCGTGCCCTGCGGTCGATGCGGTGGGGGGACGGCGACTATTACGGCGTCTACCGGTTCGACGGCGTCACCCTCGTCCACAGCAATCCGCGGAACGAGGGCGTCAATCGGATGGATTACACCGATTCGAGCGGCCGGCGGCTGGTCCATGACATGATCGGGATCGCCCGGCAGGGCAGCGGCTTCACCGAATATGCGGTTCCGCGCAGCGGCGGCACCGAAGCGCTGCCCAAGCTGAGCTATGTCGGCGGCTATGCGCCGTGGCAATGGGCGATCCAGGCCGGCGTCTATGTCGACGACGTGGATGCGGCGGTGCGCAAGCGGGCCGTCGACCTCGCCGGCACCGGCCTGGTGGCGCTTGTGCTGACCGGCGTCGGCGCGGTCCTTCTCGGGCGCGGCATCACCCGGCCCCTGTCCGCCCTGTGCGGCACGCTGGACAGGCTGGCCCACGGCGACCGGACGGCGCCGGTCCCCTTCACCGACCATCACAACGAGATCGGGCGCATCGCCCGGGCGGTGGAGGTGCTGAAGACGAGCGCGCAGGAGGCCGATCGGCTGCGCGGGGAGCAGGAGGACGCCAAGCGGCAGGCCGTCGAGCGGCAGCGGGAGGAGATGGAGCGTGTCGCCCGGGAGTTCGAGGCGAGCGTCGGCGCCATCTCCCGCACCCTGAGCGCCGCCGCGTCGGAGATGCAGGACACCGCGCAGGCGATGTCGCTCACCTCCGGCAGCGCCAGCGAACAGGCGACCGCGGTGGCGGCGGCGGCGACGCAGGCGACGACGAACGTGCAGACGGTCGCCTCGGCGTCCGAGGAGCTGACCGCCTCCATCGGCGAGATCGGCCAGCAGGTCGCCCGGTCGGCGCAGATCGCCGGCAAGGCGGTCGAGGAGACCCGCCGCACTGACGCGACGGTCGAGGAGCTGTCGGCCGCCGCCGGCAAGATCGGCGAGATCATCGGCCTGATCCAGTCCATCGCCTCGCAGACCGACCTGCTGGCCCTGAACGCGACCATCGAGGCCGCCCGCGCCGGCGTGCACGGCAAGGGCTTCGCCGTGGTCGCGAACGAGGTCAAGGCGCTGGCCCGTCAGGCCTCCCAGGCGAGCGGCGACATCGCCCAGCGGATCGCCGCCGTCCAGGGGATCTCGAAGGATGTGGTGGGCGCCATCCGCGGCATCGGCGGCACCATCGCCGAGCTGAACGGCATCGCGTCGACCATCGCGTCGGCGGTCGAGGAACAGGCCGCCGCGACCCACGAAATCGCCCGGAACGTCAGCCAGGCCGCCCAGGGCACGGGCGAGGTGTCGGCCAACATCGCCGGCGTCACCCAGTCGTCGGCCAGGGTCGGCGATGCGGCCGGCTCGGTTCTCGCCGCGGCCCGGACCCTGGCCCAGCAATCCGACAGGCTTCAGGGGGAGGTCGACGGCTTCCTGGCCTCCATCCGCCGGGGGTAGGAGGCGGGCCGGTCAGATGTGCATGACGCCGAAGCCGACCCGCTCATGGTTGGTTTCCGGGTGGAAGGCGGATTCGCCATAGGCGGCGACGACGAGCCAGCGGCCATCCGTCGCGATGGCGACCTTCACCTTCAGGCTCGATTCGGCGGCGACGTCCGAGCTGAGGCCCTTCAGGCACTCCAGCCCGGCATGGATCACGGCATGGATCTCGTTGTGGTGGTGGTGAATGAGGTTCGTCTGCAAGGCACATCCGACGATCGACTTGACGAATGTCCGGGTTACATCGGACCTTGATCCGGAAACCATGGTGAAGCCCAGCTTGATCTTCGTGTTCTTTGCAATGTGCTCCTTGAATATGTCCTCTTCCTCCCGGGAACTGATTGCCGCAAGAATAGCAATCTTGCCGAGACGGTCGGGGTGGATGTCCATTCAAGAAACTCCCTCATAAAGTGCGTTCGTCAAAAGTCATGGACGAGAGCCGGCTTATAGCCGAAAACAAGTCCATGGTTCCATGGTGTAAATATTTCAATCGGGAAAAATTCACGTCCAGAGTCTTATTGTGAGGGAAGTGTATTGTCGATTGTCTGATGGAGTTTCCAGGATTTCCCAAGGGAAAAAATGTGAAACTCTGATCTTTTAAAATAAATAAATCGGGAATTCTGCGAGCCCGCGAGCGCATGTCCCTGCCGCCGGCATGATACGAGCCGGAACGCTGCGGCATGCGGTCCATAGGGGTGGCGGCAGGCATGCAGGCACGCAGGCGCACGGCGGGGCGGGGCGGGGTGTGGGGGCGGGAGGCCGCCCCTCCCCTCAGATCATCGCCAGCGGCTGCTTGCGGCGCGGCGGCGGGAAGGCCCGGTCGATCTCCGCCAGATCCCCGGCGGTCAGGCTCAGGCGCAGGGCCGCGGCATTCTCGACGGCATGGGCGGCGGTGCCTGCCTTGGGGATGGCGATCACGCCCTGCTGCCGCACTGCCCAGGCCAGCGCCACCTGCGCCGGGCTGGCGTCATGGCGCTTCGCCACCGCCAGCAGCGCCGGGGAGCGCAGCAGGCCGCCGCCCTGGCCGATCGGGGAATAGGCCATCACCGGCATGCGCGCGGTGTGCTGGAAGGGCAGCAAATCATATTCGATGCCGCGGTGTTCGGGATTGTAGAGCACCTGATTGACGGCGCAGCCTTGCAGGTCGGCGACCTCGGCCAGTTCCTCCAGGTCGTCGACGTCAAAGTTGGAGACGCCCCAGCGGGCGATCTTGCCGGCGGCGCGCAGGGTTTCGAACGCCTCCACCGTCTCGGCCAGCGGCACGCCGCCGCGCCAGTGCAGCAGATAGAGGTCGATGCGGTCGATGCCGAGCCGCTTCAGGCTGCGCTCGCACGCCTTCACCGTGCCGGTGCGCGACGCGTTGCTGGGCAGCACCTTGGTCACGATGAACAGCCCGTCGCGCCGGCCGGCGATCGCCTCGCCCACCAGCGACTCCGAGGCGCCGTCGCCATACATCTCGGCGGTGTCGATCAGGGTCAGGCCATGGTCGATGCCGGCCCGGAGCGCGGCGATCTCGGCGGCGCGGTTGCCCCGCCCCTCCGCCATCATCCCCTCCGCCATCATCCAGGTGCCCTGGCCGAGAGCCGGGACGTCGGTGCCGTCCGGCAGGGTCACGCGCTTCATCTCCTGTCCCCCGTCTGTCCTGAAGGTCGAAAGACGATAAGCTGGCCCCGCGGGGCCGGCTTGTCGATGGTGCTTCGGTGGGGTTTCCGGATGGCGGTGCTCCCCGATACCGGATGGCGCGTAGGGGCGGACAGGGATACGGACAGTCAGTCCTGCGCCGTCGGCCGGATCACGATGCTGCCGACATCGACATCGTCCGGCTGCTCGATCGCATAGGCGATGCCGCGGGCGA
Organism: Azospirillum thiophilum; assembly: GCF_001305595.1. Classification (NCBI taxonomy): domain Bacteria; kingdom Pseudomonadati; phylum Pseudomonadota; class Alphaproteobacteria; order Rhodospirillales; family Azospirillaceae; genus Azospirillum; species Azospirillum thiophilum. Next base: position 624,043 of record NZ_CP012406.1, read on the forward strand.
TCGCCTCCGGCGGGATCGCGATATCGGCGGCACGCTTTGCAATCGCCTCCCTCATCGCGGCATCGGTCATGGAGCTTGCGAAATCGGTTGCAACGAAGCCCGGGGAAACCTCGGTCACCCTCAGATGCGGCCCCGCTTCCTGCCGCAGGGCTTCGGTGACGGTGCGCACCGCGTTCTTCGTCGCGGCATAGACCCCCATCGTCGGAAGGATCTTGAGGCCGGCGGTCGAAACGATGTTGATGATGTGGCCGGACCGCTGACGCTGGAAGACCGGCAGCACGGCAGCGATCCCATAGAGCGTGCCGCGCAGATTGACGTCGATCATGGCGTCCCAATCCTCGACACGGAGCGCGTCGAAGCGGGAGATCGGTCCGATCCCCGCGCTGTTTATCCAGACGTCGAGCCTGCCGCCCCGGGTGACGGCAAGCTCGACGAGTTCGTCGAGATCGTCGCGCCGGCGAACGTCGGTCACCTTGTGGACGGCCGTCCCGCCGGCGGCGGCGATCCCGCCCGACAGGTCGGCCAGCACGCTTTCCCGGCGGGCGCCCAGGACGACGACCGCACCCCGGTCAGCCAGCAGCGTCGCGGTGGCGCGGCCTATGCCGCTGCTTGCGCCGGTGATGACGACGACCTTGCCTTCGATACCCATTGTCCTTCTCCTCCGCATGCACAGTTCAGGGATGCTGCAGGATTGTCTGTGGGAGAGGGTCCGTGATTTTGTCGCAATCGTCTCGGGAGGCGGCCGATCCCCTGTCGGACGTCCTCGACGTCCTCGGCCCCAGGATCAGCCGCCTGACGCGGCTGGAAGCCGCGAACGACTGGTCGCTGGAATTTCCGGCGCTCGACCGGCTGAAGTTCGTAGCACTGCTGAAGGGCACGAGCTGGTTGATCCTTCCGGATCATGCCCCCCGGCTGATGGGCGCCGGGGATGTCTGTCTCATCGGACGCACGCCCTATGCGGTCGCCAGCGATCCGGCGTTGCCCCGCACCGATGGCCGGAGCCTCTTCGGCAGTCCCGGCCGCGACGCCGTGCAGCTTGGCGGCAGCGATATGATCTCGATCGGCGGCAGTGTCTCCTTCGCCGAGGGGAACGCCGATTTCCTGCTCGACATGCTGCCGGATTTCCTGCTGATCCCGCGATCCTCCCCCGGATCGGGTTCGGTGGCGACGATCCTCGCCCTGCTGGGGGACGAGATGGCGCAGGCTCGCCTGGGCCGCGGCATCGTGACCGCCCGCCTTGCCGAAGTGCTGCTGGTCGAGGCGGTCCGGGCCCATGCCGACGGTGGCGAGGCGGCCGGGATGGGCTGGCTCGGCGCGCTGTCCGATCCCCGGCTCGGCCGGGTGCTGCGCGCCGTCCATGACGATATCGCGCGACCTTGGACCGTGGCGCAGCTCGCCTCCGTTGCCAACATGTCGCGCGCCGCCTTCTCCGCGCACTTCACCCGCCGCGTGGGGCAGGCGCCGCTCGCCTATGTGCGGGCCTGGCGCCTTACCCTCGCCCGCGCAGCGTTGGGACGGGGTGACGCCGATGTCGCCAGCATCGCGAGCAAAGTCGGATACACCTCGCAGAGCGCTTTCGGCCATGCCTTCCGCCGCTCGTTCGGGATCTCTCCAAGGGCCTGCCGTCAAGGCAGGCCGCTTGCCGACAGATGATGAGCGGACCGATGGTCAGGGCGCGGTTTGCGGCAGGAGGGGACATAGGGCGAGATGGCCGGAACAAATGTGCCCAACTCTTCGGGGGGGGAGGGGTAATTCGCCGACATCCTTCCTACCCTTTCCCTGTTGAAGAAAGACGTTAGCCGGTGCGGCTACTCCGGAGCACACTCAGTATGCCCACTCATATCGTATGGGATGTTGACCATCTGCGGGCTGCCATAGAGGGGGCTGAGGTCGGCTTGTGGTCGTGGAACGTCGATTCCGATGAAATTTCATTGGATGATCGATCACTCAATCTATGGGGGCATCCCTCGAGCCCGCATGTGACCTTCGAGGAGTTGTCCTCGCATATCCACCCTGCGGATCGGAATAGGGTGAGGGCGGCATTTGCGGCGACGCGCCGAACTCTGGGCAGCTTTGAGGTCGACTTTCGCCTCAAGTTAGACAACGAGATTCGCTGGATTTCGGCTCGGGGCCAGGGCGACGACAAAGGCATAGCCCTCCGCGTGATGTTCGGGGTTTTCCTCGATGTGACTCAGCGCAAGCAGACCGAGGAAGCCAATGAGTTGCTTGCAGGCGAAATGAGTCATCGGGTGCGGAACCTGTTGCAGATCGCATCGACACTGACCCACATCGCCGCGTCGTCGGCGACGACGGTCGAGGGCATGGCCGCTGATCTCGGAAACCGCCTAATGGCCTTGGGGCGCGCCCACAGTCTCGTGCGCCCCACGGAGGGGAGCAGGGCGCGGACAGTGTTACTTGGCGACCTGTTCTCAATCCTGCTTAGCCCTTACGACTTAGAGACCATAGGCGCACGACGTATTCGCGTCTCGCTGCCGAGGCTTGGCGTCGGAGAAAAGGCTATTACACCACTGGCCTTGGTCGTCCATGAATTGGCGACTAATTCGCTCAAATACGGCGCGCTCTCCGTACCAAATGGCGCGGTGGATGTGTCGGCAAGCACTCATGGCGATGAAGTAGAGTTGTCTATCCTTTGGGTCGAGAGAGGCGGCCCCCCTGTTGTGGCCCCCACCGCGAGTTCGGGCTTCGGAAGCAGGATGATTCATCACGCGGTGTCTGACGACCTTGGCGGCTCCATTGCCTTCGACTGGCCTCAGGAGGGCGTGGTCGTCACGCTGCGGGTTGACGAACATCGCCTCTCATGTTGAGCGCCGAATGACCGCAATGGGTCAACAGCAGAAGCGTCATGACCCTGTCCGTCAAGGGGCGGCAAAGCGGACCCCCCGATCCGGCGGGATCGGAGGGTCGTGAAAAGGACTGCCGGACGGCGGCCGAGCTCACGCCGATGCCGTGCCCTCACGTCCCGGACGGTTGCGCACCGTCATGCAGTGACCCCAAGCTCCGCCGACCGCGGGGAGACGCGGGAGAGGGCGGTCAGGCCGCCTTCTTCGGTGCTCCGGCGTGGCCGCCCTCCAGGAAGTTCAGCAGCTCCGCCCGGTACTCGTAATAGCGCGGGTGCTCCAGCAGGGACTGACGGGTGCGCGGGTGCGGGATGTCGACCTCCAGGATATGGCCGATCTTCGCGTTCGGGCCGTTGGTCATCATCACCACCCGGTCGGCCAGCAGCAGCGCCTCGTCGACGTCGTGGGTGACGCAGACCGCCGTGACCTTGGTGCGCGCCCACACCTCCATCAGCACCTCCTGCAACTCCCAGCGGGTCAGGCTGTCGAGCATGCCGAACGGCTCGTCCAGCAGCAGCAGCTTGGGCGACAGGGCGAAGGCGCGGGCGATGCCGACCCGCTGCTTCATGCCGTTGGACAGCTCCGACGCCTTGCGGTCCATGGCATGGCCGAGCCCCACGCGGGCGAGGTAATAGCGGGCGACGTCGGCGCGCTCGCCCTTGCCGGCATGGGGGAAGACGCGGTCGACGCCGAGCATGACGTTCTCAAAGGCGGTCAGCCAGGGGAACAGGCTGGGGGCCTGGAACACCACGGCGCGGTCGGGGCCGGCACCGTCGACCTCGCGGCCGTCCAGCACGATGCCGCCGCTGGTGACGTCGGCCAGCCCGGCGACCATCGACAGCACGGTGGATTTGCCGCAGCCGGAATGGCCGATCAGCGACACGAACTCGCCCTTGCGCATCTTCAGGTCGAAGCCGTCGACCACGGTCAGTGGACCCTTGGGCGTGGCGAAGGTCTTGGTGAGGCGGGTGAATTCGAGATAGCGGTCCTCCATCCCGCGCCCGCCCAGCGCCTCGATATAGGCCTTGGGCGGGGGGCGGCGGTGTTGGGCTTCAGGTCGGGCAGGGCAAGCTCTTCGCCGCCGCCGCCGGTGGCGCGGGCGACGCCGGCCTCCATCAGGTAGGCGGTGACGGCGGCGCGCAGGCGCTTGAAATCCTCGTCATGGTTGACGGCGGTGCGGTCGCGCGGGCGGGCCAGGTCGACGGAAAAGGCGGGGCCGAGCGTGGCGTTCGGGCCGGGGGTCAGCGGGATGATGCGGTCGGCCAGCAGGATCGCCTCGTCCACATCGTTGGTGATGAGGATGACGGTCTTGCGGTCCTTGCGCCAGATCGCCTCGATCTCGTCCTGCAGCTTGGCGCGGGTCAGCGCGTCGAGCGCCGACAGCGGCTCGTCCAGCAGCAGCATCTCCGGGCTCATGGCGAGCGCGCGGGCGAAGCCGACGCGCTGGCGCATGCCGCCCGACAGCTCCTTCGGCCTGCGGTCGGCGGCATGGCCCAACCCCACCGTCTCCACCGCCCGGCGGGTCAGCACGCCGCGCTCCGACCCGATCCTGTCCTTGTGGACGGCATCGACGGCGAGCGCGACATTCTCCTTCACGCTGAGCCAGGGCATCAGCGAATAGGACTGGAAGACCAGCCCGCGCTCCGGGCCGGGGCCGCTGACCGGCTTGCCGCGGTAGAGAAGCTCGCCGGCATCGGGCATCGCCAGCCCGGCGATCAGGTTGATCAGCGTCGACTTGCCGGAACCGGAAAAGCCGACGATGGCGACGAACTCCCCCTCTTCGACCGACAGGTCGATGTCGCGCAGGATCTTGGCGTCGCCGTAGGATTTCGAGACGCCCTTCAGCTCCAGGATCGCCATGGTCGTTGCTCCTATGATGTCGGGGTCAGCGGGCGGGGCCGTGGCTGACGGCGGACTGGAGCGCCAGCATCACGCGGTCGAGCAGGAAGCCGATCAGGCCGATGGTGAAGACCGCCACCATGATCCGGGCCAGCGAGCTGGAGGAGCCGTTCTGGAACTCGTCCCAGACGAATTTGCCGAGGCCGGGATTCTGGGCCAGCATCTCCGCCGCGATCAGCACCATCCAGCCCACGCCCAGCGACAGCCGCAGCCCGGTGAAGATGTAGGGCAGCGCCGAGGGCAGCACGAGGCGGCGGACCATGGTGACGCCCGAGAGCCGGAGCACCTTGCCGACATTCATCAGGTCGCGGTCGATCGAGGACACGCCGACCGCGGTGTTGATCAGCGTCGGCCACAGCGAGCACAGCGTCACCGTGATGGCCGAGGTCAGGAAGGATTTCTCGAACAGCGGGTCGTTGCCCGACACGGTGGCGCTGACCACCATGGTCACCAGCGGCAGCCAGGCCAGCGGCGACACCGGCTTGAAGATCTGGATCAGCGGGTTGAGCGCGGCATTGACGGTCGGCGACAGGCCGCTGGCGACGCCGAGCGGCACCGCGACCAGCGCGCCCAGCAGGAAGCCGATGAAGACCGTCTTCAGGCTGGTGAGGATCTGGTCGAGATAGGTCGGCTTGCCGGCATAGGGCCGGGTCTTGACCTCCGCCGCCGGATCCTTGGCCAGGATTTCGGCGTTGCGCTTGGCCTGGCGCTCGTAGAAGGCGGCTTCCTTGGCGCGTTCGGCCTTGTGGTCGGCATAGAGGTTGGTCGCCTGCTCCCACACCTGGGCCGGGCCGGGGATGGCGCCGAGGCTGGTCTGCACCTGCGGGGCGGCCCAGCCCCAGGCGGCGAGGAACAGCAGGATGGCGGTCAGCGGGATGCCGATCTGGCGCCACAGCTCGACGCCCTGCCGGCGCGGATTCTCGCCGGCGGCGAGCCGCAGCAGCGGCGCCAGCCAGCCGAGCCCGACGGCGGTCAGGGCGGAGGCGATGCGGTTCAGGGAATGGGCGCGGCGGGCCTTGCGCTCGGCGCGGGCGAGGTCGGCGGAACTGTCGGTCAGGCTGGTCATGGTGGAGTGTCCCTTCGGCAGGATCCCTTCTCCCCCCTGGGGAGAAGGTTAGGATGAGGGGGTTCGGCGCAGCCGAAGAGATCTTCGAAGCGGATCCCCCTCACCCCGACCCTCTCCCCGCTTTCGGCGGACCGGAGGTCCGCCTGTCGCGTCAGCGCAAACTTCGTTTGCGCGTGAGCGGGGGGAGAGGGAGGATTGGGCGGGTGGGGGCAATGCTGCTTACCCCCCCACCACCTGACCGCCCTCGACCTTCTGTTCGCCCTTCAGGCCGATGGGCTGCTTGGCGAGGTAGTCGTTCGGCTTGCGGCCGTCATAGGGGATGCCGTCGATGAAGCCGGTGTCGACCGGCTTGTAGCCGTCGCTCTTCCACGGGAAATCGGCTTCCTTCGACTTGCCGTCCTCGACCAGAAGCTTCGCGGCCTGGAGGTAGATGTCCGGCTTGTAGACCTTGCGCGCGGTCTCGTCGTACCAGGCGTCGGGCCTGGGCTCGGAGATCTGGCCCCAGCGGCGCATCTGGGTCAGATACCACACGGCGTCGGAATAGAAGGGGTAGGTCGCGTTGTAGCGGAAGAAGACGTTGAAGTCGGGAACCTCGCGCTTGTCGCCCTTCTCATATTCGAAGGTGCCGGTCATCGAATTGGCGATCACCGCGGCGTCGGCCCCGACATACTCGGACTTGGCGAGGATCTTCACCGCCTCGGCGCGGTTGGCGTTGTTGTTCTCGTCCAGCCACTGGGCGGCGCGGATCAGCGCCTTGACGACGGCCAGATGGGTCTTGGGATTCTTGCTAGCCCACTCGTCGGTGACGCCGAACACCTTCTCGGGGTTGTTCTTCCAGATCTCGGTGTCGGTGATCACCGGCACGCCGATGCCCTTCATCACCGCCTGCTGGTTCCACGGCTCGCCGACGCTGTAGCCGTAGATGGTGCCGGCCTCCAGCGTCGCCGGCATCTGCGGCGGCGGAGTGACGGAGAGCAGCGCGTCGGCGCCGATCTGGCCCGACACGTCGGTCGGGCTGTAATAGCCGGGGTTGATGCCGCCGGCCGCCAGCCAGTAGCGCAGCTCGTAATTGTGGGTCGAGACCGGGAAGACCATGCCCATGTTGAAGGGCTTGCCCTCGGCCTTGTACTGGGCGATCACCGGCTTCAGCGCATCGGCCTTGATCGGGTGGACCGGCTTGCCGTCGGCCCCCGTCGGAACGTTGGCCTTCATCTTCCGCCAGACGTCGTTCGACAGCGTGATGCCGTTGCCGTTCAGGTCCATCGAGAAGGCGGTGACGATGTGCGCCTTGGTGCCGAAGCCGATGGTGGCGCCCAGCGGCTGCCCGGCCAGCATGTGGGCGCCGTCCAGCTCGCCGGAGATGACGCGGTCGAGCAGCACCTTCCAGTTCGCCTGCGGCTCCAGCGTGACGGACAGCCCCTCATCCTCGAAGAAGCCCTTTTCGGCGGCGATGGCGAGCGGCGCCATGTCGGTCAGCTTGATGAAGCCGAGCTTCAGCTGGTCCTTTTCCACGTCGAGCGGGGCGGCGAGGGCGGAGGCAGCCGCGGTCAGGGCGATTGTGGCGGCGGCGGAGGCGAGAAGCTGGCGGAGGGTGCGGGAGGTCTGGGCCACGTCGGTTGCTCCATCTCTGGTAGTCGGCTCCGAGAGCCGGCGCTGATAACCGGACCAGCGGGCGGGTGGGGCGACACCGGTGTCGATTTTCTGGGCAAGTCCCGGACTGGCTGTTCTTTGGGCAGATGGCTTTGCGGGCATCTCGGCCGTCGAACGGGTCCAGCGGGATCGACCTGAAAGCCTTGGAAAAGGCCTGTCGATACCGGGTCGGCAACACTGCCGGGGCTGGCCCATCATTGGACGCTTGGGATGCACGCACCGTCGTTGGCGCGTCTCTGGTCCCGTCCTTCGCAAACCTCATGCCAAAGGATGGGTTTTGCCGAAAAATGGGCCGGAGAGCTTGATTCCTCTGGGCAAGACCCGGCGGAAGGTATGAGGCGCCGGCCATGTCCCCACCGCGCCTGCCGCTTTTTGCGGCGCACACAAGACAGTGTGACCATCCCATAGGCAATACCTTGGGATGGTATGAAAACAGGCACCTTGGTATGGGGGCGGTGGAGGGGCCGGACCCGGCGGAATCGTTGGGTCCGGGCGGGACGGCGGGGATTTTGCGGCGATTGGCACGCGGATTGCGAAGGGAGCGGCGAGACAGCAGCGGGCACCGGCAACGTCGCCGGTGCCCGCGACACCGGCCGACGCCGCGCGACGATGCGCGGGATCGGCCCTGGTTCGACGACGAACCGCCCGGACAACGGCGTCCGAACAGGTCTGCAGCCTGACCGTCGCGAGACTTCGCGGGGGCGGAGTCGCGGCCCGTTCGGACGCCTTTCTTTTTGGCCCCGTGCCTGACCCTGCGGCAGGCCGGACTGGAGACGAGGCAGACGCGCCATGGACATGCATCTCTCATCGAACAACGGGCCCGCCGTCGAACCTGATGCCGCCCAACCTGATGCCATCGCACCTGAGGGGGCCGCACTGCGCATCCCCGGCCCCGCGAAGGAGCGGCTGGTGGTGGTCGGCAACGGCATGGCCGGCATGAAGACGGTGGAGGAACTGCTGGCCAAGGCGCCCGGCCGCTTCGAGATCACCGTCTTCGGGGCCGAGCCGCACCCGAACTACAACCGCATCATGCTGTCGCCGGTGCTGGCGGGGGAGAAGAGTTTCGACCAGATCGTGCTGAACAGCCGCGAGTGGTACGACGCCAACGGCATCGCGCTGCTGACCGGCGAGGCGGTGGAGGGGATCGACCGCGAGGCAAAGACTGTCGTTTCGCAGTCCGGCCGCGTCGTTCCCTATGACAGGCTGCTGATCGCCACCGGCTCGATGCCCTTCATCATCCCGGTGCCGGGCTCGACCCTGCCGGGCGTCGTCGGCTTCCGCGACCTGGCCGATGTCGACGCCATGCTGGCGGCGGCGGCGAAGGGCGGCCGTGCCGTGGTGATCGGCGGCGGCCTGCTGGGGCTGGAGGCTGCCAACGGGCTGCGGGTCAAGGGGATGGACGTCACCGTCATCCACCTGATGCCGACGCTGATGGAACGCCAGCTCGACCCGTCGGCCGGCATGCTGCTGCAACGCGAGCTGGAGCGCCGCGGCATCGCGGTGCTGACCGGGGCGGATACCGCGGAAATCGTCGGGGACGAACAGGTCCGCGCGGTGCGGCTGAAGGATGGGCGCGAGCTGCCGGCCGATATCGTCGTCATGGCGGTCGGCATCCGCCCGAACATGGCGCTGGGCAGGGCGGCCGGGCTGGAGTGCGGGCGCGGCATCCGCGTCGACGACCGCATGCGCACCAGCGACCCGTCGATCTTCGCGGTCGGCGAATGCGTCGAGCATCGCGGCCTGACCTATGGCCTCGTTGCCCCGCTGTTCGAGATGGCGAAGGTGCTGGCCCACGACCTCGCCGGCGGAGAGGATGGCGCCTACACCGGCTCCGTCACCTCGACCAAGCTGAAGGTGACGGGGGTCGACGTGTTCTCGGCCGGCGATTTCTCGGGCGGGGAGGGGACCGAGGAGATCCTGTTCCGCGACGCCTCCCGCGGCGTCTACAAGCGCCTCGTGCTGAAGGACAACCGGCTGCTGGGCGCCGTGCTGTACGGCGACACCAGGGACGGCGCCTGGTACGTCTCGCTGCTGAAGGACGGCGCGGACGTGTCGGCCGAGCGCGACACCATGATCTTCGGGCAGGGGTTTGGGGGGGCCGATGGCGGAGACCCCAACGCCGCGGTTGCCGCGCTGCCCGACAGTGCGGAGATCTGCGGCTGCAACGGGGTGTGCAAGGGCACCATCGTCAAGGCGATCACCGAAAAGGGCCTGACCAGCCTGGACGAGGTCAAGGCGCACACCAAGGCCTCGGCCTCCTGCGGCGGCTGTTCGGGCACGGTCGAGGCGCTGCTGGCGGCGACGCTGGGCGACGGCTTCAAGGCCGCGCCGACGGTCAAGCCGATGTGCAAATGCACCCACCACAGCCATGACGCGGTGCGGGCATCCATCGTGGAGCGCGGGCTGAAGACGATGGCCGAGGTGTTCCAGGCGATGGACTGGACGACGGCCGACGGCTGCGCGTCGTGCCGGCCGGCGCTGAACTATTACCTGCTGTGTGCGTGGCCGGGCGAGTACAAGGACGACTACCAGTCGCGCTACATCAACGAGCGCGCCCACGCCAACATCCAGAAGGACGGCACCTATTCGGTGGTGCCGCGCATGTGGGGTGGCCTGACCAGTGCTTCGGAGCTGCGCGCCATCGCCGACGTGGTCGACAAGTTCGCCATCCCGACAGTGAAGGTCACCGGCGGCCAGCGCATCGACCTGTTCGGGGTGAAGAAGGAGGATCTGCCGGCGGTGTGGGCCGATCTGAACGCGGCCGGGATGGTGTCGGGCCACGCCTACGCCAAGGGGCTGCGCACGGTGAAGACCTGCGTCGGGTCGGAATGGTGCCGCTTCGGCACGCAGGATTCGACCGGGCTGGGCGTGAAGCTGGAGCGGATGACCTGGGGCACCTGGACCCCGCACAAGGTCAAGCTGGCGGTGTCCGGCTGCCCGCGCAACTGCGCCGAGGCGACCATCAAGGATCTGGGCGTGGTCTGCATCGACAGCGGCTACGAGCTGCATGTCGGTGGCAACGGCGGCCTGCATGTCCGCGCCTGCGACCTGCTGGTCCGGGTGGCGACGGAAGAGGAGGTGCTGGAATACACCGGCGCCTTTATGCAGCTCTACCGCGAGGAGGCCCGCTACCTGGAGCGCACCGCGCCGTGGGTCGAGCGGGTCGGGCTCGACCACATCAAGGCGGCGCTGGTCGGGGATGCGGAGCGGCGGCGGGCGTTGAACGCGCGCTTCCTGTTCTCGCAGAGCTTCTCGCAGGACGACCCGTGGGCCGAGCGCGCCGCCCAGGGCGTCGACCGTCACGAATTCAAACTGCTCGCCGACGTGGGGTAAGGGATCATGGACAGCATCATCATGGAAACCGCCGCTCCCGAAACCGCCATCTCGGAGATCGCTTGGACCCATGTCGGCAGCATCGACGACATCCCCGTGCTGGGCTCGCGCGTCGTCCGCACGGCGCAGGGCGACATCGCCCTGTTCCGCACGGCGGCCGACGAGATCTTCGCGCTGGAGGATTCCTGCCCGCACAAGAACGGGCCGCTGTCCCAGGGCATCGTCCATGGCCGCCGCGTCACCTGCCCGCTGCACGGCTGGGTGATCGAGCTGGCGACCGGCGAGGCCGTCGCCCCCGACGAGGGCCGCACCGGCCATGTCCCGGTGCGGGTCGAGGGGCGCGGCGTCTCGCTGGCGCTCGGCGAGGCGAAGCTGTCGCGCGGCGGCTGCCGCAAGGCCTGCGGCCATGTTTGACGGGCCCGATCCCATTGGGGGGCCTGCTTCCGGGGCCGAACGGGAGGTGAGGACGACCTGTCCCTATTGCGGGGTCGGGTGCGGGGTTGTCGCGCGGGTGGCGGCGGATGGCGCCGTCAGCGTGCGCGGCGATTCCGGCCATCCGGCCAACCGGGGCCGGCTCTGCTCCAAGGGGTCGGCGCTGGCCGAGACGCTGGTGCCGGACGGCCGCCTGCTGCATCCGGAGATCGACGGGCAGCGGGTCGGCTGGGACGAGGCGCTGGACGCGGTGGCCCGGCGCTTCTCCGACACCATCGCCACGCATGGGCCGGAGTCGGTGGCCTTCTACGTCTCGGGCCAGCTGCTGACCGAGGATTACTATGCCGCCAACAAGCTGATGAAGGGCTTCATCGGCTCGGCGAACATCGACACCAACTCGCGCCTGTGCATGGCCTCGTCGGTGGTCGGGCACAAGCGGGGGCTGGGCGCCGACGCGGTGCCGGGGGCCTACGAGGATTTCGAGTGCGCCGATCTGGTGGTGCTGGTCGGCTCCAACCTCGCCTGGTGCCATCCGGTCCTGAACCAGCGGCTGCTGGCGGCGCGGGCGGAGCGGGGAACCCGCATCGTCGTGGTCGATCCAAGGCGGACCGATTGCGTCGATGCCGCCGACCGCCATCTGGCGCTGCAGGCGGGGACCGACGCGGTGCTGTTCAACGGGCTGCTGGCCTGGCTGGATGACCATGGCCATCGCGATGCCGGCTTCGTCGCCGCCCATGCCGACGGGGCGGAGGAGGCGCTGGCCGCCGCCCGCGCCGATGCGCCGGACGTGGCGACGGTCGCCCGCCGCTGCGGGCTGGCGGAGGCCGAGGTCGCAGCCTTCTATGCCGAGTTCGCCGCGACCGGCCGGGTCGTCACCGTCTATTCCCAGGGCGTCAACCAGTCGTCGCAGGGCAGCGACACCGTCAACGCCATCCTGAACGTTCATTTTTTGACAGGGCGCATCGGACATCCCGGCTGCGGCCCCTTCTCGGTCACCGGTCAGCCGAACGCCATGGGCGGACGCGAGGTCGGCGGGCTCGCCAACCAGCTCGCCGCCCATATGGGGTTCACGGCAGAGGAGGTCGAGCGGGTCGGACGTTTCTGGAAAGCGCCGTGCATTGCCGACAGGCCGGGGTTGAAGGCCGTCGATCTGTTCCGCGCCATCGAGGCCGGAACGGTGAAGGCGGTGTGGATCATGGCGACCAACCCGGCGGTCAGCATGCCCGACGCCGGCCGTGTCCGCCGGGCGCTGGAGCGGTGCGAAACGGTGGTGGTCTCCGACTGCATCGGCGACACCGACACCGGCCGCCTCGCCCATATCCGCCTGCCGGCGCTGGGCTGGAGCGAGAAGGACGGCACCGTCACCAACTCCGACCGGACGATTTCGCGGCAGAGGGCTTTCCGCGACGGGGCGGGGGAGGCGCGGGCCGACTGGTGGATCGTCACCCAGGTCGCCCGCCGGATGGGCTTCGCCGACGCCTTTCCGTACGAGAGCGCAGCCGAGCTGTTCCGCGAGCATGCCGCCCTGTCGGCCTTCGAGAATGACGGGGCGCGGGCCTTCGACATCGGCGCGCTCCAGGGGCTGGACGATGCCGGTTACGAGGCGCTGGCGCCCTTCCCCTGGCCCTGGCGTGCCGGGGAGGAGCCGAAGATGCGCCTGTTCGGCGACGGCCGTTTCTTCACCGGGCATGGCCGCGCCCAGATGCTGCCGGTCACCGCGAAGCCGCTGCCGCGCAGCCTGCCGGACGGGGCGCTGCTGCTCAACACGGGCCGGCTGCGCGACCAGTGGCACACCATGACCCGCACCGGCCTGTCGCCGCGCCTGTCGGCCCATGTGCCGGAACCGCGGCTGGACATCCACCCGGCCGACGCCGCGGCGCGCGGGCTGGCCGATGGCGGGTTTGCCCGCATCGTCACCGGGACGGGCGAGGCGCTGGCCCGTGTCCGCCTCACCGATGCCCAGGGCGCGGGCACGATGTTCCTGCCGATGCACTGGACCGACCGTTTCACCGGCGCCTGCGTCGTCGGCCGGCTGATCGACGACGAGGCGGTCGACCCGCTCTCCGGCCAGCCCGATCTGAAGCGGATGCCGGCGACCGTCCAGCCCTGGCGTCCCGACTGGACCGCCTTCCTGCTGAGCCGGCGTGCGCTGGAGCCGGGCCATGGCGGTTATTGGGGCGGCTACTGGGCGCGGCGCGCGGTGGCCGGCGGCCATCTGGTCGAGATGGCGGGCATCGGCGCGATTCCGGAGATCGGCGGCTGGCTGCCGGGGCTCGATCCGGCCGGGGCGGCGGTGGAGTATCGCGACGGCGCCCGCGGCAGTCTGCGGATGGCGTGGCTGGAGGGCGACCGGCTGGAGGCCTGCCTGTTCGTCGCCGCCGACGGGCGGCTGCCGCCGCGCGGCTGGCTCGCCGGGCTGCTGGAGGCGGGCGGGCTGGACGACGGTGCGCGGGCTGGGCTGCTCGCCGGCCGGGCGCCGGGGGCGCAGGCCGACGAGGGACGCATCGTCTGCGCCTGCTTCGGTGTCGGCATCAACCGGCTGATGGGCGCGATCCGCGACGGCCGGCTGACCAGCGTGGCGGAGATCGGCGCCGCGCTGAAGGCCGGCACCAATTGCGGATCCTGCGTGCCTGAACTCAAGGAGGTGCTTCGTCATGCCCATCGGCACGAAGTGGCGTGAAGCTGTGATACTCCCTCTCCCCCCCGGGGAGAGGGTCGGGGTGAGGGGGACGCGCGGTGAAGCCTTCTGGGATTGGCTGCGCCCCGCATTTTCAGTGTTCGCTCGTCTTTCAGAGACGTTTTCCCCCTCACCCCAACCCTCTCCCCGGGGGGGAGAGGGGGAAAACGGCGGGGGAGGGTCAGGGTGGGGGCAGCACGGGTCCGGCACCGTCACCCTCGTCGGCGCCGGGCCCGGCGATCCCGACCTGTTGACCGTCGCGGCGGTCAAGGCGCTGGCCGCTGCCGAGGTGGTGCTCTACGACGCGCTGGTCGGTGACGGCATCCTCGACCTCGCCCACCCGAAGGCCGAGCGGATCTGCGTCGGCAAGCGCTCCGGCCGGCATTCGCTGCCGCAGGGTGAGATCAACGCGCTGATCGCCTTCCATGCCCGGCGCGGCAAGCGCGTCGTCCGGCTGAAGGGCGGCGACCCGATGGTGTTCGGCCGGGCCGGCGAGGAGATCGCGCATCTCGACAGCCTCGGCATCCCGGTGCGGGTGGTGCCGGGGATCACCGCGGCGCTGGGCTGCGCGGCCTCGGCCGGGCTGTCGCTGACCATGCGCGGGGTGTCGCGCGCCGTCACCTTCGTCACCGCCCATGGCCGCGATGGCGAGCGCTTCGAGCCGGATTGGGCGCGGCTGGCCGATCCGCAGGGCACGCTGGCGATCTATATGGGGCGCGAGCAGGCCCGCGCGGTCGGGCAGGGGCTGACCGGGGCCGGGCTGCCCGCCGCCACGCCGGTGCTGGCGGTCGAGAACGGTTGCCGGCCCGACGAGCGGCGCCAGTGGACGACGCTGGGCGAGATGGCGGAGCAGGGGGTGGCCGCCGGCAAGGGGCCGACCCTGCTGCTGGTGGGCGAGGCGCTACGCCCGCGTCAGGTCGGGACGGCGGACGCCCTGGCCGGGACGGCGGACGCCATTGATCTCCGCGCGCTTGGCGACCTCGGCCAGCGGTTCGATCACGACTGACATGGTGAAGACGGTGGCGTGCAGCAGGTGCGCCCCGTCCAGCATCAGCCCGACATGGCCGGGGAAGAAGACGATGTCGCCGCGTTCATAGGCGACGTCCCGACCGTCGTCGGAGACCCAGGCGCCCAGCCGGTCGTCCTTGCGCTGCATGCCGCTGCTGTGGTGTGAGACGATGCCCGCCGCCGCCATCGCGGTCAGCACCAGCCCGGAACAGTCGATGCCGAAGCTGCTGCGCCCGCCCCAGACATAGGGCGTCTCCAGGAAGCGCAGCGCGGTGGCGATGTGGTCGGGCGCGGGAGGCGCCTCGACCGGCTCCAGCCAGCCGGCGAACAGCCACAGCCCGTCGCCGACGCCGGCCCAGCCGTTTTCCGCCATGCCGTCCAGCGTCACCAGCGACCCGAAGCTGAGCGTCGCCACCGGCGGCGCCCGGTGGGTCGGCGCCGGGTGCAGGTCGGCGCGCAGCGCCCGCACGCGGTGGGTCGGGGCCACCGGCGCGGCATGGCGGGTGCCGGGCGGCAGCCAGCCGACATGCCCGTCGAACCCGTTCTCGGCGCGCAGCCAGCCGTCACGCTCCTCCAGGATGCGGAATCGCTCGCCGCGGATCATCTCGCTGGTCTGGGGAACGCCGTCGCGCGGCTCCTCCAGCAGGACGGCGTGCGGGGCGGTCAGTTGGCGGTCAGTCATGGCGGTCGGTCGCGGTTGGGGAAAACCGGCTCGGACCATAGCTTTCGCCCCGCCGGCTTGCGAGGGATAAAGCGGGTCCGTCATTTCAACGGACATTCCGTCGTTCCGCCGGAAAACTCCGGCCCCACCGGCGCATTGGGCGGTTCTGCCCGGCGGCCCCGGCCGACATGTTTTGTGTGCGAGCGAACTCGCCAAGGCAGGAACGGCTGAACAGGGAAGCGGGAGAGATGGCGATGATGAAGGTACTGGTTCTGGGCGCCGGCAAGATCGGCTCGATGATCGGCACGCTGCTGGCGGAGACCGGCGATTTCGCCGTCACCATCGGCGACCGCGACGAGGCGCTGCTGCAGCGCGCCGAACGGGCCGGGCTGCGGGTGATGCGCGTCGACGTGGAGGATCCGCAGTCGCTGCGCGCCGCCATGCACGGCCAGCGCGCGGTGCTGAGCGCCTGCCCCTTCACCCTGACCCCGGTCATCGCAACCGCCGCGGTCGCCGCTGGTGCGCATTACCTCGACCTGACCGAGGATGTCGCCGCCACCCGCAAGGTGAAGGCGCAGGCCGATACCGCCGATACGGCGCTGATCCCGCAATGCGGGCTGGCGCCGGGCTTCATCTCCATCGTCGGCCATGACCTTGCCCGCCGCTTCGACGAGCTGCACAACCTGCACCTGCGCGTCGGCGCCCTGCCGCAATATCCGACCAACGCCCTGAAATACAATCTGACCTGGAGCACCGACGGGCTGATCAACGAGTACTGCAACCCGTGCGAGGCCATCGTCGACGGCCGCCCGCGCGAGGTCATGCCGCTGGAGGGCGACGAGCGCTTCGCCCTGGACGGCGTCGATTACGAGGCGTTCAACACCTCGGGCGGGCTGGGCTCGCTGTGCGAGACGCTGGCCGGCAAGGTGCGCAATCTCGATTACAAGACGGTGCGCTATCCCGGCCATCGCGACATCGTCCGCCTGCTGATCCGCGACCTGCGGCTCGGCGAGCGGCGCCACCTGCTGAAGGACGTGCTGGAAACCGCGGTGCCGCTGACGCTGCAGGACGTCGTGCTGGTGGTGGCGACCGCCACCGGCATGCAGGACGGCGAGCTGCGGCAGGAGACCTTCGCCACCAAGATCTACAGCAAGCCCATTGCCGGCCGGACCTGGAGCGCCATCCAGGTCACCACCGCCGCCGGCATCTGCGCCGTGCTCGACCTGCTGCGCGAGGGCTCGATCCCGCAGGCCGGCTTCGTCCGCCAGGAACAGGTGCCGCTGGACGCCTTCCTCGCCAACCGCTTCGGGCGGCATTACCGGGGCTGAGGTTCCGTCAGGCGCTTTTCCAGCTCGACCAGCAGGAACAGGGCGGCGCCCGCCGCGATCATCGCCGCCCAGTCGGCGGCGCCGACGGCGGCGGTGCCGAACAGGGACTGGAGCGGCGGGGCATAGGTGAAGGCCAGTTGCAGCAGCGCCATCAGCGCGATGGACAGCCAGACCGGGCGGCTGCCGGCGATGGCGGACAGCAAGCCGGCCCCGCCCCCGCCCCCGGCCCCGCCATGCAGGCCGCGGGCATTCAGCAGGAAGAAGATCTCGCCGACCACCAGGGCGTTGACCGCCATGGTCCGCGCCGTCTCGATGCCGTCGCCCTGGAGCCGGTGGAAATAGAAGAAGCCGAAGCTGCACGCCACCAGCAGCACCAGCGCCAGCAGCATCCGCCGCAGCATCCGGCCGGTCAGGATCGGCTCGTGGCGCGGGCGGGGCGGGCGGGCCATCACCCCCGGCTCCGGCGCCTCGAAGGCCAGCGCCAGCCCCAGCGTCACCGCGGTCACCATGTTGACCCACAGGATCTGCACCGGGGTGATCGGCAGGATCGTGCCGGACAGCACCGCCGCCAGGATGACCGCCGCCTGGGCGCCGTTGGTCGGCAGCATGAACAGGATGGTCTTGCGCAGATTGTCGTAGACGGTGCGGCCCTCCTCCACCGCATGGACGATGGAGGCGAAATTGTCGTCGGCCAGCACCATCGCCGCCGCCTCCTTCGCCGCCTCGGTGCCGTCGCGGCCCATGGCGACGCCGACGTCGGCACGCTTCAGCGCCGGGGCGTCGTTGACGCCGTCGCCGGTCATGGCGATGGTGCGGCCGTCCGCCTGGAGCGCGGCGATCAGGCGCAGCTTGTGTTCCGGCGTGGTGCGGGCGAAGACGCTGTTGGCGCGGGCGGCGGCGGCGAAGCCGTCATCGTCGAGCCGGTCCAGCGCCGGCCCGCTGGTGACGCCGTCGCCCAGCCCGAAGGTCCGGCCGATGGCGGCGGCGGTGGCGGCGTGGTCGCCGGTGATCATCTTCACCGTGATGCCGGCATCGCGGCAGGCGGCGACGGCGCGCAGCGCCTCCTCCCGCGGCGGGTCGATCAGGCCGCACAGGCCGAGCAGCTCCAGCCCCTCCTCGCGCAGGTCGTCCAGATTCAGTTCGGACAGGTCGATCGGGGTGCGGCGCATCGCCAGCGCCAGCACCCGCTGGCCCCGGCCGGCCAGTTCGGCGGTGAGCGCGGTCCAACGCCCGCGGTCGAGCGGGGCGCTGCCGCCGGCCCGGCGCTCGCGCTCGCAGAGATCCAGCACCCGTTCGGGCGCGCCCTTCACCAGCAGGAGGCCATGGCCGGCATGGTCGTGGTGCAGGGTGGCCATGAACTGGCGTTCGGATTCGAAGGGGATGGCGTCGCGGCGCGGGCAGCGCCCAAGCTCGACCGCCGGGTCGAGCCCGGCCTTCATCGCCAGCGCCAGCAGGGCGCCGTCGGTGGGATCGCCGGTCATCCGCCATGTGCCCCCGGCATCGCGGTGCAGGGCGGCGTCGTTGCACAGCAGGGCGGCGCGCGCCAGCGCGGCCAGCACCGTTTCCTGCGCCGGGTCGACGAGGCGGTTGCCCTCGCTGAACTCCCCTTCGGGGGCGTAGCCGCTGCCGCCGACCGTATAGCTGCCGTCGGCGGTGACGACGCTCTGCGCCACCAGCTCGTTGCGGGTCAGGGTGCCGGTCTTGTCGGTGCAGATGGTGCCGACCGAGCCCAGCGTCTCCACCGCCGGCAAATGGCGGATGATGGCGTTGCGCCGGGCCATCCGGGTCACGCCGACCGCCAGCGTGATGGTCATCACCGCCGGCAGCCCTTCCGGGATCGCCGCCACCGCCAGCCCGACCGCGGCCAGCAGCATGTCCTGCCACGGCTCGCCATGCACCAGCCGGCCGAAGGCGAAGGTCAGCGCCGCCAGCAGCAGGATCCCGCCGGTCAGCCAGCGCCCGAAGCGCGCCATCTGCACCAGCAGCGGCGTCGCCACCTGGGCGACGGAGGCCAGCAGATGGCCGATCCGCCCGATCTCCGTCGCGTCGCCGGTCGCCACCACGATGCCCGTGCCCTGGCCCTGGGCGACGATGGTCCCGGCATAGGCCATGCCGGCGCGGTCGCCGAGCGCCGCATCGGCGGCGACCGCCGCCGTCGCCTTGGCGGCGGGGACGGATTCGCCGGTCAAGGCAGCTTCCTGCACCAGCAGGCCCTTGGCGCGGACGAGCCGCAGGTCGGCCGGCACCCGGTCGCCCGACGCCAGGAAGACGCGGTCGCCCGGCACCAGCGCCTCGGCCTCCAGTGTCACCGCATGGCCGTCGCGCAGCACCACCGCATGGGGCGACAGCATGTTGCGGATCGCCTCCATCGCCTGTTCGGCCTTGCCCTCCTGGAGGTAGCCGATCAGCGCGTTGACCAGCACGACGCCGAAGATCACCCCGGCATCGGTCCAGTGCCGCAGCGCCAGCGCCACCGCGCCCGACGCCAGCAGGACATAGATCAGCAGATTGTGGAACTGGGCCAGGAAACGCAGCCAGGCCGGCCGCCGCCGGGGCGGGGTCAGGCGGTTGGGGCCGAAGCGGCCGAGCCGGGCCGCCGCCTCCGCCCCGTCCAGCCCCCCGGCCGGGCTGCCGAGCCGGCCGGCGACCGCGTCCGCGTCCAGCGCGTGCCATGCGGCGGTATCGGCTGGAGGCGCTTCCGATGGGCCGGTGTCTGCCAGCGGTGCCATGGTTCTGTCTCCCCGGTTGCCGATGCCCATTACAACAGCGGCCGGGCGGGTGCGTCCTTAATCTGGCTCAATTCTTAACCGACGTTAAGGCCGCCCCGCCGCCCGGCCGCCAGGATGGCGGTACGGACCGGCGGACGACCCCGGCCGGAGCGGTGGATGGGAGGACGCGGTCATGGATATCCGCAAGATGCTGGTGCTGACCGGCGACGATCCCGCCTCCTGCCCGGCGCTGTCGGTTGCGCTCGCGCTCGGCCGCCTGCTCGGGGCCGGGGTGACGGCGCTGCACAGTTCGGTCTGGCGCGAGCCCTCCTGGGTCGCGGATGCGGCAACCCGGGCGCCGCAGGGGCAGGGGCAGGGGCAGGGGAAGGGGGGGCGGAGGCCGGCGGCGGAGGCGTTGGACGCGGCCTTCCAGGAGCGTTGCGCCGCCGCCGGCATCGCCGGCACCTGGCTGGAGGACCGCGGCGACCCGGTCGAACGGCTGGCCGCCCACAGCCTCTATGCCGACCTCGTGGTGGCGGAGCGCGGCAACCCGGCGGTCATCGACGGCACCCTGACGGCGCCGGAGGCGGGGCGGCTGGCCCTGACGGTCGCCCCGTCGCTGCTGATCGTCCCGCCCGGCTACGGCCGCGAGTTCGCGCCCGGCCGGGTGCTGGTGGCGTGGAACCGGCGGCGCGAGGCGGCGCGGGCGATCCGCGGCGCGCTGCCGCTGCTGTGCCGGGCGCGGCAGCCGGTGCTGCTGTCGGTCTATCCGCCCGGATGGGATGACCGGCCGGACCAGCGCATCGCCGACCATCTCGCCGCGCACGGGGTGCAGGCCGACGTGCGCATCAACTTCGCCGCCGAGTTCGAGGCGCCCGGCGCCATCCTGGCCCAGGCGCATGCGCTGGACGCCGACCTGATCGTCATGGGCGCCTACGGCCATTCGCGCTCGTTCGAAACGGTGCTGGGCGGCGTCACCCGCCACATGCTGGAGAATGCCGACCTGCCGGTCTGGACCTGCCACTGACGCGCACATCCTCATCCCAAGGAGAAGAGCCATGGCGATGGCCGAGCTCGAAACCGTCCCGGCGGCCACCCTTGCCGCCGTACCGTCCGCCGCAATTCCGCCGGCCGCAATTCCGCCCGCCCGCCCGCCGTCCGAACCGGCCGGCCATGGCGCAGGCGAGCTGCGCAGCCCGGCCTACGGCTTTCCCTATCTGCCCTTCAGCGGCGAGATCCTCGACCGGCTGGTCCATGCCTGGCAGGGACGCTTCACCCTGTCGGTGTCGCCGGCGGCGGTGGCGCTGGCCTTCGCCGACTGGGCGATGCATCTGGGCAACGCGCCGGGCAAGCAGGCGATGCTGGCCGACAAGGCGATGCGCAAGCTGGTGCGGCTGGCGGTCTATGCCGGCGCCGCGGCGATCGACCGCGACACCCCGCCCTGCATCGAGCCGCTGCCGGGAGACCGCCGCTTCGCCGATCCGGACTGGCGGCTGTTCCCCTATGCGCTCCATGCCCAGTCCTTCCTGCTGGCGCAGCAGTGGCTGCACAACGCGACCACCGGCGTCCCCGGCCTGTCGCAGGCGGACGCCCGCATCGTGCCCTTCGTCGCCCGCCAGATCCTGGACGTCTTCGCCCCGTCCAACACCCCCTTCACCAACCCGGAGATCCTGCGCGCCGCCATCGCCACCGGCGGGATGAACTTCGCCCAAGGCATGGCGAACTGGGCGGAGGACGTGCTGCGGCTGGCGACCGGGCGGCGGGCCGTGGGGGTGGACAGGTTCCAGGTCGGCCGCGACGTGGCGGTGACGCCGGGCAGCGTCGTCTTCCGCAACGAGCTGATGGAGCTGATCCAGTACGCCCCCGCCACCCCGTCGGTCCATGCCGAGCCGGTGCTGATCGTGCCGGCCTGGATCATGAAATATTATATCCTCGACCTGTCGCCGGAGAATTCGCTGGTCCGCCATCTGGTCGGGCGCGGCTTCACCGTCTTCATGGTCTCCTGGCGCAATCCGGGACCGGAGATGCGGGACACCGGCTTCGACGATTACCGGCGGCTGGGGGTGATGGCGGCGCTCGACGCCATAGACGCGATCTGTGGAACCGGAGGAGCGCCGCCGCCGGTGCATGCCTGCGGCTATTGCCTGGGCGGCACGCTGCTGGCCATCGCGGCGGCGGCGATGGCGCGCGACGGCGACGCGCGGCTGAAGACGGTGACGCTGCTGGCCGCCCAGACCGACTTCACGGAAGCCGGCGAGCTGATGCTGTACATCAACGAAAGCCAGGTCGCCTATCTGGAGGACGTCATGTGGCAGTCGGGGTATCTCGACACCGGGCAGATGTCGGGCGCCTTCCAGATGCTGCGGTCGAACGACCTGATCTGGTCGCAGGCGGTTCGGCAGTATCTGCGCGGCGAGCGGCCGGAGATCACCGACCTGATGGCGTGGAACGCCGACGGCACGCGGTTGCCCTTCCGGATGCATTCCGAATACATGCGCCGGCTGCTGCTGGGCAACGAGCTGTCGGAAGGGCGCTACCGGGTGGAGGGGCGGCCGGTGGCGCTGTCCGACATCCGGGCGCCGATCTTCGCCGTCGGCACGCTGCGCGACCATGTCGCGCCCTGGCGCTCGGTCTACAAGATCAATTTGCAGATCGATACGCAGAGCGTGTTCCTGCTGACCGACGGCGGCCACAATGCCGGCATCGTCGCCGGCCCCGACCGTCCCGACCGCCGTTACCGCATGGGCATGCGCGGGCCGGACGACCGTTACGTCGACCCCGACCTGTGGCTGGAGTCCACGCCCGCCCGCAGCGGCTCGTGGTGGCCGGCCTGGACCGGCTGGCTGGAAAGCCGGTCCGCGGCGGCGACGGTGGAGGCGCGCGCCGTCGGCGCGGCGGAGCGCGGCTACCCGCCGCTGTGCCCGGCACCGGGGCGGTATGTGCTGGAGGGGTGAGCGTTCCGGGCAGGGGGGCGGCGGTCTTTCTGCGCCATTGGGCGATCGGGGTATGGCAAATCTCCGGCTTGCGCCATCCGGGGCGGTCCATACACTCCGCACGACTACGAATTTGGGTCGGACAAGGCGGCGCGGCGAGTGGATCCCAGCACACAAGCACAGAATGACGGTGTAGCCGGCGACGGTCCGGCCGCCGCGGCGGTGATCGGGGCGCCGGACGGCGCCGGTCCGGGGTTTCTCGCCGGCGGGGGGGAACTCGGCGCATTGATGCGCGCCCATGACTGGGAGGCGACGCCGCTCGGCCCGCCCGACGGCTGGCCACAGAGCCTGAAGACCGCGGTGCGGATCATGCTGACGTCCCGGCAGCCGATCTGGATCGGCTGGGGACGGGAGCTGACCTATCTCTACAACGATCCCTACAAGTCGATCATCGGTGGCAAGCATCCCCGGGCGCTCGGCCTGCCGACCTCCACGGTCTGGAGCGAGATCTGGGCCGACATCGATCCGCTGCTGACGACGGCCATGACGGGGGTGGAGGGAACCTACGTCGAAGACCAGCTCCTCATCATGGAGCGCAACGGCTATCCGGAGGAGACCTACTACACCTTCTCCTACAGCCCGATTCCCGACGATGACGGCAGCCCGGGCGGGATCATCTGCGCCAACACCGACGTCACGGAACGGATCATCGGCGAACGCCAGCTCGCCCTGCTGCGCGAGTTGGCCGCGCGCACCTCGCGTGCCCAGACCTGGCAGGAGGTCTGCGGCCGGAGCGCCGAGGCGCTGGCGACCGACCCGAAGGACGTGGCGTTCGCCCTGATCTATCTGGCGGAACCGGGCAGCGCCGAGTTCGCGCTCGCCGCCGCCACCGGCATCGCCGCCGGACATCCCGCCGCCCCGGAGATGCTGGCGGCGGATGCGCCGGTATGGCCGCTGGTCGATCCGGCCACCGGCCCCGCGCATATCCCCGACCTGCGCGCCCTGGCCGCAGGCCCCCTGCCGGACAGCGTGTGGAACCGCCCGGCGACGCAGGCGGTCGTGCTGCCGCTGCCGGCCAGCGGCGAAACCGGCCGGTCGGGCCTGCTGGTCGTCGGGCTCAACCCGTACCGCCTGTTCGACGACGGGTATCGCCGCTTCCTGGGTCTGATCGCCGGGCAGGTCGCCGCCGCCATCGCCAATGCCGAGAGCTATGAGGCGGAGCGCCGCCGGGCCGAGGCGCTTGCCGAGATCGACCGCGCCAAGACCGCCTTCTTCTCCAACGCCAGCCACGAGTTCCGCACGCCGCTGACCCTGATGCTGGGTCCGCTGGAGGAGATGCTGCACGGGCCGGCCCCGCAGGCCGGCCGCTCCGTCACCGTTTCCCGCGACGAGCTGGAGATGGTGCAGCGCAACGGCCAGCGGCTGTTGCGGCTGGTCAACGCGCTGCTCGACTTCTCGCGGATCGAGGCGGGACGGATGCGCGCCAGCTTCGCGCCCGTCGATCTTGCCGCCTATACCGCCGATCTGGCGAGCAGCTTCCGCTCGGCGATGGACAAGGCCGGGCTCGCCTACCGGATCGACTGCCCGGCCCTGCCCGAACCGGTCTGGATCGATCGCGACCTGTGGGAGAAGATCGTTCTCAACCTGATCTCCAACGCCTTCAAATATACCCTGCGGGGCGAGGTCGCGGTGACGCTGGAGGCCACCCGCGGGGCTGCCGTGCTGAAGGTCCGCGACACCGGGACCGGCATCCCCGAAGCCGAGCTGGACCGCGTGTTCGACCGCTTCCACCGGATCGACGGGCAGGTCGGGCGCACCCATGAGGGAACCGGGATCGGGCTGGCGCTGGTCAAGGATCTGACCGCGGTCCATGGCGGCGCCGTCCGGGTCGAGAGCCGCGTCGGCGAGGGGACGGTCTTCACGGTCTCCCTGCCGTTCGGCAGGGCGCATCTGGCGGCGGCCGATACCGATACCGATGGCGGGACGGCGCAGGCGCCCACCGCCACCCGCGCCGAACTCTTCGTCTCCGAGGCGCTGCGCTGGCTGCCCGAAGCGGAAGCGGCGGCGCCCGCCGGCAGGCCGGCGGATGCGGCAGCTGCTGCGGCTGCGGCGGCATCCGACCGGGCGCAGGGCGAGACCATCGTGCTCGCCGACGACAATGCCGACATGCGCGGCTATGTCGAACGGCTGCTGGCCGGGGCCGGCTACCGGGTGGTGGCGGTTGGCGACGGGCGGTCCGCCGTGGCCGCCGTCCGCGCCGTCCGGCCCGACCTCGTGCTGTCCGACGTGATGATGCCCCACCTCGACGGGTTCGGCGTGATCGACGCCCTGCGCCGCGACCCCGACACCCGCGACCTGCCGATCATCCTGCTGTCGGCGCGCGCCGGCGAGGAGTCGGCCATCGACGGGTTGCAGGCCGGAGCGGACGATTACGTGGCCAAGCCCTTCAGCGCCCGCGAACTGATCGCGCGGGTGGAGGGGTCGCTGCGTCTGGCCCGGCTGCGCCGGGAAACCAGCGCCATGCTGCGCGCGGCGAACGAGGAGCTGGAGCGGCGGGTGGCCGAGCGGACGCGCGAGCTCAACCAGGTCTGGCGCAATTCCCGCGACCTGCTGGCCGTGATGGGAACCGACGGCCTCTACCGGGCGGTCAACCCGGCCTGGACCGAGATTCTCGGCTATCGGCCGGACGAGATGGTCGGGTGCAGCTTCCGGCAGTTCGTCTGGCCGGAGGATCTGGAATGGACCCAGGGCGGGCACGAGGATGCGGTCACGCGCACCCTGACCAACTTCGAGAACCGCTTCCGGCACAGGGACGGCACGCCGCGCTGGATTTCCTGGCACAGCTCGGTGGAAGGCGATCTGGTCTATGCCTACGGCCGCCACGTCACGGCGGAGAAGGAGCAGGCGGATGCGTTGCGCCAGACCGAGGAACAGCTGCGCCGGGCCCAGAAGATGGAGGCGGTCGGGCAGCTCACCGGCGGCGTCGCCCACGACTTCAACAATCTTCTCCAGGTGATCGGCGGCAACCTGCAACTGCTCGCCAACGAGGTGGGCGGCAACCCGCGGGCGGCGGACCGGGTGCGCAACGCGCTGAGCGGCGTGTCGCGCGGCGCCAAGCTCGCCTCGTCCCTGCTGGCCTTCGCCCGGCGCCAGCCTCTGGAGCCGCGGGTGGTCAATCTGGGCCGGCTGATCCGCGGCCTCGATGACATGCTGCGCCGGGCGCTGGGTGAGGAGATCAGGATCGAGGTGATCAGCGGCGGCGGGCTGTGGAACACGGTCGTCGATCCGACCCAGGTGGAGAACGCCGTGCTCAACCTGGCCATCAACGCCCGCGACGCGATGAACGGCAACGGCCAGCTGACGATCGAGGCCGGCAATGCCGAGCTGGACGAGGCCTATGCCGCCCGGCACAGCGACGTGCAGGCCGGCCAGTATGTGATGCTGGCGGTGACCGACACCGGCAGCGGCATGCCGCCCGAGGTGCAGGAGCGGGCGTTCGACCCCTTCTTCACCACCAAGCCGGAGGGGCACGGCACCGGCCTCGGGCTCAGCATGGTCTATGGCTTCGTCAAGCAGTCGGGCGGGCACATCAAGATCTACAGCGAGATGGGGCACGGAACGACGATCCGCCTCTATCTGCCGCGCACGCAGGACGTCGAGGATCTGCCGGTCGCGGTGGACAGCGCGCCGGTCGGCGGCGGCAGCGAGACCGTGCTGGTGGTGGAGGACGACGAGGAGGTCCGCCAGACGGTGATCGCCATGCTGGCCGACCTCGACTACCGCGTGCTGCAGGCGCGCGACGCGCAGAGCGCGCTGGCGATCCTGGAGAGCGGCGTTCCGATCGACCTGCTGTTCACCGACGTGGTGATGCCCGGACCGCTGCGCAGCCCGGAGCTGGCGCGCAAGGCGCTGGAGCGCCTGCCCAACCTGGCCGTCCTGTTCACCTCCGGCTACACGCAGAACGCGATCGTCCATGGCGGCCGGCTGGACCCCGGCGTGGAGCTGCTGAGCAAGCCCTATAGCCGCGACGTCCTCGCCCGCAAGATCCGGCAGGTGCTGAACGGCCGCAAGCCGGAGCCGGAGCCGGCGCCTCCCGCCCGCACCGTGCCGGGGACGGCTCCCGCCGGGGTGTCGGGGGATGCATCAGGCGAGGCGCTGATCGGAAGCCTGACGGTTCTCCTGGTCGAGGACGATGCCCTGATCCGCATGTCGGTCGCCGAGATTCTGGCCGACCTCGGCCATCGGGTGCTGGAGGCCGAAGGGGTGGAGGAGGCGCTGCGCATCGTCGGGGCGGGGGAGGGCTTCGACCTGCTGTTCACCGACCTGACCCTGCCCGACGGGCGCGGGGAGGATCTGGCGGCGGAGCTGAGGCGGCGCATGCCGGGACTTCCGGTGGTGTTCGCGTCCGGCCGGATGGTGCTGAACGATGCGGAGATCGCGGCGTTCGGCGGGAAGGCCTTCCATTTGCAGAAGCCCTATGACCTGCCGGCCCTGGAACGCGCGATCCTCGCGGCGACGGCACCAGCGACGGCAAGGGGGCGGTGACAGGGCGCGGCGGTGACGGCCCGGCCTACCGGTCGCGCAGCAAGGCGGCCAGCCTTGCCGCGCGCGCCGCGTCCGGCAGGGCGAGCAGGTTGCGGGTCTCTTCGCGCACCAGCAGGGCGCCGGCGGCCGGCAGGAGCGCGCGTTTCAGCGCATGCAGGGCCGGCGACGGAGCCACCAGCATCAGGGAGCCGAACAGGCCGAGCGCCGCCGCCTCGTTGAGGATGCCGGCCACGCCGGGCACCGAGTCCCCGCCGCCGCCGCCCTCGCCGCAGCGGCACGGCAGCGGTTCGATGGCACCGGGCATGGCGGTACCGGGCATGGCTGCGCCCGGCATGGCGGCCCGGCGGCGGTACAGCCGGGCGCCGGAGCTGTCGGCCAGCACGATCCAGAGGTCGCCATGTCTGATGTGGCCGTGTCTGCGCATCGGACGCCCTTCCCGCCCGCATCCTCACCGGCCGGCCAGCCGGTTCAGATAGGCGACCACGTCGTCGATCTCGGCCCGCGTCAGCGACAGGTCGGGCATCGGCGGGTGGGGGTCGTTCAGCCAGGCCCGGACCCAGCCGGGGCCGCGGCCGGGATCGCGGGCAATGCCGGCCAGCGCCGGGGCGGCGTCGCTGCCGCTCCGGCGGCCTTCCACCATGTGGCAGGAGGCGCACCATTGCTCCGCGATGCGCCGGCCCGCCTCCGCGTCGGCGGCAGCCGCCGGGCCGGCCGCCGCAACCATCGCCGCAAGCATTGCCGCGATCGTCGCCGCAAGGATGGCGGCGGCCGGCGGTGGAACGGTCCGAAGGCGCGGCGGCTGTCCTGCCGGCATCGGGGGGCTCATGGTTGGTCTTCCTTCAGGGTCAGGAGGTAGGCGACGATGTCGTCGGTTTCCCCGCGTGTCAGCCGGATGTTGGGCATCAGCGGATGGGACGTGCGCAGGTAGCTGCGCAGCGCCAGTTCGGTCATCGCGGGATCCTGCATCCGCTCGACGAGATCGGGGCCGGCCAGATCGGAGCCGGCCGGATCGGGACCGGCCGGATCGGGACCGGAAAGACCGTCGGGGCCGGTCGTCCGGCCGGGCGCCACGATATGGCAGTCACCGCACAGCGCCAGCGCCAGCGACCGGCCGTCGACCGCGCTCGCCGATCCGTCCGGCGTGCGCGGCCCGGCCGCCGCCGCGCCCAGGGCGAGGGGCAGGCCGGCAGCCAGCAGGGTCGCCAGCAGGAGGGTCGGCGCCCGTCGCATCGCCGGCCGATCCGGCATCCGGTCCTGCCGGCGCTCAGGGCCGCGCATCGCGGGTCTTCCCATGGTGTGTGGCCGCATGCTCCCCGCCCCCATGCTCCTTCAGGAAGTGGCAGAGCGTCAGCGTCAGCACGGCGACGCGCTCCCGCTGTCCATGCGCCCGGGCCGCGGCGATGTCGTCCTCGATCATCCGGCGGATTTCGCGCCGGCCGTCCCTGGTGGCGTCCAGGTAATTGCCCAACTCGGCGGCGACGATCTCGGGCAGATGCTCATGCTCCGCGATCGCGTCGATCTCCTCACGGGTCAGCCCGCTCAGTCCGATGCAGTCCTCGATGGTGATCATGGCCGTGCCCTCCCTTTCGGGACAGTTTATGCCGCGGGCGGCGGCGCCCATTAACCTGCATCAAGAGAAGGCCGGGGGAGGTCCGAAAGGGTCCGACCCACCCCCTATGCGACTGCCCAGGGGGCGGGGGGCGGCAGGGCGCCCACCGGCCGGTCGGGGTCAAGCTGGGCGATCTCCGCCAGCCGGTCGGGGTCGAGCAGGACGAGGCGCCCCTTCTGGAAATCCAGCAGATCCATCGCGCGCATCTGCTTCAGCGTTCGGCAGACATGGACGGAGGTCAGGCCGGTCGCGTCGGCGATGTGGATCTGGCTGATCGGCAGATGCACTGCGGGCACGGCAATGTCGTCCATGATGCCATCCCGGATGCCATCATGGACCCCATGAGGGGCGCTGTCCGGCAGGGCCTCCAGCGCGGTGACGCGGCGGTGCAGGTCGAGCAGAAGGTTGGCCACCCGTCCCAGTGCCGGCTGCTGGCCCACCGCCCCCAGATGGTTCCAGGCCGACAGCACCTCCCGCGTCAGCGTGCCGGCATAGCTCATGGCGAGCTGCGGCGATGCGGTGCAGACGCGGAAGAACAGGGAATGGCGGATCCTGCACAGGGCGACGTCGGTGATCGCCTCGGCGCTGCAGGTCATCCCGGCCGCCTCGCTGCCCTCGAACCCAAGCAGGTCGCCGGGAAGGGCGAAGCGGATGATCTGGCGCTGGCCGTTCTCGAACAGTTTGTAAGTGGCGATCCAGCCGCTCTTCAGGATGAAGACGGACTGGACCGGCTCGCCCTGCCGGAACAGCATCGTCCCGGCCCGGCACAGCTGGACGCGCGGCCCGTGGGGGAACAGCCGCTCCAGATCCCGCCGGTCCAGCAGGCGGCACAGGCTGGCCGCGCGTGTCGGGCAGCGGTCGCAGGCGATCGGCGCGCCCGCCGGGACCGCCGGACACGAAGGCATGAAGGAGATCGGCGTGGACCCGTCCATGGCGGCCTCCTCCTGTACGGCAGCCCTGTGGAGCGACGCTGTGGAGCGACGTGGGGCAGCATCCGGAGCCGGTCTGGCGAAGCCGGAAACACTAAATCCGATTTAAGTCTTCGAAGAGTTCGAGGTCAACCGACAAAAAGGGTTAGTTTATGGAAGACAATGGCCAATCCTTTGAAGAATCGATCAAATGCCCATAGATCGCTGGTGGCGGTCACTATTTTCATGACGTGCGAAGGGCGGCCGGGACGGTAGGGAAAATGCTTTATATATAGACACTAAAATTCAAGCGGGCGAAGAATCCGGGCGGCATTCCGGTCCAGGCGGGGCGTGGCGGCCCGGGCTGTGTTGCGGCCGGCCGGCTTCGGTCAGGACCCGGTCCAGCACCCCGACCAGATGCTCGATGCGGTAGGGCTTGGGCAGCACCAGCACGCCGGTCGCCCGCGCGACCTCCTCGCTGTAGCCGGTGGCGAGCACCACCGGAAGTCCGGGGTGGAGGCGCCGGGCGGCTTGGGCCAGATCGACGCCGCTCATCGCGCCGGGCATCACCACGTCGCTGAACAGCAGGTCGAAACCGCCGGCGGCAAGCAGTGCCAGCGCCTCGTCGGCCATGGCGGCGCGGGTGACGGTGAAGCCGGCATCCTCCAGCGCGGTCGCGACGGTCAGGGCGACGATCGGGTCGTCCTCCACCACCAGGACGCGGCCGCCATGGCGGGACGCGGCGCTCTCCACCGTCGCCGCCCCGGCCTCTGCCGCCGGGGCGGTGGCGGAGCGGCGGATCAGCAGCCCGACGGTGGTGCCGCGCCCCTCCTCGCTGTCGATCCAGGCGATGCCGCCGGAATGGCGGGCGAAGCCATAGACCTGCGACAGGCCCAGGCCGCTGCCCTGGCCGGTCTCCTTGGTGGTGAAGAAGGGGTCGAAGGCGCGCGCCCGCACGTCGGCCGGCATGCCGGTGCCGGTGTCGCTCACCGTCAGCTGCACGAAATCGCCGGACAGCCCGTCCGGCACCTGCGGGTCGCCGGGCATCACGCTCCTGTTTACCGCCCGGATGACCAGCGAGCCGCCGCCCGGCAGCGCGTCGCGCGCGTTCACCACGAGGTTCAGCAGGGCCAGCTCCAGCTGCGTCGGATCGACCTCCACCGGCCACACGCCGGCCGCCAGCTCGATCTCCAGCCGGATGTCGGCGCGCAGGGCGCGGTTCAGCAACTCCGACATGCCGAGCACGCGGTCGCGCAGGTCGACCGGCTCCGGCCGCAACGCCTGACGGCGGGCGAAGGCCATCAGTTGCTGCACCAGCTTGGCGCCGCGGTCCACCGCCTGCCTGCCGGCATCGACCAGCGGCTGGATGCGCGGGTTGCCCGCCCGCCTCTCGATCATGTGCAGGCAGCCGGACAGCGCCTGCAGAAGGTTGTTGAAGTCATGGGCGACGCCGCCGGTCATCCGGCCCAGGGCCTCGGTCTTCTGGGTCTGGAGCAGCGTCACCTGCACGCGCTCGCGTTCGGCCACCTCCTCGGCGACGCGGGCCTCCAGCGTGGCGTTGAGCTGTTGCAGCGTCTGCTCCGCCCGCTTGGCCTCGGTGACGTCGCTGCCTTCCACGAACAGGCCGGCGACCTGACCGGCCTCGTCCCTGATCGGCTGGTAGACGAAGGTGAGGAAGCGTTCCTCCAGCGGTCCGCCCGGACGGCGCTGGAAACGGATCGGCATGCCGTGCCCGACGAAGGGCTCGCCGTCGGCATAGACGCGGTCGAGCAGCTCGAAGAATCCCTGGCCCTGCACCTCCGGCAATGCATCGCGGGCAGGGCGGCCGGCCAGATCGCGGCGCCCGACGAGTTGGAGATAGGCGTCGTTGGTCATTTCGAACACATGGTCCGGCCCGCGCAGCACGCACATGAAGCCGGGCGCCTGCCGGAACAGGGCGCGCAGCCGGTCCCCCTCTGCCGCCAGCCGGGCATTGGCCGCCTCCACCGCGGCGCGTTCGTGCATCAGCGCCCGGTTGGCGGCCCGCAACGCGGTCTCCGCCACCGCGCGCTCCACCGCGGCCCAGGTCCGTTCCGCCACATCCTCGGCCAGTGCGGCGTCGGCGTCGGTCCAATGGCGGGGCCGGGCCGCGTGCAGATAGAGAATGGCCGTCAGCTGCCCCGCCTCCAGCAGCGGCACCGCCAGCAGCGACCGCACCCCGATGGCGGCGAAAGCCGCGGCTATGCCGCCGCCGGCGGTGCGCGGGTCGTCCGTCATATCGTCGAGCCGCAGGGTGCGCCCGGCCCGCAGCCCGGCGATGATCACGGGGCCGAAGGCGTCCAGCGGCCGGATCCGGCCGGCGAGGCTGGCCACCGTCCCGTCCGTCCAGTCGCATTCGACCGACAGCATGGTCCCGGTCGGGTCGACGCGGCCGTAGCCGGCCCGCGCCACCTCCAGATGGCGGCCGATCGCCCCGGAGGCGGCGGCGGTGATGCCGACCGGATCGTTCAGCCCGCGCAGCCGCTCCGCCAGATCGAGCTGGAAGGTCAGCCGCCGTTCGGCCAGGACGCGGCCGGTGTTTTCGGTGCAGGCGCAGAACATGCCGGCGACGCGGTCGGTCTCGTCACGCACCGGGCTGTAGGAGAAGGTGAAATAGGTCTCCTCCCGGTAGCCGTGCCGCTCCATCACCAGCAGCATGTCCTCGTGGTAGGTCGCCTCGCCGGCCAGCGCCCGTGCCACGAAGGGCGCCAAATCCTCCCAGATGTCGGCCCATACCTCGGCGAAGGGGCGGCCCAGCGCCTCCGGCTTGCCGCCCAGCATCGGGCGGTAGCTGTCGTTGTGGAGGAAGGTCAGCTCCGGCCCCCACACCGTGAACATCGGGAAGCTGGAGGTCAGCATCAGGGTGACGACGGTGCGCAGCGACTGCGGCCAGCCCGCCGCCGGGCCGAGCGGCGTTGCCGACCAGTCCATCGCGCGCATCCGCTCGCCCATCGCCCCGCCGCCGGTGAACAGGTCCGGCGGCCCGCCTGTAAAAGGGCCTCCCGGCGAATCTTTGCCCGGCTGCCCGGCATGCCGCAGCCGGGCGGCGTCCTGCCAGATCGGATCGGCGCTCATGCAGGTGGTGCCGCAGCCGATGCCGGGCCGCGGCGTGGAACGGTCGGACAAAAGATCCGGATTTTCATGAGAAGCATGGCGCGAAGATAAGCAATCGCCAGATGGGAGGCAATGCGATCCCCCTAGCCATTTTGGAGTAGTTTGGGCGCCTCCTCATGCGGTCGCGATCTTCAAGGTCGCGGCGATGTTGTCGATATCGTCGCCGTTGCCGCGGCTTTGTTGCCGGGGGCCGGCCGCGATGCCGGGTATTACCGGCTTTCGCATCGTTTTTCGGGGGTGACCCGTGAGCCCGTTCGACCTGTCCGCCATCCTGCTGACCCTGGCGGCGACCTTCGGCTTCATCAACCACCGCTGGTTGAAGCTGCCCGGCACCATCGCCCTGTTCCTCGAAGGGCTGGTGCTGGCGCTCCTGCTCAGCGGTGCCGACCGCCTCGCCGCCAGCCTGGGCGCCGGCAACTGGCTGCGCAGCCTGGTCGGCCAGATCAGCCTGCCGGGGATCCTGCTGGACGGCATTCTCAGCCTGCTGCTCTATGCCGCCGCGGTGAACGAGGATCTGTGCGCCCTGTTGAAGCGGAAATGGACGGTGCTGGCACTGGCGACGGTCGGCGTCGTGCTCTTCACCGGGGTCATGGGCGCCGGGCTGTGGATTGCCTACTGGGTGGCCGGCATCGGCGTCCCGCTGGTCTGGTGCCTGGTGCTGGGGGCGGCCATCGCGCCGACCGACCCGGTCGCGGTGCACAGCATCCTCGG